>JANOAF010000125.1:0-16450 GCA_031411015.1 Opitutaceae bacterium | reverse complement strand
GCGGCACCGTGGCGGCCGTCTCGATCGTGATGTGATAGCCCCGCTCCTCGAGCTGGAACGCCAGCTCATGGATGCCCGGCGCGATCATCGGCTCGCCGCCGGTCAGCACCACGTGCTTCGCCGGGTGTTTCACGATCTCGGCGACGATTTCCGCCACTTCCATCGGCCGGCCTTCCGGCGACCATGAGGCGTAGGGCGTGTCGCACCAGTTGCAGCGCAGGTTGCACCCGCTGGTGCGGACGAAAACGGACGGCACGCCGGTCAGTTCGCCCTCGCCCTGCAGGGAATAAAAAATCTCGGCGATCAGCATGACGGCTTCGGCGGCAGCGGCGGCATCGCCGCGTAGATCGTCGGGTCCTTGAGCCCGGCCAGTTGGAACGCCTCGCGGCGCTCGACGCAGGTGCCGCACTTGCCGCAGTGGACGTCGCCGCCCTTGTAGCACGACCAGGTGCGGGAGAAATCCACGCCGAGGCGCACCCCCTCTGAGGCGATCTGGCTTTTGTTCAACGCAATGAACGGTCGCAGCAGTTTCACGCCGGCGTAGGTGCCGAGCCGCATCGCGTCGCCCATGGCGCGCATGAATTCCTCGCGGCAGTCCGGGTAGATCGCGTGGTCACCGCCGTGCGCCGCGATTACGAGACCCTCCGCGCCCGCACTCTCCGCCATGCCGCACGCGATCGAGAGCATGATCGCGTTGCGAAACGGCACGACGGTTTGCTTCATGTTTTCCGCCTCGTAGTGGCCCTCGGGAATCGCACCGCCGCTTTTCAATAGGTCGGACGCGAACAAGCGGTTCACAAAATCGAGGGCGATGGTTTCGTGGCGAATCCCGAATATCCGCGCGTGCTCGGCCGCAAACGGGATCTCGCAGTGGTTGTGCTTGGCCCCGTAGTCGAAGCTCACCGCCGCGACGACGTTGTGCTCGCGCCGCGCCCAGTGGAGCGCAGTCACGGAATCCATCCCACCGGAGCAGAGCACAACGACTTTCATCGGAGTTAGGGCCGCAAAAAGGCGCAGAAAGCGCAAAAGATAAAATCCGATGCGGCCCACCGTTTCGTTTCTTGCGCCTCCTGCGTCTTTTTGCGGCCATTTCCGCTATGCTCATCCTGCACGATCCCCGCTGCGCCGACTATGGCTCCTCGTTGCGACCGGAGCAGCCGGCGCGCGTCACGCGCTCGGTCGCACATTTGCGCGCAGCGCATCCCGACTGGACGTGGCGCGTGCCGGCCGAGTCGGTGGCAGCCGACGACGTGTTGCTCCTCGCCCATGCGCCTGCCCACCTCAAGCGATTGAGCCAGCCGCGGGACTTCGATGCGGACACGCCTTATTTTGAGGGCATCGGCGGGCATGCGCGCCGCGCTGTCGCCGCGGCGTTGGAGGCTGCCCGACACGCGCTGGAAAAGAAGTCGCCCGTCTTTACACTGATGCGCCCGCCCGGCCATCACGCGACCGCCTCGCAGGCGATGGGTTTTTGTTACCTCAACCAAATCGCCATCGCGGCCCTCTACGCGCAAAAGCAACTCGGGGCCACGCGCGTCGCCGTCTGGGATTTCGATGCGCACCACGGCAACGGCACCGAGTCCATCCTCCACGCACAGGCCGCCTCGGCCCATTTATTCTTCGCTTCCGTCCACCAACATCCTGGTTACCCCGGCACCGGCACGCACGACCTAGGGCCGCGGACGCGGAACTGGCCCGTCGCCCCACACACGCCGCGCGCGGATCACATGGCAACGCTGCGGGCTTCGCTCGATGCCGTCGTCGCGTTTGCGCCGGACCTCATCCTCGTGTCAGCCGGGTTCGACGCTTACGCCCGCGACCCAATCACATCCATGACGCTCGAACGCGAAGACTTTGCCACGCTTGGCCGCTGGCTCGCCGAGGTGCGGGCCCAGCGGGGCATTCCCGCCGCCGCCTTGCTCGAAGGTGGCTATCACGAAGATCTCCCTTTGCTGATTGATGCGTTCGCGACCGCGTGGAATAACCCCGCCTAGCCCACGCATGATTTCCCGCTTCCTTCCTTCACGTCTCCGCCGTTTGCTCGGCGTGAAAGTGACCACGCGTCCTCCTTCTTTTCTGCTCCTCGACCAGCCCGGCTCGCTCGGACCGCTGCTTACCGCGCTCGCGCGGGTCGACGAGGTGTCCCTCGATACGGAGGCGGACAACATGTATCACTACAAGACGCGGGTCTGCCTCCTGCAGTTCCTGGTCGATGGGGAGACCTTTCTCGTGGATGTGCTCGCGCCCGGCCTGAAACTGGAGCCGCTCTGGAAGGTGCTCGCGAAAAAGCACCTCATCATGCACGGCAGTGATTTCGACATGCGGCTGCTCTACGATCTCTGCTGCTTCACGCCGCACAGCCTCTTCGACACCATGCTCGCCGCGCAGCTGCTCGGCCGCCAGCGCATCGGCCTCGCCTCGCTGCTCGAGCAGCACTTTGCCGTCGCCGTCGACAAGTCCGGCCAGAAGGCGAACTGGTCGCAGCGCCCCATCACGCCGAAACTCCTCAACTACGCCGCGCTCGATGTCTGGCACCTCCCCGCCTTGCGCGACATTCTTACCCGCGAGCTGAAAAAACTCGGCCGCCTCGACTGGCTCGACCAGCAGTGCCGCGCCCAGATCGCCGCGGGTTTGGATGGCTTCGCGCCCGCGACCGAGAATGACTGGCGCATCGGCCGCACCGAGCGCCTGCGGGGCCCCGGCCTCTGTGTGCTTCATGCGGTCTGGCACTGGCGCGAGGCGCAGGCGGCCCGGCTCGATACGCCGCCCTTCAAGGTTTGCGGCAACACCCTCATCCAAAAAATCGCCGATGCCGCCGAGGCCGGAGAATCCGAGTCTGCCATCCTCGCCCAAGTGCATCTCGGCAAGCGTCACGATCGGATTTTCCCTTCGCTCGCGGTCGCTTTGCGCGAAGGCCTGGCTCGCGATCCGCGCACCCTTCCTCGCCGCCCCGGTCGCGACCCCAACCACATCTCCCTGAGTCAATCCGAGGTGGAGTTCCAAGAGCGCATCCGCACCGACCGCGATCACGTGGCGCATCGGCTCAAGATTGAGGGCACCCTCATCGCCAACCGCGGCCAACTCGCGCGCATCGCCCGCTCCCCGGAGGACATCGGGAATATCCTGCTCCCTTGGCAGGCCAATTTGCTCCGCACTGAACCGGCGCTCAAATCCCGCCTACAGCCCGCCTGATCCGCAGTCTTGCGAAACTTTTCCCCGCCGCTCAGCGTCCCACCTCCCCGCTCCCCATGAAATCGACTCTCCGCCTTGCCGCTGTTCTTGCTTTGGTTGCCTGCGCATCGGGTTGTGCCACGCGTAATACCTCCAGCGGCGGCCGGGAAACCACGGTTCTCGGTGGAGCCGTGACGGTCGCTTCCGACTCGTTCCAGCCTACCAGTCCGACCACAGTGGACACGGATATCTCCAAGCTCGTCGGCAAAAACGGTCCGTCGGGCTCCAAGGTCACCATTCTCTGGGGCCTGATCACGCTGCGCGATTACTGAGCCGGCTTCGGTTTCGAAATTCCCGTTAACTTCCCGCCGCGTCCGACCGACGCGGCGTTTTGGTTGTCATGGGGCGCCACCATGGCGCATTTCCTTCGTATGCCCGAACCCGTTCGTCCCGAAGCGGTGGACAACGCCAACATCGCGCGCCACCTCGCGCTCATGGCGGCGGCCCAACCGGACGTCCCGGCTTTGAAAATCCCCCGCGGCCGCACCCGCAAAGGTGCCATTAAATACCTCACCCTGAGTTTTGCCGAACTCGACGCCGAGGTCGCGGGCTGGACCGCCCGACTCGCGCGCGCCGGCGTCCGCCGCGGCGATCGCACGCTCGTCATGGTGCGGCAGGGTTTGCCCCTGCTCGCGTCGGTCTTCGCGCTCTTCCGCCTAGGAGCCGTGCCCATCGTGATCGATCCGGGCATGGGGCGGGAAAACTTCCTCGCGTGCGTGCGGCGTTCGCAGCCGCGGGCGCTGGTCGGAATTTTCTTCGCGCGCCTGCTCAGCCGGATTCACCGCGAAGCGTTTCGCTCCGTGGAGGTTCGCGTTGCGGCCAGTGGTTCGCTCACGGGACGGGTCGGTTCCGCGTCCGCCGCCGACTCGCCGCCCGCCGCCTTCAGCGCCCCGACCCATCTTGCGGCGATTTTGTTTACCTCTGGCTCCACCGGCTCGCCCAAAGGGGTATGCTACGAGCACGGGATGTTCGACGCCCAAGTGCGCCTCATCCGTGCGACCTACGGCATCCAGCCCGGCGAGGTCGACCTGCCGCTGCTCCCAATCTTCGCGCTCTTCGGGCCGGCGCTGGGGATGACGACCATCATCCCTGAAATCGATCCGCGCCGCCCCGCCGCGCTCGACCCCGCGAAAATCGTCCAGGCGATCCAGCAGGAGAACGTCACCAACTCGTTCGGCTCACCGACGCTCTGGCGCAAAATCGGCGACCACTGCCTGCAGAATAAAATCACGCTGCCCTCACTCCGGCGCGTGCTCTGTGCCGGCGCCGCAGTGCCGGCCTCGCTCTGGGAGGATTCGCCTGCTTTCCTCACTCGGGGTAAACTGCACAGCCCCTACGGCGCCACGGAGGCGTTGCCGATCGCGAGTGTCTCCTCGAGTGAAATCCATCCGGCGGTCGTCACCGGCGCATGCGTCGGCTGGCCCGTGCCCGAAATCGAAATCAAAATCGTCGCGATCACCGATGGCCCGATCGTCGGCATCGTCGACGTGCGCGACCACCGTCCCGGCGAAATCGGCGAGATCGTCGTGCGCGGTCCGGTCGTGACCAAAACTTACGACCTGCTGCCCGACGCCACCAAACTCGCCAAGATCCGCGGTGCCTCCGGCATCTGGCATCGCATGGGTGACTGCGGTTACTTCGATGCGGACGGACAGCTGTGGTTTTGTGGCCGCAAAGCCGAGCGGGTCGAAACCGCCGTTGGCACGATCCACACCGAGCCGTGCGAGCAGGTTTTCCGTCCCCATCCCCGCGCCGCCCGCTGCGCGCTCATCGGCCTCGGCGAGCGCGGTGCGCAGATCCCGGCGATGGTGATCGAAACCGCGCTCAAGGACGAAGCCGAGGGTCACGTTCTCGCGCGCGAGCTCCGCGCCCTCGCGCGGGCGCACACGCACACCGCGGCCATCGCGACCTTCTTCTTCCGCGATAAATTTCCCGTCGACGTCCGCCACAACGCCAAAATCCACCGCCTCACGCTCGCCCGCTGGGCAGCCACATCCGAAGCCAGAGCCTACACGCCCGATCCCAAGCCATGACTTGCCTTCACGAAATACACCAAAGAAACGAAAGAACTCCTCCTCGGTTTCAGCCTTTTCGTGACTTTGGTGCGTTTCGTGGTGCCGCGTCTGCGGGTATTTCCCGGCTGCACCACGGTGCCATTTCCGCCGACCCGCGTGAAATAACTTCCGCCCGGTTTGTTCCGTGTATTCCGTGTGTTCCGTGGGCACCCCCTCCGTCCTCGTTACCGGTGGCACCGGCTTTCTCGGCCGCCGCCTCGTCGCGCGCCTGCTCGACGACGGCCGCCGCGTAACGATCATCGGCCGCACGCCCGCACCCGATTTGGAGAAACGCGGGGTGCGTTTTATCCGCGCCTCCCTTGACGATCCGGCCGCCGTCGCTGCGGCTTGCGCCGGGATCGAAACCGTTTTCCACACCGCCGCCAAAGTTGGCGTCTGGGGCCGCTACGGCGATTTTTTCCGCACCAACGTCCTCGGCACCCGCGCCCTCCTTGAGGGCGCGCGCCGCCATGGCGTCCGCGCGTTCATCCACACGAGCACCCCAAGTGTCGTTTACAACGGCCAGTCGCTCGCCAACGCCGACGAATCGCTTCCGCTCACGACCTCCTGCCCGAGTCCCTACCCGCTCACCAAGGCCATCGCCGAGCGCGAAGTCCTCGTGGCCAACTCCGCCGCACTCGGCACCATCGCGCTCCGCCCGCATCTCATCTGGGGCGTCGGCGATCCGCACCTCGTGCCGCGGGTGCTGGCGCGCGCGCGGGCTGGCCGGCTGCGCATCGTCGGCGACGGAAAAAACCGCGTCGACATGGTCCACGTCGAAAATGCCGTCGACGCCCATCTCCTCGCCGAGCGCGCGATTGCTTCGGGCTCTCAGCTCCTCGCCGCGCCGAAGCGCAGTGAAGTCGGGTCAGCCCTCAACTCTCACCTCGCGCGTCCGGCCGCCGGCCGCGCGTTCTTCATCACCAACGGCGAACCCATCTTCCTCTGGGATTGGATCAACGATCTCCTCGGCGCCCTCGGCGAACCGCCGCTCACCAAACGCGTTTCGCTCGCCACCGCCTCCGCCCTCGGCGCCGCCTGCGAATTCGCTTGGCGCGCTCTTCCTCTCCGCGGTGAGCCGCCGATGACCCGCTTCATCGCCGCCGAACTCGCCAAGGATCACTGGTTCAACCTCACCGCCGCCCGCCGCGACTTGGGCTATGCTCCGCAGATTACGATGGCCGCTGGCACGGCACAACTTGTCGCCGCCTTGAAAAATAGGGCGGGTCTGTGACCCGCCCTGCTTCAATCCTCAGGCGTGTTTTCAAATCCGCTCGTGACCGTAACGTAACAGACCGCCGCTTGACCCGCTTTCCTTGCCCGCCCGTCCTCATTCGCGACCATGATTGAGCCCAGTGCACCGCCCGCCGCGCCCGAGTTCGCCGTTAAGAAGCGACGGCTGCGTTTCCTCGGGCTGACGGTGGACGATACGATCCGCGCCTTCTTCGGCGGCAACGCGCTGATCGCGGTTATCGTCCTCGCCCTGATTACCGTCTTCCTCTTTCGCGAGGGGTTTGGGTTCTTCTCCCAGAACCGGACGAACCTTGAAGTCTATCGCCGAGCCGGCCTCGAGTATGTGGACTTCATCCGTCGGCAGACCGACGACCACGCCGCCCTCACGCGCTACCTTTCGGATGTCCGGCTCCGGCAGGTTAAAATTTCAATCGAGCGGGATAAAAAATCTCTCGAAGAGGCGAATGCCGCCCTCGCGCCTTTCGATACGTTTGCCGAGCAGTTTTCCGCGACGGTCGATCCGCTCCGCGCTTTGATGGCGGAACTCACGGAGCAGGCCACGGCAATCAAGACGAAGTTCACCATCACCGAGGATCGCAAGGAGGAGCGCCGCCAGTTGCTCGACGAGGGCAGGACCGTGGAAGCCGCCGCCGTGAAGATCGAGGCGGTGGATTTTGCCGCCGAGCTGCAACCGCTGCGCTCCGCGTTGCCGGGCTACAAGGAAGCGAGTCGGTTGTTCTCCCGGACACTCGTGGCGTTGCTTGATGCGACGCCGGTGGTGCCCGCGCCGGAATTGCTCCCGCGCATGGAGAAATTGAAGCAACTCACGCGGGACTATGTCGGCGGCTTCCCCAAGATCGAGCAGGCGATGGAAGCATGGGACTACCAACAGCCGGTTCCGGTGTGGCAGACCTTCACCTCGTTTTTGTTTGGCCGGCAGTGGCTCACGGCGAGCTTCTGGCAGGATTGGTATGGCATCATGCCGTTGTTCGTCGGCTCGTTATTGGTGTCGCTCGTCGCGCTCGCGATCGCGGTGCCGTTCGGGGTCGGGGCCGCGATCTACGTCAACCAGATCGCGTCGGTGCGGGAGCAGAAAGTGATCAAGCCCTGCATCGAGTTCATCTCCGCGTTTCCGTCGGTGGTGTTGGGTTTCTTTGGCATCGCGGTGCTGGGTCAGGCGCTGCGAGCGCTCTCACAGGTGCCGTGGTTGTCGTGGATGCCGGGGTTTCCCTATAGCGAGCGACTGAACATCGTCACGGCCGGTTGCCTGCTCGCCTTGATCGCGGTGCCGACGATTTTCACGCTGGCGGAGGACGCGCTTAACAATGTCCCGCGCGCCTTTAAGGAAGCGTCGTTCGCCCTCGGTGCGTCGCGTCTCCAGACGATTCTTAGGATCATCGTGCCGGCGTCGCTCTCCGGGATTATCTCGGCGGTGCTGCTCGGGCTCGGCCGCGTGGTCGGCGAGACGATGGTGGTGCTCCTGTGCGCCGGAAACCGCATCGCGATTCCCGATTTCACCCAGGGCCTGTCGTTCATCACCGAGCCCGTGCATACGATGACGGGCATCATCGCGCAGGAAATGGGCGAGGTGGTCCGCGGCAGCATCCACTATCGCGCGTTGTTTGTGGTCGGCCTCGCGCTTTTCCTCCTCTCGCTCGTCATCAACTACCTCGCGCAGAAAATCGTGCGTCGCTACCGCATCTCGATCGGATGACTCCTTCCTCCCACCTCTTTCGCGCGCCGCCGAGCGCGGCCCGCCGCGGCGAACGCATCGTGTTTTGGCTGTTTCGCGGCGCGACCTACTTCGTGTTGCTCTGTGGCGCCGCGGTGTTTCTCAACATCGTCGTCAAGGGTTCGCGCACGGTGTTCAAGGCCGAGGCGCCGTTCATCAACACGACGTTTCTCACGCAGGCGCCCGAGTCGCTCTACATTTTCGAGTGGGAGGGAAAAAAACGCGAGATGGGCGACCGCGAGTTCCGGGCGTTCAAGGAACAGAATCCCGCGGCGGCCAAAGTCGAAACCGAGAGCTACGTTTACTCGGCGGGCGGCATCTGGCCGTGCATTGCCGGGACGGTGCTGTTGGTCGTCGGTTCGATGACGATCGCGCTGGCGCTCGGGGTGAGCGCGGCAATTTACCTCAATGAGTATGCCCGCGACGGGGCGTTTATCCGTTTCGTGCGCCTCGCCATCCTCAACCTCGCCGGCGTGCCGTCGATCGTCTTTGGCCTGTTTGGCTTCGGCATGTTCGTGATCTATTTCGGCTGGAACGTCTCGCTGCTCGCCGGCTGGTTCACGCTGGCGTTCATGGTTCTGCCAGTGGTCATCACCGCGAGCGAGGAGTCGCTCAAGGCCGTGCCGAAGGGTTTTCGGGAGGGGTCGCTCGCACTCGGCGCGACGAAGTGGCAGACGATTCGGAAAAACGTGCTGCCCTACGCGCTGCCAGGCATCCTTACTTCCTCGATCCTCGGCATCGCGCGCGTCGCCGGTGAGACCGCGCCGATTATGTTCACCGCGGCGTATGTCGTGCGCGACAAGCTCCCGTGGGACGTCGAGAAATTCGGCGATTTCTTTTTCCAAGGTGTGATGGCGCTGCCGTATCACATCTACGTCGTCAGCTCCAAGATTCCGCAGAACGACTACACCGAACGCGTGCAATACGGCACGGCTTTTGTCTTCCTGTTGATCGTCGCCCTCATCGCCACGGCGTCGATCGTCCTCCGCAGTCGTCTGCGCAACAGCTACAAATGGTAACCGCCGAACCCGAGATCATGGAAACCCGACCTTCCGCCCCCTCCGCCCGCACCGCCAGAGATCACCCTGTCATTCGCCTGCCGACCGCAACGGTGCCCTCGGCGTCGCCGACGGCCACGGCGGCCTCCGGCGCGAAGAACATCATCGTCGACATCAACCACGTGGACTTTTTCTACGGTTCGTCTCAGGCGTTGAACGACATCACCCTCGCGATCGAGGCGAAGAAAGTCACCGCCTTCATCGGCCCGTCCGGCTGCGGCAAGTCCACCCTGCTCCGCTGCCTCAACCGGATGAACGATTTGATCGACGGCACCCGTGTGGCCCGGGGCCAAATCAAAATTCACGGCGTCGATATCTATGAGCCGGACGTCGACGTGATCGAGCTGCGCAAGCGCGTCGGCATGGTTTTCCAAAAGTCGAATCCGTTTCCCAAGTCGATCTACGAAAACATCTCCTACGGGCTGCGTCTGCAGGGGAAAATCGACAAGGCGAAGCTCGATGAGGTCGTCGAGAAATCCCTGCGCGGTGCCGCGCTGTGGGATGAAGTGAAAGACCGGCTTCATGCCAGTGGCCTGGGCCTCTCCGGCGGCCAGCAGCAGCGGCTGTGCATTGCCCGCGCCATCGCGGTCGAGCCCGAAATCATTTTGATGGACGAACCGTGTTCCGCCCTCGATCCCGTGGCGACGGCGAAGGTAGAGGAGCTGATTCAGGAACTCCGATCGCGCTACACGATCATCATCGTCACGCACAATATGCAGCAGGCCGCGCGCTGCTCCGATCGCACGGCGTTTTTCTACCTCGGTCGTCTCATCGAATACGCCGACACCCGCAATATCTTCACCAATCCCGCCAATCCGCAAACCGAGGCCTACGTCTCGGGTCGTTTCGGCTAATCGCCATGACCCACTACACCGAGGAACTCAACAAGCTGAAGGAAAGTCTCCTGGCGATGGCCAGCCACGCGGAGACGGCGGTTACCCGCGCGATGCGCTCACTCGTCGAGCGTGACGACGCCCTCGCGCGCAAGGTCGAGGAGGACGACAACATCCTCGATCGCTTCGAGATCGAGATCGATGACACGGCGATTCACCTTTTGACCAAGGCCCCGCTCGCCACCGAACTCCGGCTCATCACCGTCGCGATGAAAATCTCCCAGAACCTCGAGCGCGTGGGCGACGAGGCCGTGACCATCGCGCGCCGCGCGCTCGAGCTCAACACCGAGCCGCAGCTCAAGCCCTACGTCGATCTGCCGCGCATGGCGACGATGTCGCTGGAGATGCTCCGCGAGGCGATCACGGCGTTTATCAACCGCGAAACCGATCGCGCGCGCGCCGTCATTCCGCGCGACCAAGATGTGGACGACCTCAATCGGCAGCTGCACCGGGAACTTTCCAGCTACATGGTGGAGCGGCCGACCACCATCTCGCGGTGCCTGCGCCTCATGGTGATTTCGAAAGCCATTGAGCGCATCGCCGATCACGCGACAAATGTCGCCGAGGAAGTCGTCTACCTTTACGAGGCGAAAGACATCCGGCACTCCGACCCCAAGCGCCATGAAGCCTAAGATTCTCATCGTCGACGACGAGCCGGACGCGCTTGAGATTCTCGGCTTCAAGTTGAAGGAGGCCGGCTACGCCCCGCTGTTCGCAAAAGATGGAGCGCGTGCGATCGCCGCCGCGCGCGACGAGCGGCCGGCCTTGATTGTGCTCGACCTCATGCTGCCGGAAGTGGACGGCTTGGAGGTATGCAAAGTCCTCCGTCGCGATCCGGGCACCGCGGCCATTCCGATTCTGATGCTCACCGCGCGGGCCGGAGAGATGGATCGCGTGCTCGGCCTCGAACTGGGCGCGGACGATTACGTGACGAAACCGTTCAGCCCGCGGGAGCTCGTGCTGCGCATCAAGAAACTTCTCGCCCGGGTGAAGGCCTCCGAGGAACCGGTGACCGTGCTGCGCGTCGAGGAGTTCGAAATCGATGTGCCCCGCCACAGCGTGAAGATCTCGGGCGCAACCGTCACGCTCACGGCGACCGAGTTCAAGCTGCTCGAACTGCTCGCGCGTCGGCGGGGCCGCGTGCAAACCCGCGACCGGTTGTTGCAAGATGTTTGGGGCTACGAAAACCCGATCGACAGCCGCACGGTGGATACCCACATGCGACGCTTGCGCGAAAAGATCGGCGAGGCCGCGCGGCATTTGGAAACCATTCGGGGCGTAGGTTACCGCTTCAAAGCCGAGGAGTGAAAACACGCGAGGTTATCGGCCTTCCACGCGAGACATGATCACGTGGATTATTATTTTGGCCGTCTTGGTGGCGGCATTCGCGTTCTCGACGCTGTGGTTTCGCGACCAGCTCGTAAACGAACAGGTCCGGCAGGCGCACGACTTCGCCGCGTTGAGTGCACGGCGTGAGGCGGAATTGGCCGCCCAGGCGGAGCGGACGGCCGCGTTGTTCGACCGCATGGTGGAGGGAATTATCGTGGTCGGGGCCGACGGCCGCATTCGCATTGCGAATCGCGCGGCGGGAGCCCTCTTCGACTTTGAACCGCCCGCCGTGGACCGCACCGTGATGGAGGCCACGCGGCATCACGAGGTCGCGGCGCTCGTCGCCCGGCTCGAACATGAGCCCGAAGTGTTGAGTCACGAGCTGCGGCTGGATGGCGTGGCGGCCACGCGCTTCCTCCAGATTAATGCCCTGGCGCTCCGGGCGGCCGATGGAAGTTCGGACGGAGCCGTAATCGTCTTTCACGACCTTACGCGATTGCGGCAATTGGAGGCGGTTCGGCAGGAATTCGTGGCCAACGTCAGCCATGAACTCCGCACGCCGCTCTCGTTGATCAAGAGCGCGACCGAGACATTGATTGACGGTGGCAAGGATGACCCCGCGGTGACGGCGCGCTTTCTCGAGCTCATCGACAAGCACGCCAACCGGTTGACCCTGCTCATCGACGACCTGCTGCTACTCGCGCGTCTCGACTCGGGCCGAATGGAGTTGCGGCTTGAATCGGTGGACCTGCGCACCGCCGCCCAGGACGCAATTGATGATGCGACGCCGATCGCGCGCACGCGGCGCATTACTCTCGAAAACACCGTGGCGGCCGGAGCCGTCGCCCCCGCCGATCCGGCGCGGCTGCGGCAGGTGCTCTCCAACTTGATCGACAATGCGATCAAATATGGCCGCGAAAGCGGCAACGTGATCGTGGGGGGCGGGCTCCGCGCTGATTCACGCGTGGAGCTGACGGTGCGCGATGACGGCCCGGGCATCCCGGCCGAGGCGAAGGCGAGAATCTTCGAGCGGTTCTACCGCGGGGACAAGGCGCGCTCACGTGAGCAGGGCGGCACCGGCCTCGGCCTCGCGATCGTGAAGAACGTCGTGCAGGCGCATGGCGGCGAGGTGCGGGTCGAGAGCGCGCCCGGATCGGGCACGGTGTTTTTCATCACGCTGCCGGTGGCGGCCAAGGGTGAGAAAACGGACTAGCCTTCGAAATATGTTTCGCGTGCCTGGACCTGCACCAACGTGCGGCCCGGCAAAATACAGGCCGTCAGCGCGCCGCCCATGGCGCACGACGTGTCGATGCCGAGCGCCCATTTGCCGACCGCCGGATCGCGGCGTGGCGTGTGACCGTAAATCACGAAGGGCGGACCAATCCATTTTTCCGACCAGTGAGGCTCGTCGGGGAAATCGGAACGTTTGTGCGGCTCGCCGTCCGGCCCCACGACTTGGATGCGGGTAACGACGCGCGCGGGCTGGGAGCGCCACGACTGGCCCGGCAGGAAGCCGGCATGCACGAGCACGGTTTTGAATTCCGGGAGGTGAAAGGTGAGCGGCATCGTGGCGAGGTAGGCCCAGTCTTTGGCACTGAGTTGCTTCAGGGTCTCGTAGTCCGCCTTCTTGAGATGCGACGGATCACCGGTGCGGCGGTAGTTCAGCAGGCGGAGCTCGTGGTTGCCGAGGAGCGAGCGGTGCGCGTGCTCACGGGCCAGCGCCAGCACGCGGGCGCTGTCGGGGCCGCGGTTCACCAAGTCGCCGAGCAGGATCAGCCGGTCGTGCTTGGTGAGAGCGAGTTTTTCGATCAGCGCCTCGAATTCTTCGGCGCACCCGTGGATGTCGCCGACGGCGATGACGCGGCCGTTCATGGGATCGTCCGGGTGGCGGCCGGGAGCCGTCGCGCACGGTTCGGGACCGTGTGGTAAGCAGAGGCGTGAGACAAGTTAGCCAAGCGCGCAATGATCAGGCTGCGGTCGGCGATGCTGCGAGGGTGGAGAAGGATTGTCACCGAATCTTCACCGGCGGCGGGGGCCGGCGAGAGAGGCTTGGCGGCGGAAAAATGTAACATTTGGACGTTTGCGCGGACGGGCGCTCTGACTGTAACTCTATCGTAACTCCCCACCGCGCGATGAAGTCAAAGCCACGTCTCGTCTCAAAACAATCCGCCAGTGTCGCCGCGTTGAAACAGAAGCTGGCGGCAATTAAAGCCCACGCGGACGAAATGAAGGTCGTCGCGCACGAAGCGAAAGCCGGTTTCAAACAGGCGCGCAAATCCTACAAACAGGCAAAGAAGGCGGCTAAGCAGGCGCGCAAAGCGGTCAAAGCGCTCTCGCAGGAAATCAAAGCACAGACTCCGAAGAAGATTCGCCGCCCGAGCGGGGTGCGCCCGGTTGGCGCAAATAAACTGATGAAGAAAGTGCGGCCAAAAGCGATCGGGGCACCGGGGCAGAACGCGCAGGTGAATTTGGGCGTGATGGACGGGCCGGCCGAATCCGCGGTGGCGGTGGTGCCGAACCCCTCTCCGACGTCTCCCGCCTGACGGCGCTATCGGCGGCGGGAAAGTCGTCCGGCCTGCTCAGAACGTCACTTCCACCCCAAAGGTCGCGCGCCAGCCGTAGTTGCTGTTGTCCTCGATATACGGGAGCGTGCCTTGGTAGGAGGCTTGAATGCGCGAGGTGAGATTCTCGCCGCTCACGGTGAGGCGGATGTTTTTGCGGAGACGGTAGCTGACCTCGGCGTCGAGTTGCTCGCGCGGGGCGAACCAGTCGTCGAGGTATTTCGTCGTGTCGATACCCTCGAGGTATTCGGAGCGGTAGCGGTAGGAGAGGCGGCCGCGAAAATTCCCGAGCACATAGTCGGCCGAGGCGTTGAACATGTAGTGCGAGAAGCCGTAGGTCGGGAGTTTCTCTCCGGGACGATCGGGATATTTTGCCACGCTGTCGGTGAACGTCGCGCTGAGCGAGAGGCCGAGGCCGTTGAAGGGTTTGGGCAGGAAATAGAGTTTCTGCTGAGCGATCAGCTCGATGCCCTTGTTCTCGGCGCCCCGGGAATTCTGCCACTGCTGCCACTGGCGCGCGCCGTTCACATCGGGGATGGCGACGTCGTTCGCGTCGAGCACGTTGAACCGGTAGATCTGATTGTAGTAAAATCCCTGCATTTTTTTCCAGAAAAAGCCCGCGGAAAACAGGCCGCCGCGCGCGGTGTATTGTTCGAGCTGGATGTCGAAGTTGTCGGCGGTGGTGGGCTGGAGGTTGGGGTTGCCGACCGCGATGTTGCCGTTGATGTCCTCGGAGCGGCCGAGCGTGAGCCGGCTAAGCGTGGGGCGGCCGTAGCTGCGGTTGAAACTCTCGCGTAGGATCAAATTGGGCTGAAGCGCGTGGCGCAGATGCAGGCCGGGGAGGACGTTGGTGTAGTCGTTGCCATTCTTCACCGGCGATTCACGCAGCGTGACCTGATCGATCGACTTGCGGGTCGATTCCCAAGTGTTTTTTTCTACGCGCACGCCGCCGAGAATGGTGGTGCGGCCGATTTGCGCGGAAGCCATCGCGTAGGTCGCGCCGGTGGTCTCGTGGGCGTTAAAGTCCTCAATGGCGGAGGCGCGGAGGCCGGCGTAAACGTTCACTGGAAAAAGCGAAGGGTTGCTCTTCAGCAGTGCGCGCACGTTCTGCGGCTGCACCTGCATGTATTGCTGGCGGCGGTGGACGAGGCGATCGATGGGCGTGACGACCTGCGCGTAAGGAAACGTGGCGGTGGTGGTGATGTTCAGCTGGGTCTGATCGAAGCGCGGATCGGTGGCGCGGAACTTCGCGCCGACCTTGAAGGAGGCGGCGAAATTCTCGCTGATGAATTTTTTTTCCACATCGATTTTGGCGGTGTAGGCGAAGTCGTAGCGCTTCTCCGGCTCCATAGTGAGATCGGCGCGGTTCATGGTGGCGGTGTTGCGCGGGTCGAGGCCGTTGACGACGCGGATGAGCGGATAGAGCCGGTTGGCGAGATCGTATTCCCACTGGAAATAGCCCTGGGCCGAGGGGACGTTGCGCACGATGAAGTTGAGGTTGGCGGTGCGAAGCGTGCGCGTGTAGGAGAAGAATCCGTCGTAGTTGATCGTGAGCGAGCCGAGCTCGTGGCGCGCGCCGGCACCAAAGGAATAGAGATCGTTTTCCGTATCGGAGAGATCGGCGGAGTAGCGAATCTCGCCCCGGCTGCCGTTCGCGCCAGCGCTGCCGCGGCCGGCGTTTTGGGTGAGAAATTCGTAGGTCTTCCGGCCGGTGATCGCGTCCTGCATGCGGGCGTTGTCGATGTAGGGGCGCGAAATGTAGCGCTGCGCGCTGAGGTCGTAGTGGCTGAAGAGCGGCTTGAAATAAAACGTGTGCTCGCGGCCGAGACGGAAATCGATCGTGGCGTTGAGCCCGTAGGATTTGGTTTCGCGCAGGTTGAATTCCGTTGAGGCGTTGGTGATGAAAAGAAACACCTCCGACGGCAGGTTGTAGGTGGGATTGGTGGCGCGGTTGAGCACGCCGAAATCCGTGTCGTTGTTCGTGTAGTAGCGGTTTGCGAGGTAGTGCGTGGCGGTGACGCTCACGCCGAGGTTTTTCTCGCGGCCGAAAATCCCAAAGAGATCCGTGTAGCTGACGCGGCCGTTGTAGCCCCACTTTTCGGGGAGGCCGAGGTAGGTGGTGCTACCGCTCACGCGGATTTCGCGGCCGTCGCGCTGGAAGGCCGAGCGCGAAACGACATTGATGATGCCGCCGATGGCGTCGCCGTCCCGGTCGGGCGTCGCGGCCTTGATCACCTCGATGTTGGCGACGCCGTCGGCGACCAGATTGCGCGAATTGAAGCCACCGCGGGCAATGCGGTTGCCGTCAATTTGGAACGAGTTGAACTCGGCGGGAAGGCCGCGGATGTTCACGCCCTCG
>JANOAF010000124.1:0-11602 GCA_031411015.1 Opitutaceae bacterium | reverse complement strand
GCACGAGTTCTACCCGATGGTGCCGCAGCCCGTGGAGGAGAAACCGAGCAACTCGATGTTCACCTTTGTCCACGATTTCAACGGCGACGGCTGGCCTGACATCCTCGTGCTGGGCCGCGTGCTGTTTCACGAGGCCTACTGGTATCAGAACCCCGGCAAGGCCGGCGTGGGCCAGCCCGAAACGTTGTGGAAAAAACATTTCGTCTCGCAACGCATATTCGGCGAGGCCCCGCAGTTTCTCGACATCGATGGCGACGGCCGGCCCGAAATTCTCTCCATCTCCGGCACGACCGCGAACGACAAACTGAAGCAGTGGGGCTGGTATGCGCCCGACTGGTCCGCACCGGAAAGACCCTGGCGTTTCGTGCCCGTCACCGAGAAAGCCGACTTCAACCACTACTATCACGGCGAAGGTGTCGGCGACATCAACGGCGACGGCCTGCTCGATCTCGTGCTCAACGAGGGCTGGTATGAACAGCCACCGAAATCCGCCCCCGCCGGCACGCTCTGGAAAAAGCATCCTTTCACCCTCAGCGAAGACCGCGGCGGCGCGCAGATTCTGGTCATGGATGTGAACGGGGACGGCAAGAACGACATCGTCACCGCCAAGAACGCCCACGGCTGGGGCCTCTCGTGGTTCGAGCAGAAGCGGCCCCCCGGTGGCGAAATTTCCTTCGTCGAGCACCGCATCATGGGCACGCCCGAGGAAGTGAAGACATTCGGCGTCGCATTCTCCCAGCCGCATGCACTGACGCTCGCAGACCTCAACGGCGACGGTCTGAAAGACGTCGTCACCGGAAAACGCCGCTGGGCCCACGGCCCCAAGGGCGACGTCGATCCGATGGGCACGCCAGTGAACTACTGGTTTGAACTGATCCGCGACACGTCCGCCCCCGGCGGGGCGCGCTACGTCCCCCATCTCATCGACGATGCCTCCGCCCTCGGCACGCAAGTCGAGGCTATCGACGTGAACGGCGATGGCGCGCCCGACGTGCTTACGGCGAGTAAACTCGGGGCCTTCGTCTTCCTCACCAAACGCCCAAAAAATTAGCCACAAGGAGACAGCGGGACGGAGAAAATCTACGTGATGCTGCCCGCCTCTGTGTCGGTGGCTCTGGGGTTCAATCCGAGTTCGCCCCCCATGAAACCCCTCCGTCTCCTCACCGTCGCGCTGGCCCTCGGCGCCTCCGCGTTCGCACAAAATTCCACCGTCAGCGGCAGCGTTTCCAACACCGCCACGCGCGCCTCGCTGGAGGGCGCGGTCGTTACGCTCTCGGGCACCTCCGCTTCGGCGCTCACGGATCGCGCGGGCGAGTTCGAAATCACGCGCGTCGCGCCCGGCGCTTACACGCTCGAGATCAGCTACACCGGCCTCGACCGTCACACGCAGCCCATCGTCGTCGGCGCCGGCCGCACAGTCGTGCCGCCGATCGGCCTCGGCTCCGCCATCTACCGGCTCGATGCGTTTACCGTCAGCGGCGAGCGCGAGGGCAGCGCCGCCGCGATCACGAGCCAGTGGAACGCCTCGAACGTGAAGACCGCCATCGCGACCGACGCCTTCGGCCACATCGTGGACGGTAACATCGGCGAGATTCTCAAGCGCGCCTCCGGCATCGCCACCAACCTCAACGAGGACGAGGTCGATCAGATTTTTGTGCGCGGCATGGGCTCGGCAGCGAGCGCTGTCACGCTCGACGGCACGCGCATCCCGAGCCCGGCCAGCGGAAAAAAATCCCGCAACTTCTAGGTCGATAAACTTCCGGCCGACTACATCGACAGCATCGAGGTCATCAAGGCCCCGACCCCGGACATGGACGCCGATTCCGTCGGGGGCGCGGTGAATCTTATCACGAAATCCGCGTTCTCCCAGCGCGGCCGCCGGTTCTCCTACAACACCGGCGTCAACTACAAGACCCTCCACCACGTTTCCGCGCTCTTCGGCGGCATACAGTATTCCGATCTCTTCGGCGAAAAGAAGAACGTCGGCCTCTATCTCTCCGTCAGCTACAGCGACAACCCCGTGCCGCAGGACGTGACGCAGCTCGACTTCCAAGGCGCGGGCGTCTCGCCCGTTTACATGTATCGTTTCCGGCTCGAGGACGCAATTCACCGCCGCAACCGCACTGGCCTCGGCGCGAAGCTGGACTGGCGCGTCGATGAACGCACCACGCTCTTCGCCGGCCTGATGTTCAACCACTACACCGACACCGTGGACCAGACCAGAAGCGCCTCAGCATCGACAGCGCGCAGAAGGTCACGGCGTTTGCGCCCGGCTACACGGAAAATGTCTGGGAAGCCCTCGCGGCGACGAACAACTATTCGGCAAGCCTCATCGGCCCGCGCCAAGAAACCTACGCGCTCTCCCTCGGCGGAAAGACCGCGCTCCCGGCCCTCGGCCTCAAGCTCGACTACGCGGCATCGTTCGCGCCTGCGCAGGGCACCGAGGCCCGCGAGAATTTCGACCTCACGCTCGCCGCGCAACGTGTGCGCTTCGATCGCACGGCAGACCTGTAGTATCCCACCGTCACGTATCTGGGCGCGGGCAACCCGAACGACTATTCGCGCTACAACCGCGGCCGCCTTCAGGCCGAGACCGGCGCGACCAAGGAATCGATCTGGGGCGGCGAGTTCAACGCCACGAAGACTTTTTCGACTACGCGGCCGTTTTCGCTCAAGGCCGGCGGGCGCTACCGCGCGCAGAAAACCAACGTCGATTTCAACCGCACCACCTCCACCTACGTCGGTCCCGACGGCGCGATCTCCGCCGACGACAACCTCAACCAGTTCAAGCGCGTGAACGACACGCATCACGGTTTCTCCGGCCGCTACACGTTTGCCGAATGGCCCGACGTGCGGCGGGCGTATTCCAGTTTTCTCGGCTCGCGCAATCTCTGGCTCGACGATCTCGTGACGACGGCGCGCGATGGTTTCGCGAGCGACGGCAAAGCGCGCGAGGATGTTTATGCGGCTTACGCGATGGCCACGCTCGATGTCGGCAGACTCCGCACGCTCGTCGGCGTGCGCGCGGAGCGCACCGAGGTGGCCGCGACGGGCTTCGTCAACCGCCCGATTCTTCCCGCGCTCGCCGCGACCGCACCCGAGCCGCAGCGGCTCGCGCGCCTATTCGCCGAATACTCCCGCGTCACGCGCACCTCTTCCTACACGGAATATTTTCCCGGCCTCCACTTCCGCTACACCGCGCAGAAACATCTCCTCCTCCGCGCGAGCGCCACGACGAGCATGTCGCGCCCCAGCTTCGGCGACCTGATGCCCGACACCACGATTAGCGACGTCAATCTCACCGTCTCGCAAAACAACACCGGCCTGCGTCCACAGCGCTCGAACAACTTCGACGTCAGCGCCGAGTTTTATTTCGAGCCTGCCGGCTTGCTCTCGGTCGGCGCGTTTCGGAAGGAGCTGCGGAATTTTATCTTCGCCGACACGCGCGTGCTGCAGGCCAGCGCCGACAACGGTTTCAACGGCAGCTACCCCGGCTACCTGCTCTCGACGAAGAAAAACGGCGGCACGGGGACGGCGCAGGGCCTCGAGTTCAGCCACAACCAGCAGCTCACGTTTCTCCCGGCCGCGCTGCGCAGCTTCAGCGCCTACGCCACCTACACGATCATCCGCTCCGAGGGGAACTACAACAGCGGGGGCACGACCACCGATGATCAGCTCGCGCAGTTCGTCCCCACCGCGTGGAACGTCGGCCTCACGTGGCAGCGCGCGCGCTTCACCGTCCGCGCGCAATACAACTACAACGCCCGCTTCCTGAATGCCTACAATGCAACCCCCGCCGCCCGAATCTACGACGACGAGCGCATCGACGGCGCGCTCAACGTGAAATACCAGCTCCGCAAGGAGGCCGCACTGTTCTGCGACTGGAGCAACGCCCTCGACCAGACCGTCGTCCGCGTGCAGGGCAAGGACAACTACCGCCCGCAGAAAATCCGCTACAACGGGATGCGGTTCAATTTCGGCGTGACCGGAAATTTCTAAACGTGGAGAAGGCGTCCCGCCTCGTGTCCCCGGCCGCATACCACCCGCTCATGCTCGCGGCTACCCAATCAAAAATGCGTCGCCGCCTTTTTCTTCCCCCTTTCTCTCTTTCTCGTTCTGTCCCTCTCGGCCGCAGCTGTCACGACCGCGCCGTCGCCGCGCCCAAACATCCTCTTCCTCCTCTCGGACGACCAAGGCTTCGCCGACATCGGCTACCGCAGCCGCGAAGTCCCCACCCCGCACCTCGACGCCCTCGCCGCCAGCGGCGTGCGCCTCGAGCACTTCTACGTGCAGCCCGTCTGCACGCCCACGCGCGCCGCGCTCATGACCGGCCGCTACCCGTTGCGCCTCGGCCTCCAGCCCGGCGTCACCAAACCCGAGTCGCGCCACGGCCTCCCGCTCACCGAGCGCACTCTCCCGCAGGCGCTGCGCGAGGCCGGCTACTTCACCGCCCTCGCCGGCAAATGGCACCTCGGCAACGGTGCCCCCGAATACCTCCCCACCGCGCGCGGGTTCGACCGCCAATACGGTTTTTACCTAGGGATGACCGACTATTTCACGCGCGAGCGCGAAGGCGGCCTCGACTGGCACCGCGACGACCACGCCCTCCGTGAGCCCGGCTACGCCACCGACCTCATCGCCAACGAAGCGATATCGCTCATCGTGCAGCACGACACGTCGGCGCAGCCATTTTTCCTCTACGTCGCGTTCAACGCCCCGCACACGCCGCTCCAGGCCACCGAGCCGTGGCTCGCGCGTTTCGCCCACATCGCTGATAAAAAACGCCGCACCCACGTCGCGATGATCGCGCACATGGACGACGCCATCGGCCGCATCGTCACCGCGCTCGAGAAAAAATTTCTCCGCGACAAAACTCTCGTCGTCTTTTCCAGCGACAACGGCGCCAACACCCCCGTCGGCGACAACACGCCCTTCCGCGATCAAAAGGGCAGCGTTTACGAGGGCGGCGTGCGCGTCCCCGCGTTCGCCTCGTGGCCCGGCCACCTGCCCGCCGGCACGCGGGTCACGCAACTGCTTCATATCGCCGACTGGCACCCGACGCTCCTCCGCCTCGCCGGCGCGACGCCCGATCCGAAAATCACGCTCGACGGCCGCGACCTCTGGTCCGCGCTCGTTAAAAAAAATCCGGCGCCCATCCACGATGAGATCCTCATCAACGCCGCGCCCGGCACCGGCGCGCTCCGCCGCGGCGACTGGAAGCTCGTCGTCAACGGCCACCTCCGCTTCAAGGGCGGCACGCCACCAGCGAACTTCAAATGGTCCGACCTGCTCCGCGCCGCGCAAAACACCGAAGCCAACGCCGCTCTCGTGCGAACCAAACTCTTCAACCTCGCCGATGATCCCGGCGAGTCGCGCGATCTCGCCGCCACCCACCCCGACCTGGTGCTGGAACTCACCGCGCACTACGAATCCTACGCCCGCGCCGCCGTCCCGCTTGTCGGCGGCGATGTCCCCGCCGATTTCAAAGCCCCCGCCGTTTGGGGCGAATTCTCGCGTTAGCCCCGATTCTCTCATCCCCGAGCGAGAATCGCTACCCAAGGATGCTCCGCATCCATTTCCTTTCACCCAACAAACTGGTTCCAACTTCGCCCGACGCAAAGCGTCGATAGCGCGTGGCCGGCACGCCAACCAGCGAACTCAAGCCAGCTCGGCGTCGCCGTGGTGGGCGTGATCGTCAGCGATCTCGTGGGCATCAGCGGCATGGAGGTAGCGGAAGCCGTTTTCGTCTTCCACGCCTTCCGGTGCCCGGAGGAGGCCCACCACTGTCATCACGGCGCCGACCGCGAAACTGAGACCGGCCACGATCCAGAATAGTGTGAGTGCGGGATTCATGAGAGAGAGGTTAGCAGAACGGCGGTCATCGGACTAGTCGCACAGCTACGCGGCAATGATGGGTAGAAGAGGTGATCTGTTTTACACGGATTTACCCGGTCCGGTTCCGCGATATTTCTCTCACTAGGAGCGAATTAATCGCGCACCACTTGCAAAGGATGCGCGCGTCCAAGCAAAGGTAGTGCGACCCGCCCACGGGACATGCCGGCCGCGAATACCGCGTGGATCATCTCCAGCGATTTCATCGCGGCCAACCCGCTGCACACCGGCTCGCGATCCCGTTCGATCGCGTCAAGCTAGTCGTCCACGACGCGGCGGTTGGCCGAGATGTTGGTGAGATCAGTGACGCCGGCGAAGGCCCCACCGCGCGCATCGAGCGGCCACCACTCGCGCGTTTCGCCGCGTTCGATGCGAGCGCCGTCATGGGCGATAAACGCCTGCGTGTGCACATCGTTGAGCAGGCGCAATCGGCCCTTCGTTCCGACTAGGTCCATACCCCACGGACCAGCCGCGGCGGCACTCTTGGCTCGGCTGGTGAAGTGGACATTGACCCCACGTGGAAATGAAAACCACGCTTCGATCTCGTCGCCGACGATGGGACCGATGTCTTCGGTGGCGGGGTGCACATCGGCCGAGGTCACTTCGCGGCCACCCTGTAAGATTCGCGCACTGCACCACTCCGGATCGCCCGCAAAGAATCGGATGAGATCGAAGGTGTGCGTGCCCAGCACAACCATGTCTTCGCCCCCCGCACGCTTGTCCTGCTTCCCATGCGCGCGAATTTCCAGGAGTTCACCAATGACGCCATCGTCGAGCCGGCGCTTCAGCAGCAAGCTCGCCGGCGCGCTCCGCCCCTGATGCGCAACGGCGATCTTGCGACCGGTGCGTTGCGCAGAGGCGAGCAAAGCATCCGCCTCGGCCAGCGTGCGGGTGAAGGGTTTCTCGCAGTAAACGTGGGCCCCCACCGCCAGTGCGGCACGGACCATCGCGTGATGTTGATCCGTCATGCGCGGCGCCACGCTCACCAACTGCGGACGCTCCTTCTCTAACATCTCGCGATAGTCGGCGTAGCTGGTGCGCGCCCCGCAGCGTTCGCGCGCCTTGGCGCGCCCGGCGGCATGCGGATCGGCCACCGCCACGACTTCGATCCCCGGCCGGTCGTTGAAAACCAAATCGAGATTATGGCCGAAGTTTCCCCGGCCAGTGTGGCCGATCACCGCCGCCTTCCAAGCGCGGGGTGCATGGGCTGCGCGACTTCGCCCTACCGCAGCCACGATCGTCGCGCCCGCCATGCCGCGTAGGAAATCGCCTCGGTTCATTTGGACGGCGCAAAGGTTTCGTGCGGCATAAGAGCGGCGCGCGCCACTCGCGCCGCCTCTTCGGTGGGCGCGGAGAGATTGCCCACCACGAGCCCGCGCGGGGAAGACCGCCGGTGCAGCCGCGTCCTCCAGACGTTCAAGTGCTCTATCCGAACAACCCACACGTTGTCAGCGGGAGAAAGCCCAACAAAACCTAAAAGGCGGGAAATCATGAGGAGCAAGCGGTCGGCGACCGCCCTCTGCCTACAGGCGCTGCCTTACGCTCGCCAACGAGAATTATCTCCTTTCCGCGTCGCCGAACCGGCCCTGCGCTTCCGCTCCAGCCGGTTATTTCGCCGTGCTACAACCCGGCCCGCCGCGCAACGCCAGCTGGCAATCGAGCCACTTAACCACGAGCGCACAGGTCTCGAAACTCGCGCCGCAGTGCGAAAACCGCTCCATCAACTGATCGCGTTTCTCGCGGATCGCCGCGACCTCCATCGAGTCGAGCATGCTGGCGAAACAGGCGAGCAGGGCCTCGACTCGTTTACCGTGCGGGAGGACAGAGATCGTCGCGAGGGCGTTCTCCACGAATTTCTGGCGTTCGAGTTCAGTTCCCATGGTAAAAAGTCATCCGTGATGGCGCGAGCACGACAAGCTGAACCATTGCTTAGTGACCGTAGGTAATCCTACCGGGACCCGAGTTTCAGCACGTGTAGGCGGGAGTAAGAAAGCTATGCGCCGGATTCAGAACGGGACCACGGTATCCGAGCCGACACACGGGACATCATCGTGCCCCTTTTCGGTTTGCGACCCCACCACGTGGAACCCGCTCTCATCCTCGTAGCCCTCGGGGGCGCTACGCAGGCCGATGATGGCCAAGACGCTACCGGAAAGCAGGGCGACAACCGTGAGGAAGCTGGCGGCCGATAGGATGAATTGCATGGGACTACTATGCCAGAACCGCCCCAATTTGACGATTCGGGCAACCCCGCAACTTGGACCGGGGAATCTCCGTAGGTCCAAGTCTCCGCAGGGAAGGAAACGTCATCGACCCGGGTGCGCGAAGCGCCTAACCAGTCGATTAGGAAACGCATGCGCTCCTTCTGTCCGATGTCGCAGACTTGGCTCTTGCGGTCATATATTCGCCACCTTCACCCCCCATTTTCCCCGCACTCGCTATCCTCCCGATCATGAAAATCTTCCGCCTTCTCCTTCTCGCCCTTCCGGTTCTCACCGCCCGAACGATTGCCGCCGACAACGCGAAGCCGAACATTCTCTTCATCCTCGCGGAAGACATCGGCTGCCATCTGGCATGCTATGGCGAACCACTCGTGCAGACGCCTAATCTCGACAAACTCGCGGCGCGGGGCGTGCGTTACACGCAAGCGTTCACCACCGCACCCGTCTGCTCCGCCAGCCGCTCCGCGATGATGACCGGCATGTATCAGACGACCATCGGCGCGCACCAGCACCGCACGTGGCAGTGGAACAAGAAACCGCTCCCGCCCGGCGTCCGCACCATCACCGATTACTTCCGCGACGCCGGCTACTTCACCGCCAATCTCGCCGCCGGCCCGGGCAAAGCGAAGAAAGCCACGCCGGGCGGCCTCCGCATCTCCGGCTCGGATGGCGCGGGCAAAACAGATTTCAACTTCCTCACCGACGGTCCGCCCTTCGACGGCCACGACTGGAATCAGCGCAAGCCCGGTCAACCGTTCTTTGCCCAGATCACGATCAACGAGAGCCACAAGGGGCCGGGCTGGACGCTCGCTGCGTCAAAGGATTCGCCCGTCGGCCACGTCGATCCCGCCAAGATCAAACTTCCGCCCTACTACCCCGAGCACCCGATCGCGCGGAAAGAATATGCCAATTACCTCGATGCGATCGCGCTGATGGATTCCTACGTCGGCGAGGTGCTCGCGCGGCTGGAGAAGGACGGTCTCGCGGGCAACACCATCGTCGTCTTCATTGGCGACAACGGCCAGTGCATGTTCCGCTCGAAGCAATTTCTCTACGACGGCGGCATCTCGATCCCCCTCCTCATCGCCTGGCCCGACGGCCGCCGCGCCGGCGCCGTCGATGCGCAGATGGTGTCGAGCATCGATCTCTCCGCCGCGATGCTCGGCTTCGCCGGGGTGAAGCCGCACGCGACGATGCAAGGCCGCGACTTCCTCGCCGCCGGAGCTACGCCGCGCGCCCACATCTTCGCCGCGCGCGACCGCATGGACGAGTCCACTGACCGCATGCGCGCGGTGCGCACGCCGCAGTGGAAATACATCCGCAACTATTTTCCCGGCATCCCCTACATGCAGCGCAATGCCTACAAGGAAACCCAATACCCGACCTGGAATCTCGTGAAGCAACTCGCGAAGGAAGGGAAGCTCACCCCCGAAGCCGCGCTCTTCGCCGCCGACCGCAAGCCCGTCGAAGAGTTGTTCGACGTCGCCGCCGATCCGCACGAGGTGAAAAACCTCGCGCTCGATCCGAAACACGCGGCGAAGCTCCGCGAACTACGCGGCCTCGTGGATCAGTGGGTCGTCGAGTCCGGCGACAAAGGCGGCGCGATGGAAGATCCGCTCGATATCTACAAGGGCTACAACGGCCGCCTGCCCGACGAGTCCGCGGATTCCATCCCGGCCGGAAAAAAGAAAAAACAATAGGCAGGATCGAGCCGGCGTTTTGCCCCAGCCGTGAGACGTCCGGGTTCAGTCGAAACAACTAGCCCCTCGAAACGTGGAGTGGACCGTAGCCGTGGGCCATCGTTCGACCGTTTACAGCGAGTGAGCGAATCGGCGAGAGAAGGGCGGCGGCAAGGCACCATCAACGGCCCACGCTGGTCAACCGACGGCCGGCGAATCGCCTTTGTG
The DNA here is from genome assembly GCA_031411015.1 of Opitutaceae bacterium. Classification (GTDB taxonomy): domain Bacteria; phylum Verrucomicrobiota; class Verrucomicrobiia; order Opitutales; family Opitutaceae; genus ER46. Next base: position 1,581 of record JANOAF010000124.1, on the reverse strand, counting down.
ACGAATAACGAGTTGTAGTGGGTTGGGTGCGCAGTAGTCCTAAAAATTGCACGCTCTGCTGGCCAGCAACTACAAACAATCGGGCACTCTATGGCGAATTTTCCAACTGCGATGAACCATGTTATCTCCACGGAACGGCTCGACCTCGTTCCGATGACGCCGATGTTTTTGAAGCTTACGTCACTGGGTAGTCGAGAACCGGCAGAGGTGATGCTTGGTCTCAAGATTCCACTGGCGTGGTTCCAATGTGGCGATTTCGCGGCGTTGCGCCTCCGCCAATTTGAATCTGGCTCAACGACACAAGAGTGGCTTCCTCGGGCAATCGCCTTGCGCGACTCAGGCGAAATGGTGGGCTACATCGGTTTTCATACCCCACCAAACCCAGACTATTTGAAAGGCATTTCACCGCGAGCAGTCGAGTTTGGCTACACCATCTTCGAAGAATATCGCCGCAGGCGATTCGCGTGGGAGGCCACCCACGGGCTGATGAGGTGGGCGCATGGTTACCATGGTGTCATCGCCTTCGTCGTTTCGATCAGTCCTCAGAATACTGCTTCTTCGAGCATGGCTTCAAAAATGGGATTCCGAAGAATCGGCTCACACATCGATGAAGAGGACGGCCCCGAAGATATTCTTGAATTAATCGTTGATAAAAAACAGGCCTGACCGGGCCGGATCCCGTGCTAAATCGGGGCTCGATGACTTCCCTCAATACTCCGCCGACAGCGTCAGCTTCCACGTGCGGGGCTCGCGGAGGTAGATGCGGCGGGGGCCGGTGAAGTCGGCGTTGTAGCGCGCGAGGCTGTCGCGGTCGGAGTTGAAGATATTGCGGCCGTTGACCTGGATTCCGACCGGCACCTTGTGCCACGGGAGGCGGAAGCGGTAGCCGACGAACGCGTCGGTGAAGAGCGTCGCCTTCGTGAAGTAATCCCTGCCCGTGCCGCCGGCGCTCGCGGCGCGCGTGTCGGTCTGGCTGAAGGTGCCGGATTGGAAACGCCCGGCGGCGCCGACGAAGAGGCCCTTGAGCCGGTCGCCCATGAAGCCGCCGCCGTCGAATTTGTAGCGGGTCGTCATCGTGGCCTTGTGCGGGATCGAGCCGAAGCCCTGCTCCTGCGCGACGGCGCGGCCGTCGAGTTCGTTGTTCTGAATCGCGGTGATGTTGGTCTCGATGGTCGCAAGCAGCGCGGCGTTGCCGGCGGCGAGCGCGCGCCACTCGGGGAATTTCACGGCGTAATACGCGTAGCCCTCGGCAAAGAAATTTTCGCGGTCGCGCGAGGAGTGCGAGTAGTTGGCGCGGATCGTCCAGTTGCGCGTGGGGTTGGCAATGAGCTCGAGCTCCACGCCCTTGCTGGCGGTGTCGATGGTCGCGGCGTTCCAGTTAAAGGTGCCGGCGTCGTATTGCGCCGCGGTGATGCGGCCCGCGTCGCGCAGGGCGGCGAGGCTCACCTTCACCTGCGAGCGGCCCAGCGCCGCGGCGTCGAGCACCGCCCCGCTGGGCGAGACCGCGGCGTCACCGCTCTGCGCTGGCTCAAAATAGGTCACGCGTGCGAAGTAGCGGTCGTCGCCGACCAAATCGATCAT
>JANOAF010000123.1:0-20311 GCA_031411015.1 Opitutaceae bacterium | reverse complement strand
TCGCCGTTGAAATCGTGGACGAAGGTGAACATCGAGTTGGTCGGCTTCTCCTCCACGGGCTGCGGGACCATCGGGTAGAACTCGTGCTTCGTCTTGAAGTCCGGGCCGGCATACCAGTAAGGACCGGCGACGATGTCCATGTGACCATCGCGGTTGAAGTCGCCGGCGTTGATGCCGTCGCAGAGGTATTGGTCGGTGAGGACGATTTTCTTGAAGCTGACCGGCGCGGAAAATACGGGAAAGGCGGGGAGCGCGAAGAACGCGAAGAGGGCGGAACGGCGAGTCAGGATTGATTTCATCATGGGACGGGCGCGAAGGGGGAAACCGAACGGGGTGGGGTGGAAGCCGAGACAATGAATCGACCAGCGAGCGGCTGAACAGAAATTTCTCTCTGGTTCTGGCGCAGGGCAAATGGCCGTCGCCGAAATCTCAGTGGACGCGGCGGGCTTTGACTCGCCATGCCGCATGCTCACGATTGCTAGGTATGAAATCCCCCTGCGTCTTGGTCGTGCTCACACTTGCGCTTTCAATCTTTGCCGCGGTTTCGCCCGGGGCCGAGAAGCGCCCCATCACGCCGCAGGATCTTTGGGCGGTGAAACGGGTCGGCAGTCCGGCGCTTTCGCCCGACGGCAAGCAGGTCGTCTTCACCGTCCAGGAATGGTCGATCGAGAAAAACAAGAGCACGACGAACCTCTGGTTGGTCGAAATCGCTGGTGGTGGGCCGCGGCGGCTGACGACGGCCAGCACTGCCGATTCCGCGCCCACGTGGAGTCCCGACGGCACGCGGATCGCTTTTCTTTCGAAGCGGGGCGACGACGAGAACACCGCGCTCTACGTCCTGCGTCGCGATGGCGGAGAGGCGGAGAAAATCCTCGAACTGCCTTACGGTCTCGCGACGCCGAAGTGGCTGCCTGACGGCAAGGCCATCGTCGTGCAGACGCGCGTGATTCCGGAACTCGTCGGCCAGTGGGCGCCCGCCGATCTCGCCGCGATGAAAAAAGAGATCAAGCGACGCAAGGACTCCAAGATGACCGCGCGCGTCACCGAGAACCGCCAGTATCGTTTCTTCGATTCGTGGCTGACCGACGATCTCGCGAGCCGCCTCCTTGTCGTCGATGTCGCGGCGAAGGTGTTCCGCGACCTCACGCCATCGCGCGATTACCTCTTCGCCAATGGCGGCGATGCGCCCTTCGACATCGCGCCCGACGGCAAGTCGATCGCACTCGCCATGAACTCCACGCCGCCGCCGTTTCGCGCCGACCACAACGCCGATATTTATCTGATTGGCACCGATGGCGTGGGCACGCCGCGCAACCTCACGGCGGAAAGCAAAGGTTCCGACACCTCGCCGGTCTTTGCGCCCGATGGGAAGTCGCTCGTCTTCGCCCGCACGCCGACCTCGATGCACAATGGCGAGAGCCGCCGCCTCTGGCGTCACGATTTCGCGAGCGGAGAAAATTCGCCCCTGACTGCGTCGCACGACTGGTCGTTCGATGAGATCAAGTTTTCCGCCGACGGCGCCCACCTCTGGCTGACCGCTGAGGAGAAGGGCCTGCTCCCGATCTTCCGGCTCGCGCTCGACGGCTCGGGCCCACCGATTCCGATGTTCAAGGATGGCAGCGTAACCTCGATCGAGGTGGTCGGTCGCACGGTCGTTTTTCTAAAGGACACCACGAACCGGCCCAACGAACTCTTCACGCTCAACGGCGACAGCACGGCGAAGGCGCTCACGCATTTCAACGATGCGCTCATGGCGCAGCTCGATCTCGGGAAGGTCGAGGGCTATTGGTTCAAAGGCGCAAATGGCGCTGATATCCACGGCTGGCTCGTCTATCCGCCCGGTTACGATGCGGAGAAAAAATATCCGCTGGTGCAGCTCATGCACGGCGGCCCGCACACGATGAACCGCGACTCGTTCAGCTACCGCTGGAACACGCAGGTCTTCGCCGCGACCGGTGCCATCGTCACTTGGGTGGATCGCCACGGCTCGACCGGCTACGGCGAGAAATTCGCGATGAGCATCGTCAACGAGTGGGGCGACAAGCCGTTTGAGGACATTATGAAGTCCACGGATTTTCTCCTGCAGAAACTCCCCAATCTCGACCGCGAGCGGATGGCCGCGGCGGGCGCGAGCTACGGCGGCTACATGGCTGCGTGGGTGCTCGGCCACACGGAGCGTTTCAAGTGCATCATCGATCACGCGGGCGTGAACAGCTCCTACGCGCAATACGCGACCGATGCGCCGCACGGCTTTCCGCGCGTGATGGGCGGCACGCCTTGGGAAAACCTCGAAGGCATGCAGCGGCAGAATCCGATGTTCTACGCGAAAAATTTCAAGACCCCCACGCTCATCCTCCACGGCGAACTCGACTACCGCGTGCCCTACGGCAACGGCCTCGAACTCTACGGCGTGCTCCAATCGATGGGCGTGCCCTCGCGCCTCGTGGTTTATCCAAACGAGAACCACTGGATCCTCTCCCCGCAGAACGCGATCTACTGGCACTGGGAAATGCAGGACTGGCTCGCCCGCCACATCGGCGTCAAGCCCGCACTGGCGAAGCCGAACTTCGATCGCAGCGACGGAAAATAATTTGAGCAAAAGTATGGGAGATTTGCCTAGAGACGCGCGGCTGAGGCTCCGCGCTACTGTCTAGCGATGCCCGTTTTTCCCTCTGGGGAAATGTCAATGCCCCGCCGACCTCGATTCTCGACATCGCGCCGTGGGCTGTTTCTTGTCAGGGGCGTCTTTGTCGCAACGTTTGCCGGCAAAAAATTGTTCCGAATGCCCCGCCCTATGCACCCCGCTCTCCCTGCTTCCGCCCTGACCGATCGTTTTGCCTTCAAGGTCGCTGGCATCGGGCTGATGATGGCTTTCACTGCGGCCATCACCGTCCAAGCCGGCAACTGGCCGGGCTGGCGCGGGCCCAATGGCGATGGCACCACGACCGAGGCGAAGAACCTCGCGGAGAAGTGGAGCCCGACCGAAAACGTGAAATGGAAAGTTGAACTGCCCGCGTGGAGCGGCTCTTCGCCCGTCGTGTGGGGTGACCGGATTTTTATCAACACGCCATCGAAGGAGGAAGTCGCTCCCGCCGTTGAGCCCGCGCCGACGATACCTGGTCCCGGCGGGAAGGCGCGCCCGCGTCCCGGCGGCAACCGGCCGGCGACGAGCGGTCCCGGCGGCCAGCAGCTTCTTTTGCTCTGTCTCGATCGCGCGACGGGCAAGGAGCAGTGGCGGCGGCAGGTCGATTCGGGAAACCAGATTCGGATGAAACACAATTCGTCGAGCCCCTCGCCGACGACCGATGGCAAGCACGTGTGGGTTGTCTCCGGCAACGGCGTGATTGCGTGCTTCGATTTCGCGGGCGGGGAAAAGTGGCGCTTCGATCTCGCGAAAAAATACGGCGCGCTCGGGGCGAATCACGGTTACGGTTCCTCGCCCGTGTTGGTGGACGGCAAGCTCGTGATTCAGGTCTTGCACGGCATGAAGACCAAGGAGCCTTCCTACCTCCTCGCGCTCAATCCCGCGACCGGCGACGTGATCTGGCGCGTCGAGCGCGCGACCGATGCGATCTTCGAATCGCCCGACGCCTACACGACGCCGGCCGTGGCGATGATAGATGGGAAACGACAACTGGTCATCAACGGCGGCGACTACATCACCGGTCACGACGCCGCGACCGGCGCAGAGCTGTGGCGCGCGGGCGGCTTGAATCCGAAGAAGGTGCGCGACTATCGCATCGTGCCCTCGCCGACGGTGCGCGACGGCATGATCTTCGCGCCGACGCGCAAGGTGCCGCTGCAGGCGTTTCGTGTCGGCGGCAAGGGGGACATTTCCTCCAGTCACCTCGCGTGGACGTGGACCGGCGCGGGCGCGCCCGACGTGCCGACGCCGGTGAGTGACGGCCCGCGTTTCTACATGGCGGATGATGCCGGCATGATCACGTGCCTTGATGCGAAGACCGGCACGGTGATTTACGGCCCCCACGACACGGGCATCGGCCGCACGAGCTCCTCGCCGATTATCGCGGACGGAAAAATATATCTCACCAGCGAGACGGCAGAGACCGCGGTGATCCAGGCGGGCGCGGACTACAAGCTTCTCGCCAAAAACTCCCTCGATGGCAGCTACACGCTCTGCACGCCGGCGTTTGTGGATGGCCAGATTTTCATCCGCACGGGCACGCATCTGTATTGCGTGGCGAAGTAGAAATAGCGGCTCGACTCGGTTCTTGCGCACCGTTTTCTCCGGAAGCTCGTCTTCGCCACACTCCGCTGAATCATGACGAATCTCCAGCTCGCTGTTCACTTCTTCTTCCAGGTCGCGACGATTCTGATCGTTTGCCAGATCGTGGGAGTTGTCGGGAAACGGATGGGGCAGCCGCAGGTGGTTTCGGAAATGCTCGGGGGCGTGCTGCTCGGGCCGTCGCTGCTCGGGTTGTTTTTTCCGGCGGTGTCGGCCGCGCTGTTTCCGGCCGAGACGTTGAAGGTTTTGTTTCCCATTTCGCAGCTCGGGCTGGCGGCCTACATGTTCATCGTCGGACTGGAATTTCGGATGGATATCGTGCAGCGCCAGCTGCGGAGCGCGGTGGCGGTGTCGATCGCGGGGATGGCCGCGCCGTTCGTATTGGGCGCGGTGCTCGGTTGGTTTTTCCACGGGCACACCTCACTGTTTCCCGCGAAGACCACGCTCACCGAGGCGGTGATTTTTGTCGGCGCCTCAATGTGCATCACGGCGTTTCCGATGCTCGCGCGCATCATCCACTTCAAGAAACTCACCGGGACTACAATGGGCACCGTCGCGATCGGCGCGGGTGCGATCAATGATGCGGCGGCGTGGGGTCTGCTCGCGATCGTGCTGGCGAGCCTCGACGGGAATTTTACCCACGCGGCCGTGAACATCGGAGGCGGCGTCGGTTTCGTGGTCTTCACGCTGCTGGTGGTCCGGCCGCTGCTCGCGCGGTGGGGGCGCGGGATCGAATCGCGCGGAGAATTCTCCGAGGCGGAATTCGTCGGCTGCCTCGCGCTGATGGCACTCGCGGCGGGCTTCACCGATTGGATCGGACTGCACGCGGTGTTCGGCGCCTTTGTGATGGGCAACGCCATGCCGCGCGGCCTCGTTTCTCGCGAGCTGATCGCGCGCATTCAGCCCCTCACGGTCGCGTTGCTGCTCCCGCTCTTTTTCACCTATTCGGGCCTCAACACCCAGATCGGTTTGATCGACTCGGGTTATCTCTGGGCGATGACAGCGCTCGTGATGGTCGCGGCCGTCGGCGGCAAGGGCGTCGCGTGCTGGCTCGCCGCGCGGGCGACCGGCCTCCCCAATCGCGAAGCGCTCGGCATCGGCGTGCTGATGAACGCGCGCGGGTTGATGGAACTGATCATCATCAACATCGGCCTGCAGCGCGGTATCATCACGCCGGCGCTGTTCGCGACGCTCGTGATTATGGCGGTGATCACGACGCTGATGGCGTCACCGCTGTTCGAGCTGCTCGTGGGGCGGCACGGACCGACGGAGAAGCAGGCGTAGCGCAAATGGCGCTGCGGTCGAGCGCGTGGGCGTAATACGCCCGTCGTAGCGGCCCACGAACCTGCGCGTGGTCTTGCTTGCGCAGGGAATTCGCGCTCGATGGGAGACATGACAACCCGGCGCAACTTCGTGAAACTGGCCGCGGCTGCCGGTGCGATCGGCGCGGCTCGTGGCAGCGCGCAATCTGTCGCGCCGGTGCAATCCACCGGTGCCGGCGACCGCGCTTATTGGGTGCAGATTGCGGGGCGGCTGGCCTCGCCGTTGTTGCCGGCGCTCGCAGCGCGGAAGCTCAAAGCGACGATGCCGGTCGAATCGCACCCGACGTCGAAGGATCGACCGCAGTTTACTTATCTCGAAGCGCTGGGTCGGCTGCTCGCGGGCCTCGCGCCGTGGTTGGAATTGGGCGGCGATGGCACGTCCGAGGGCACGGAGCGGGCTCGCCTCGCCGTGCTCGCGCGGGCCGCGCTTGATGCGGGCACGGATCCGAAGTCGCCCGATTTTATGAATTTCTCGGCGGGCCGGCAGCCGCTGGTCGATGCGGCGTTCCTGGCGCAGGCAATGCTCCGGGCGCCGACCGAGCTGTGGAAAAAACTCGAAGCGCGCGTGCAGCAAAATGTGATCGCGGCGTTGGTGTCGTCGCGCCCGATTGCGCCAGGGGAAAACAATTGGAAACTTTTCGCGACGACGGTGGAGGTTTTTCTCCATCGGGTGGGAGCGAAGCGCGACGACGGGCGGCTGGCCGACGGCATCAACAAGCACCGCGAATGGTATGTCGGCGATGGCATGTATGGTGACGGGCCGGAGTTTCACTGGGACTACTACAACTCCTTCGTGATTCAACCCATGTTGCTCGATGCCCTCGAGATCGTCGGCGACGAATCGGCGGAGTGGAAAACCCTGCGCGGAAAAGCCCGCGAACGCCTCACGCGCTGGGCGCAGGTGCAGGAGCGTTCGATTGCAGCTGACGGATCGTATCCCGCGATCGGCCGCTCGATCGCGTATCGCTGTGGCGCGTTTCAGGGCCTCGCGCTGGCGGCGCTGCGCAAGCAGCTGCCAAGGGAGGTCTCGCCCGCGCAGGCTCGCGTGGCGCTATCGCGGGTGATTCGCCGCACGCTGGAGGCGCCGGGAACCTTCGACGCGCAGGGCTGGCCGCGGATCGGTCTCGCCGGGCATCAGCCGGCGCTCGGCGAAAGCTACATCTCCACCGGTAGCCTCTACCTGTGCAGCGTGGCGCTGCTGCCCCTCGGACTACCAGCGGGCGACTTATTTTGGATCGCGCCGCCGGAAAAAACCACCTGGGAAAAAATCTGGTCCGGTGAAAACCTGCCGGCCGATCACGCGCTCAAGAGTCCGCGCTGAGGAACGCGGCGTGGTTTAGAAAGCAACCGCGCCCACGCCCGCCAAATCGCCCATTCTCCGCTTACAATTCCAAGCACGCGCCCTGCGTCGTGCTGCGGAGGAACAGCTGGCCGTCGCTGTAGGCGAGGCTGGCCCAGACTTTGCCGTCGATTACCTTGGCGGCGGAGAGCTCGTGATATTTTTTGGGTGTCGGTTCGATGAGCGTGAGTTTGCCGGCGTCGGTCACGGCGACGAGTCGGCCGCCGACCATAATCGTCTGGCCGTGGCCGAAACCTTTTTGCTCCCATTGCACTTTGCCCGTGCGGATATCGATGCACTTGAAGGCGCCGTTGCCGTATTCGCCGTGGCCGTAGCAGCCGTAGAGAAAACCATCGTGCACGACGGCCGTGCTCCAGTGCGCCGCGGTGTCGCGGTTGCCGGGGCTGCGCCAGAGTTCGTTGGCCTCCCACTTGTCGCCGGTGCGCATGATTTGGCACGCGCCGCCGCCGACGCCGTAGCCGGCGGTGCAGTTCACAATATCCTGCCACACGACGGGCGAGGCCGCGGTCGCGGTGCGATAGGGAAACGGGTAGTGCCACAACTCGCGCCCGTTCGCGGGGTCGAGGGCGACGAGGCCGCGCTCGGCCATGAACAAAGCCTGCGCTACGCCGTGAATTGTTGCGGACACGGGCGTGGAATGCGTCGCGCGGTCGCTGCCAGATTTCCAGAGCACGCGGCCATCGGCGGCGTTGAACGCGAGGTAGCTCTGGCCCGTGCCGCCACCGGCGACGAGCACGCGGTCGCCCATGACGAGCGGCGAGGCGGCGTTGGACCACACGATGTTTTTCCCGCCAAACTCGGCGATCAGATCGTGTTTCCACAGGAGCTTGCCGGTGGCGGCGTCGAAGGCGTGGAGGTCCATGTTACCGCCGAAGACGAAAACGCGGCCCGCGGCAAACACCGGCGTCGCGCGCGGTCCGTCGCCGCCCTTGTTGTTTTCCACGCCGCGATCGCCGCCGTTGCGGTAGTCGGCGGCGCCGAGCGGAGTCTGCCAAAGCGTCTTGCCGGTCTTGCGATCGACGGCGAGGGCGGTCTCGCGCGCGGCGCCGTCAACCTGCGTGGTGATCACGGTGTAGGCGCGGCCGTCGCCCGTGACGAAGGAACTGAAACCGGCGGCGGCGGGAATTTTCCAAAGCGTCTTGGGGGCACCGCCGCTCCATGGTGCCACCGTGCCGCCCGTCTTGCGATCGAGGGTCGGCCCGAGGATGTGGGACCACTCGCCGGCCTGAGCGCTGGTGGCGGCGAGAACAAACAGGAGCGCGAGGCGGGAAGAGGAGGGGGACGGGGCTTTCATTTTGAAATCAGACGTGGCGAAACGGCAAAGATGGAGACGTTTGGCGAGGTCGAGCGATGCGCCAAGGTCCAAAAAAACCAAGATCGGCCCGGAAGGTTTGCGGATCGCGGCGAGGCTCGCATCCTCCGGTCGCGTTCAATCGTCAATCCCCGCGCTACCCCATGAAAATTTTCGGACTCTCAACGCCTAGCAACACCCGCGGCGCATCGAGCCCACGGTCGGTAACATGGCTCCCTTTTGCGATGTGTTACGGTGGGTTGAGTTTCGGGGCGGTGAGCACGCTCGCGTATGCCATCTGGGCCTTTCGTTGGGTGCCGGGAACGACCGGACTCTACGTGACGACGGCCTTGGTCTACATCGGTCTCGGCGGGCTGGCGTTGAGCCGGCTGATTGCGTTGCGCGGTGCTTGGCGGAGTTTTCCGCAGTGTTTTGCGACGGTGTTTCTCGTCTATGCGGTGCTATGGTGTGCGTTTTGGTTTGGGCTGCGTGGAAAATACCAGGCCGATCTCTTTGGGGCATTGGCCGGGCTGGCGGCGATGACGTGGCTCCTGCAACGCGCTTTCGGTCAGACGCGCGGCTTCCTCAGCGCTTTTGTCGTGTTGTCCGCGCTGCACAGCGTCGGCTACTACGCGGGCGGATATTTTCATTCGATCGTGCCGGGCGTGTCGGGGAAACTGCTTTGGGGCGCGGCGCACGGCGTCGGTTTCGGCGCTGGGCTCGGCTACGTCTTGCATCAATGTCAGTGGGGCGCGCGGGCCGCGGCCGATTAATTTTTTGCGTATGTCCAATCACTCCGCTCCCTCCTCCCACGACGCGATTATCATTGGCGGCGGTCCCGCCGGTGCCAGCGCGGGCGCGATCCTCGCGGAATACGGCCACCGCGTGCTCATCCTCGAGCGCGAGAAGTTTCCCCGCTACCACATCGGCGAATCGCTGATCCCCTTCACGTTTCAGCCGCTGGAGCGTCTCGGGATGATCCCGAAGATGAAGGGCTCGCACTTCGTCAAGAAATACAGTGTCCGCTTTGTGCAACCGGACGGCGGGCGCTCGCAGCCGTTTTATTTTTTCAACCGCTACGACCGGGACACCATCGCGCAATCGTGGCAGGTGCTCCGCTCGGAGTTTGACCAGATGATGCTTGATAACGCGCGGGATAACGGCGCCGAGGTGCGCGAGGAGACGACCGTCACGAATCTCCTGATGGAGGGAGACCGCGTCGTCGGCGTCGCGGCGAAGGACAAGGCGGGCCGCCCCTTCGAGGTGCGCGCGCCCATCACTCTCGACTGCACCGGCAAGGAGGCCTTCGCCTCCAACCGCAACGGGTGGCGCGAGCGCGATCCGTTGCTCAACAAGATCGCGGTCTGGACTTACTACAAGGATTCGAAGCGCAGCCCCGGTATCGACGAAGGCGAGACCACTGTGGCGTTCATCCCGGACAAGGGCTGGTTCTGGCATATTCCGCAGCACGACGGGATGGTGAGCGTGGGCGTCGTCGCCGAGGGCAAATATCTCACGCGTGGGGGCGTGAAAGACCCGAAGGCGATATTCGAGCGCGAGATTGGCGAGAATCTCTGGATCAAAGACCGACTCTCCGTCGGCGCCTCAACGGGCGAGTATTGGGTGACGAGCGAATATTCGCGGCATTCGCGCTACTGCGCCGCGCCCGGCCTCGTGCTCGTGGGCGACGCGCTGGCGTTTCTCGATCCGGTGTTCAGCAGTGGAGTGATGCTCGCCCTGAAGAGTGGGGTGATGGTCGCCGAGACGATTCACACCGGCCTCCTCGCCGGCGATCTGTCCCCCGCCCGATTCACCGACTACGGCGCAGCCATCCGCACCGGCGTGGAGAACATGCGGAAGCTCGTTTATGCTTTTTACCAGCCCAGTTTTTCCTTCAAGCAAGTGATCGAACGCCACCCGGACGCCGCGGGCGAAATCACCGACTGCCTCTCCGGCGACGTGAACAAAGATTTCTCAAAACTCTGGGCGCAGTTCCGCGAGTTCGTGACTCTGCCCGACGATTTGCCCTACGGCGAACCGTTGGTGGCGGAGCCGGCCGCGCGCTAAGGCGAGATTTCAAGTAGGGCGGGGTCTTTGACCCGCCCGTTGAGCGCGTGGAGTGTTCCGAGGGCAGGTCAGAGACCTTGCCTTCCTTCAAGGTTGCGAATTCGCCTGCGGTGTGCGCACCCACCACGCCGCGACGCCGAGCAGCGCGACCACACTGGCGAGCACATAGAACACGGTCGCATACGAGCCGGTGAGCGCGTGGCATTGCGCGAGCAGCAGCGGGCCGACGGCCGAGGCGAGCACGGTCAGCATCTGCGCCGCGCCGACGATTCGGCCGAGGTGCGCGCGACCAAACGCCTTGGCCCAATAGCTGAAGAAAATCACGATCACAAAACCACCGGTGAGGCCCATCACGACGGAAAACGCGTCCACTTGGCCGAGCGTCGTGAGTGAAGGCAGGCCACAAAGCGCGAGTGCGAGGAGCGCCATCGTGAGCGCCATCAGTCGGTTTATGCTCCACCGCGCCGAGAGCCAGCCGCCGAGAAAATTTCCGACGAGCGAGACGAGCGCGACGATCACGAGACTGCGGTGGTAGGTGCCGGCCGCAAAGCCGCGTTCGGCGAGGATCGACTCGTTGAAGAGGCCGACGCCCGATGCGACGAGATTATAGGTCGAGCTCGCCAGCGCGAAAACCCAGAACGCCGGCGTGCGCAGCGCCTCGCCGAGCGTGAGGCTCGGTCCCGTTTCACTTTCCGCCTTGGCCGCCGGCTCGTTTTCCCACGCGAGCCCGCATTCTTCGGGGCCGCGCCGCGCGAGCCACCAAGCCGCGAGCGCGAGTCCCGGCAGCAGGCACCACCCGATTGCGGACCACGCGGTGCGCCAGCCTTCGCGCTCGACGATGCCCCCGACGACCGGAAACGCGGTCATGAAACCCATGCTCATCACGACCGCGTAGATGCCCATCGCGAGATTGAGCCGACGGCGAAACCACTGGCCGACCATCGCGAGACTGACGACGGAAAGCGCGCTCTGGCCCAGCCCACGCGATAGCACCAGCAGGCCGAACATTACGGCCGCGCTCGTGGTTGTGCTCATCGCGAGCACGACCGCACCGAGCAGTGCCACCACGGCGGTGAGCACGGTCCGGCTGCCAATCCGATCTTGGAGGCGGCCGATGCCGATGCAGCAGAGCGAGCCGAGGAGCGTCGCCCAGAGGTTCATTTGCGCGAACATCACGCGGTCGAGCGCGAGATCCTTCATCAGTGATTCGGTGATGAGCCCGAGCCCCTGGGTGCGCCCGGGCAGCGTGCCGACCATCGCGGCGGCCGCGAGGACCATGATGACCCAACCGTAGTAGAAACGCGTGCGGGCGAGCAGCGCGGGCAGCTTGGAGGGGAGGGCGGCCGGGATGGTCATGGCGAGGCAGAGTGGATGTCGTAACAGAAAATCGCGTCGTGAAAACGCAGGTAGAGGCGTCCCCCGTGGATGACCGGATGCGCCCATGCGTCGCGCGTGCGCTCGCTGGAGCCGGCGAGGCGGAAGCGGCCGTGCGTGGCGAATTTCGTGGCGGTGGGTTCGAGCAGGAGCATCCAGCCGTCTTCGGCGAGCGTGTAGAGCCGGCGGTCTGCGAACAGCGTCGCGCCCTTGGCGAAGTCCGCGGTCTCGTAAAGCGTCGTGCCGTCGTTTGCGTCGATGGCCGCCCAGCCGCCGCGACGGGGATACGTCGAGCCGTAGAGTCGGCCGTTGACGTGGATGACGCCGCCTTGGCAGGTGTCGATGGGGTTGGTCCAACCCTCGGCCACGCTCACGGGGTCGCCGGGTCCGGCGGGCGCGACGAGGCGGTAGAGCTGGCCGGGCATGCCGTGCGGCGCGGCCATGAACACGCCGTCGCCCACGAGGACGGGCGACATCGCGAGCACGCCGTAGGCCGTGGGGCGCGGGCGCGTCCATTGGAGTTTTCCGGTATCGGCGTCGGCGCAGTAGAGCGTGTGCGTGCCACAGCCGACGATCAGCCGCCGCCCCGCGAACTGCACGAGGATCGGCGCGACATAGGAGGCGGTCTCGCTCGTGTCGGCGTTTTTTCCCGAGGGCACGGGAGCGCTTTGCCAGAGGAGAGCGCCGGTGGCCTTGGCGAAGGCGGCGACGAGCGCGTCGCGCCCACCTACCGTCGCGTAAACGGCCCGCTCATCGACGAGCAGGCACTCGCTGAAACCCCAGGTGATATTTTCGCCGCGAAATGCTTTCATCAGATCCACGGCCCACAGCTCCTTGCCCGTCGCGGCGTCGAGACACGCGATGCGGCCGTGGGCGTTTTGGTGGTAGAGGTGGCCGTCGCGATACGTGACCGACGTGCGCGCGCCGGGATATTGCGTGAGCCAGGCGTCGCCGTTGCGCGCGGACCAGAGCGGCTGGCCGTCGAGCGAGTAGGCGAGAATGCGGACCTCCTCACCAAAATCACCCGTCACATAGAGCCGCCCGCCCCCGATGATGGTGGAGGAGTAGCCGCGGCCGGCGCCCGTGGCGGACCAGAGGAGCCGAGGGCCATCGGCGGGCCAGGTTTGCAGGAGACCTTTTTCGTCGCTGATCCCGTCGCGGCGCGGCCCGCGGAATTGCGGCCAGCCCGGCTCAGTCGAGGCGATGAGGGTGGCGGTAGCCAGTGCCGCCTCCGACGCCACGCACGCTGCTGCGGGCACGAGTGCCGCCATCAGCACGGCCACCAGCCACGGCGAAGATGTTTTCCGAATGGGTGCGCTCAGCTCTCCGCTCATGGCTCTCGGCTTCTTTCTCACTTTTCGCCCACGCACCAGAGAAATTCCTGCCGTGGCTCGGCCTTTTTTGCGCTGCGGTGAAAAATCTGGCCGCCGGCGATCGCGGGGGTGGCGAACGCTTCGTCGCCGAGTTGGTTTTGCGCGAGGAGCTTGAAGGCCTGTGGCGTCGCTTCGAACACCGACGTCACGCCGCGCAGGCTCGTCGCGTAGATGCGCGAGCCGGCCATCACGGGCGAGGCGTAGAAATCCCGGTCGACCTTTTCGCGCCAGCGCTCCTCGCCGGTCGCGGAATCCCAGCACACGGCGTGGCCGGCATCGAGCACGGCGAACACATGGCCGTCGCGCACGAGCACCGAGGGCACGTAAACGCGGGTGTTGTTTTGCCACGTGATTTTTCCCGAACCATCGGCCTCGAGTCCCATGATGTGGCTCTTGGGATAACCGCCGCTGAGGAAGACGCGGCTGCCATCCGTCGCCGCCGTGACGACCGTCTCCTCGGTCGAGCCCTCGATTTCCCAGAGCTTTTTGCCGGTGAGTGGGTCGAGGCTCACGACGAGATTGCAGCCGCCGAGAATCAGCTGCGTGCGGCCGGCGGCGCGCACAATGGCAGGCGTGGGGTAGTTGGCGATTTTCGGGCGCGCTTGCTCCCAGAGAATTTTTCCGGTGACGCGATCGAGGCCGGCGAGTTTGCCACCGGCGCGACTGTCGGCGGCGACGATCACGACGGACTCGTGCACGACGGGGGAGGCGCCGAAGCCCTGGTGCACGGCGTAGTCGGCCACACGGGTCTGCCAGAGAATTTTTCCGGCGCGGTCGAGTGCGGTGGTGTGAATCGCCTTGGCGTGGAGAAAATTGATGTAGAGGCGCTCGCCGTCCCACGCGACGGTCGACGAAGCCGGGGAAGAGTTTTTGTGATTGCCCGACTCAAGCGGGCCGCGGTGCACGACGGTTTCCCAGAGGAGTTTCCCGGTAGCCCGATCATAGGCGACTACGAGTTGCTCCTGCGTCGCGACGTCCGCCGTCGCGAGGAAAACGCGATCGCCGGCAACCGTCGGCGAGCTGTGCCCGCGGCCGCGGACGGGTGCGCGCCAGAGGACGTTTTCCGTCTCGCTCCACGTGAGGGGGAGTTTCTGACCGGCCGCGGCGTGTCCATCGGCGGTCGGGCCGCGCCACGCGGGCCAGTCGGCGCTGGCTGCGGCGCCGAGCACCGGAAGGAGGCCCGTCAAGAGGAGTGCAGTGAGGGTCCGGGCGCGGGGATGGGTAAAATTCATGGAGTCGAGGTGAGCAAGAGTCCGGCCAATCTTTTGGCAGCCGGCAAGCGTGCAACGACAACGGTGTGCCTGCCGGGTGCAGCTTGGTTTTCGGACATGGGTGGGACGCTCATGCCACGTGGCACGGTCGTCCCGCCCGTGAGTTTGTAGCGAACTGCCCTGCGCCCGACGCACGCGACGTTACTGAATTCTCTTTGACCGCGCATCGCTCGCCGCCTGAGCTGCGTCCAGTGTCAGAGCCGTTCCTCAGGTCATTCCCCTTTCCGCCCATCATGAGAATCCTTCCCCGCCTCGCCATTGTTGCCCTGCTTGCCACTTCCGCTCTGGGTTCGATCGTATGCGCGCAAGAATGGACGCGATTTCGCGGGCCCAACGGAACGGGGATCAGCGCCGCGAAAAACGTGCCCGTAGCTTGGACGGAAAAGGATTTCGCGTGGCGGGTGCCGGTCGCCGGTGCGAGCCACTCGCAGCCGGTAATCTGGGGCGATCGGCTTTTTGTGCTTACGGCGCTGGAGTCGGGGAAGGAGCGCGCGCTCGTTTGCTTTAACAAGCAGGATGGCCGGCAGCTTTGGACGAAGTCGTTCCCTCTGCCGATGCCGCGGCTGGCGAACCGCAATACCGGTTACGCCAACGGCTCCCCGGTCGTCGACGCCGAGCGCGTGATCGCTTGCTTCGCGTCGCCGGAGCATTTTTGGGTGCGGGCCTTCGACCATGCGGGCAACGAACTCTGGAGCCGCGATCTTGGAACCTATGATTCCCAGCACGGCCACGGCGCCTCGCCGATGATTTACGGCAACACCGTGATCGTGACCAACGATCAGGAGGGGGAAAACAGTGCGGTCCTCGCCCTCAATTTGAAAACCGGCTCAATCGCGTGGACCGCGACGCGGCGCAGCTCGAAAAACGCCGCCTACGGCACGCCGATGGTCCACACGCGCGCGGACGGCACCCCGGAGTTGCTCCTGTCGAGCCAGTCGCACGGCATCTCGAGCCTCAACCCGGCCAACGGCGCGTTTAATTGGGACGCGCCGGTCTACGACAAGCGCGTGGTCGCCTCGCCCGTCGTCGCGGGTGATCTCGTGATCGGGAGCTGCGGCGTGGGCGGCGGGGCGGGCAACTACCTCACCGCGGTGAAACTCGGCGGCAAGGGAGACGTGAGTAAAACACACGTCGCCTACACTCTGAAGAAAGCCACGCCCTACGTGCCGACGCCGCTCTACCTCGATGGCCGGCTCTACCTGATCAGCGATTCGGGCATCGCGAGCGCGATGGAGGCGGCGACGGGCCGCGAAATTTGGAGCGAGCGGCTGCGCGCAGAATTCTTCGGCTCGCCGGTTTTGATTGATGGAAAAATCTATTGTCCTTCTGCGAAGGGCGAAATGATCGTCATCGCGACGGGCGACGCCTTCAAAGAACTTGCGCGCAACCCGCTCGGCGAGGGCACGCACAGCACGCCGTGTGTCGATGGTGGTCGGATCTATGTGAAGACTTTCACGCACCTCGTGTGCGTCGGCGGCAAATGAGGCGCGCGGTTTTCGCCATCATCGGATTGGCCGCGTTCACGCTCGCGCCGCTCCGCGCGGACGACTGGCCGATGCTCGGCGGCCGGCCCGACCGCAATATGCTCTCGCGCGGGGTCGGCCTGCCCACCGAGTGGAATGGCGGTGAAAAGAAGGCCCCGCTCAAAAATCTCAAATGGGTCGCGCCGCTGGGCCGCGTGACGTTTTGCGCGCCGGTGATTGCCGGCGGGCGCGTTTTCATCGGCACCGACAGCGCCAGCACCGATCCTGTTGAGCAGCGTGGCGTGCTGAAATGTTTCTCCGAGGCCGACGGCAAACTCTTATGGTCCGTCACGCACGAGAAGCTCAAGAACCCGGGCGAGGACGATGGCACTATCGGCGTCACCTCGACGCCGTGTGTGGCCGGGGAGCGCATCTACTACGTGAGCAATCGCGGCGAACTCGTCTGCCGCGCCGTGCAGGATGGCCGCGAGCTTTGGCTGATCGACATGAGGGAGAAGCTCGGCGTGATGCCGAACCAGGCTTCGTCTTCCTCACCGCTAGTGGTCGATGGCCGCTTGTTTGTCGTCACGGGCAACTCCGCCGACGCCAAGACCGGCAAGGTGAAGAATCCCGCCGCGCCGAGCTTCCTCGCGGTCGAGGCTGCGACGGGGAAAATCCTCTGGCAGGACAGCTCGCCCGGCGCCCGCATCATGACCGGCCAGTGGGGCTCGCCCGGTTACGGTGTGGTGGCCGGCGTGGCGCAGGTGGCGTTTCCCGGCGGTGATGGCTGGCTCTACAGTTTCGAGCCGGCGAACGGCAAGCTGCTCTGGAAATTCAACGGCAAGGCGCACGAGAAGCCGCAGCCGTCGGGTGACCCCGAGACGACGTTTCAGTTTCTCGCCGCGCCCGTCTTCGTCGGCGACCGCGTGTTCGCCGCGATTGGCGAACCCGAGGCGGGCACCGGCCCGGGCGCGTTGCGCTGCCTCGATGCGCGCCAGCACGGGGATGTCACCGCGACCGCCGAAGTCTGGCGCGTCGGCGGCGCGGATTTCAACGACAGCATCTCAATGCCCGCCGTATTCGATGGCCTCGTCTTCGCCGCCGACACGCCGGGCTACGTCTACTGCCTCGATGCCGCGACGGGTAAAAAACTCTGGTCGCACGACGTGAAGTCCAACATCTGGGGCTCGCCGCTCATCGCCGACGGCAAGGTGTGCGTGCAAAACTCCGAGGGCACGGTCGTCATCTTCGCGGCGAGCCGGGAGAAAAAAATCCTCGCGACCAACGGCACGCTCCCCGAAGTCCAGCACGGCACCCCCGTCTTCGCCAACGGCGTCCTCTACATCGCTGGCCAGAAGCAGCTCTACGCGATCGGGGCGGGGAAGTAGGGTATTTGCTCAGCACAGGCGCGAGTAAGGATGCTCGCGCGCCGCATTGCGGCAATGCAGCGTGGCCGCGTGACGACACTCGCTCTCTCCAAACGTGGCAGTGTGACGCTGCCACCCGCACTTCGCCGCAAGATGGGCCTCGATAAGCTTCGCAATCCCATGCTCCTCGTTGAAGAGCGCGAGGGTGGGCTGTTTCTGCACCCCGCGGCAGCGATGCCCATGCGCGACATCCTCAAGGCGCAAATCAAGGCTTGGATGGCCCGTGACGCAGCGGATATGAAAGCGTTTCAAGCCGCCGGGAAGACCAGGAGAAAGTGAGGCTCGTCCTCGACACCAGCGTCCTACTCGCGGCGCAGGATCAGGTCGGGGTGCGTCGCGCTTCGTGATTATAGAGGCGGCAGCGCACGATTGGGAAATTGTTAGCTCCGACTAATGCGAGGAGGAAACGCGGCGAAATCTGCCGAAACTGGGCCGAACCGCAGCCAGTGTTTGGGAAAAGCAGGTTGCGCCACGCTTGCGCTTCGTGCGAGCGAGTGTGGCGCTCGACAAACCTCTCGTCTTTCCGAAAGCCAAGGATCGGCCGGTCGTCATTACCGCTCTGGCGGTCCGGGCAGATTGGCTGCTGACGCTCGACGAAGGCGATTTTCACACGAAACTCGGCCGGGAAGTCTATGGCCTTCGTCTCGCCACACCGGGTGAGTTTTTGATTGAGCAGCGCGCTCAAGGTATGCTCTGACCGTGCTGTTCGAATTTGCCGTTCACCGAGCCGAGCGCGAACTCACCGCCTAAGATTAAGTTCCCGTCACCTTCACCACGGCATAGGTCCGCTTGCCCTTCCGCAGCAAAACGTTGCTCCCGAAAATCACATCGGCTTCCGTGACGGCGCGGGTGATGTCGGCGACCTTCACGTTGTTCACGTAGATACCGCCGCCTTCGATGTCTTTGCGCGCCTGACCTTTTGAGGGGGCGAGGGCGGTGTGGACGAGGAGGTCGATGAGCGTGATGCCGGGAGCGGCGAGTTTGATGCGCTCGATGTCTTTGCTCGGGGCTTCGGCGATCACGTCTTGAAAGTCCTCGGCGCTCAGGCCGTCGAGCGCGCCGCCGAAGAGGACTTCGCTCGCCTTGATCGCGCCGGCGAGGCGGGCCTCGCCGTGGACGAGGCGGGTGACTTCGCGCGCGAGCGCGCGGTGGGCTTCGCGCGCGCCGGGGTTGGCAGCGTGCTTCGCCTCCAAGTCCTCGATCTCCGGGCGGGAGAGAAAGGTGAATTTGCGGAGGTATTCCGAAATCTTCGCGTCCTCAGTGTGGATGAAGAATTGGTAGAAGCGGTAGGGGCTCGTTTTTTCCGGATCGAGCCACACGGCGCCGCCCTCGGTTTTGCCGAACTTGGTGCCGTCGGCCTTGGTGATGAGCGGAAACGTCCAACCCCACGCGGGCACGCCGAGCTTTTTGCGGATGAGGTCGGTGCCCGCGGTGATGTTGCCCCACTGATCGGAGCCGCCGATCTGCAGCTCGCAACCGTGCGCGTTGCGCAGGTGGTAAAAGTCGTGGGCTTGGAGCAACTGGTAGCTGAACTCGGTGAAGCTGATGCCGCTGTCGCTGCCGAGGCGCGACTTCACGGAATCCTTGGCGAGCATCGCGGAAACGGAGAAGTGCTTGCCGATGTCGCGCAGGAAATCGAGGAAGCTGAGCGGCGCGGTCCAGTCGGCATTATCGACGAGGCGGGCGGGGTTGGGCTGCGCGCCGAAGTCGAGGATGCGTGAGAGCTGGCCCGTGATGCGATCGACGTTGTGGCTGAGTTGCTCGCGCGTGAGGAGATTGCGCTCGGCGGACTTCCCCGACGGGTCGCCGACCATCCCGGTGGCACCGCCGGCGAGGGCGATGGGGTGGTGGCCCGCGAGTTGGAAGCGGCGCAGCGTGAGCTGGCCCATGAGGTGGCCGACGTGCAGCGAGTCCGCCGTGGGATCGAAGCCGCAATAGAGCGTGACCGGGCCTTCGGCGATGCGCTTCGAGAGCGCGTCGAGGTCGGTGCAGTCGGCGAGGAGGCCGCGCCAGCGGAGGTCTTCGATCAGGTTCATGCGGAGGGGGGCGCAGTAAACGGGGCGGGAGAGCGGGCGCGCAAGCCGGGAAGTTTTGAAGAGGGAAGCCTTGAAACCCGGAGAACCGACGAAAATGCGGAAACCAGAAAACCAGGAAACGGCAGTTTGATTCATGGCTTTCTGGTTTCTGAATTACTTCAGGTCTTACTTCATCTCCGGCTTTCCTGGCTTCCTACTTCACCAAGAGCATTTCTAATGGTTCCTGCCCCGAAAATAGAAACCGAGCTGCTACCCGGAAAAACCATTTGCGGCGTGCGCGGCGGCGGCTCAACGTCGCCCCTCTTTCCCGGCGAAGGTCGCGCGGGATATTTTCGACCAAACTCATCCCTCAACTCCTTCCTCTTATGCCGATCGCCGTTGGTTCCAAAGCCCCTGATTTCACCCTCAAGACCAAGACCGCCGAGGGTCCGAAGGACGTCAAGTTGAGCGACAATTTTGGCAAAACGCAGACGGTGCTGTTGTTTTTCCCAGCGGCATTTTCCGGTGTCTGCACAACCGAGCTCTGCGACATCACCGGCGGCCTCGCCGATTATGAGAAACTTGGCGCCAGCGTGTTCGGCATCAGCGTCGATAGCCCTCTGGCTCAGGAAGCGTGGGCGAAGCAGCATAAGATCGGCCTCACGCTCATCAGCGATTGGAACAAGACGGTCACCAAGGCGTATGGCGTGCTCTTCCCCGGCTTCATGGGTATGTATGAGAGCGCGGCGCGCGCGGCGTTCGTGATCGGCAAGGATGGTGTCGTGAAATACGCCGAGCAGACACCCACGCTCAAGGATCTGCCGAACTTCGCGGCGGTGAAAGCCGCGCTGGCGAACTGAGACCCAGCTAAAATTAATTCAGAAACCAAGAAGCCATGAACCGAACCAGTTTGTTTGTTCTTGGTTTCATGGCTTCTGAATTTGCCCTTCTGTAATTTTCCCATGTCCCTTCCGAATCCTTTCAACACGCTGCAGACGTTTTCCGCAAACGGGGCGTCGCATCAGTTCTACTCGCTGCCCGCGCTCGAACAAGCCGGCTTCCACATCTCGCGCCTGCCGGTCTCGATCCGGCTCGTGCTCGA
>JANOAF010000122.1:0-4410 GCA_031411015.1 Opitutaceae bacterium | reverse complement strand
TGCTGCGACCTTGGCCGACGCTGATGGATTTCGCGACGATGTTGGACGTGGTTTCGTCAGCGGCGTGAATCATCTTCGCGCCGGTGTCCTGGTGCTGGCCGTCGTTGGCGAGCGCGATGGAGATAACTTCGCCGCGGGCTTTGCGGCCCTTGAGGACGACGCCGGGATACTTCATCGTGAGCCGCGAACCGATATTGCAATCGATCCACTTGATCTCGGCTTCCTCGTGGGCGACGCCGCGCTTGGTGACGAGGTTGAAGACGTTGTTCGCCCAGTTCTGGACCGTGATGTATTGGATCTTTGCCCCCTTGAGCGCGACGAGTTCGACGACAGCGCTGTGGAGCGTCGAGGTGGAGAACTTCGGCGCGGTGCAGCCCTCCATGTAGGTGAGCTCGGCGCCCTCGTCGGCGATGATGAGCGTGCGCTCGAACTGGCCGAAGTTTTCCGCGTTGATGCGGAAGTAGGCTTGGAGCGGCTGCGCGACCTTCACGCCCTTCGGCACGTAGATAAACGAGCCGCCGGAGAACACGGCGCTGTTGAGCGCGGAGAATTTGTTGTCACCGGTCGGGATGACTTTGCCGAAGAACTTCCGGAAGATCTCCGGATGTTCGCGCAGCGCCTCGGTCGAATTGGCGAAGATGACGCCCTGTTTCGCGACGAGGTCCTTGATGTTCGAATAGGCGGCTTCCGAGTCGAACTGAGCTTCGACGCCGGCGAGAAACTTGCGCTCCTGTTCGGGAATGCCGAGGCGCTCGAAGGTTTTTTTGATGTCGTCCGGCACCTCGTCCCACGTGCGCTTGGGCTTTTGGCCTGACGCGAGGTAGTAGCGGATTTTGTCGAAATTGATGTTCTCAAGATCCTTCGTCGCCCAGTGCGTGGGCATCGGCATCGAGAGAAATTTCTTCAGCGCGTTGAGGCGGAACTCAAGAATCCACGGCGCCTCCTTCTTCACCCCGCTGATGTAACGGACCGTGTTTTCAGTGAGGCCGGTGCCGGCATCGAACTCGTAATCAACCTTGTATTGGAAATCGCCCTTGGTCTGATCGATGCCGACCACGGGATTCGCGGTGGGATCGAAGGGTGGGGCGGAGGAAAGAGTGGCGGTGGATTCGCTCATGGTCGTGGTGCGTTTAGGCGGCGACGGTCGCCGCGAGTTCCTTCTTCACCCAGTCGTAGCCCTTGGCCTCGAGTTCCAAGGCGAGGGATTTGTCGCCGCTCTTCACGATGCGTCCGTCCCACATCACGTGGACGAAATCCGGCACGATGTAGTCGAGCAGGCGTTGGTAGTGCGTGATCATGAGCACGCCGAGATTGGGGCCGCGCATGGTGTTCACGCCGTCGGCGACAATGCGCAACGCGTCGATGTCGAGGCCGGAGTCAGTTTCGTCCATCAGCGCAAACTTGGGCTCGAGCATTGCCATCTGGAGAATCTCGCAGCGCTTCTTCTCGCCGCCGGAGAAACCGTCGTTGACCGAGCGCGAGGTGAACTTCCGGTCGATCTTCAGAAGATCCATCTTGGCGTAGAGTTTTTTGTAGTAGCCGGTGGCGTCGATTTCCTCGCCCTCGGCCATGCGTGCTTGCACGGCGGCGCGGAGGAAATTGGCGATCGAGACCCCGGGAATCTCGCTCGGATACTGAAACGCGAGGAAGAGCCCGGCACGCGCGCGCTCGTCGGCTTCTTTCTTTAGAATCGAGACGCCGTCGAGCAGCACGTCACCGCTGGTGATCGTATAGTCGGGATGGCCAGCGATCGCCTTGGAGAGCGTGGATTTGCCGGTGCCGTTGGGCCCCATGATGGCGTGGACTTCGCCGCTGTTGATCGTGAGCGAGAGGCCCTTGACGATCTTTTTTTCGCCGATGGCGACGTGAAGGTCTTGGATGACGAGGGAGGACATGTGGTCGGAAAGAAAAGTAGTGAGTAGCGAGTAGCGGGTAGAGAGTAGGGAAGAGGCGAGCGAGAGTTCTACTGGCTACTCGCTGCTCGATGCTCGCTGCTGCGCGCGGCTTTGCCGCGGAAAGTGATCTCGACGGACTTGGCGTCGAAGCCGCGCGGGAGCACGCCGTTGAGCTCGGCGAGCACGGTGGGCGGAAGCTCGATGTCGTGGGTGCGACCGGTCTGCTCGTCGTGAAAATGCGCGTGGGGCTGGAGGTTCGGGCAGTAGCGCGTCGGCGCGCGTTCGAAGTTCACCGCGCGCACGAGGTCGCATTGCACGAGCGTTTCGAGGCAGTTATAGACGGTCGCGAGAGAGATGGTCGGCAACTCGGACTTCACGCGGGAGAACACTTCGTCGGCCGTGGGGTGGTCGCGCTTCTTGAGGAGCACGTTGTAAACGACCTCGCGCTGGGGCGTGGAGCGGAGGCCGCTGTCGGCGAGACGCTGGGTGAGCGCTTCAGAGTTTTCGGTGGCGGCCATATGTTTTGGGAGGGGCAACCAATTGGAATGATTCTAAGGTGCAAGCCGGAATTAGAACTATTCTAAACATTAGAGCCTTGGCCAAACCGCAGAAGGCGGAGCAATTTCGTGCGAACTATCGTCGCCAGCACCAATGCCACGGTTCGTAGCCGATGCCGTGCGGATTTCGGCGCGGAAAGGACATCACGAACCCGAATTCACGCGCGCGGCGACGCAGCCATCGGAAGGCGGCTGTGCGACCAAATTTCTCCTCAACGCTGACGTCGTCGGGCGAACCGATGTCGATCGCGCGACCCGTGTGATGTTCGCTGTAGCCGGGCGCGGCAACGTAACGAAACAGGTCGGCGGGATCGCGGCCGTCGGCGAGATTGCGGCGGATGATCGCGGTTTGCCGCCGAACGCTCCGAAATCCGGAAAGCGGAAACAGCGTGATGCCGTCCTTGGCGGCTGCATCCTGCATTTTGCGCCAAGCAGCAGCCGCCGGCCGGACCAAGCGCACCGATCGCCCTTCGATCGGATGCCGACCGACATGGACGAGGTTCTCCAATCGGGCTTCGCGGAAAGCGCGTAGTTGGCGGGCACGACCGTAGTCGGCGGGAATACCGAGGGTGCGGTGGAGAGCGGCGAGCGGGGTCGAACGAGGCATGGAAAATGGCGTTCAGCTCAACCACAACCGCGACCCGGCGCAACAATCGCCCGCTGCTCGCACCCAGACCGGAAACGAAGTGTCGCGCGAATTTGGCAACGGGCCTTGTCGGCAGGCGTTCATCGATCCAACTACTGCGGTGGTGCAGCCTTGCTCGTCTACTGCAGTCAACCGGCGCAGTTGTTGACATGACATAGAGGCCAAATCATCGGAAGAGTATGGCCCCACTTTCCCCCGGTCGAATCCTTGGTTTCGGCCTTTGCTTGATGTTCGCTACACCGGCCCCGGCCCAGCCCGCTCCGAAACCGTCCTCCGCGCCTTCGGTGCAGCCGATGCGCGCGCCCGCCAATCTCGTTTCACCGGAACTCGCCGCGGATCGACGGCTCACGTTTCGGCTCTTCGCGCCGAGCTCCACGAGTGTCTCGGTGCTCGGTCAGTGGGACAATGTCCCGCATGAAATGACCAAGGATGACCGCGGAGTCTGGAGCGTGACGCTCGGGCCGGTGGAGCCCGGTTACTGGATCTACAATTTCACGCTGGACGGCGTCGATCTCATCGACCCGATCAACCCCATCGTGAAGCTGCGCATGCGGACTTCGGCGAGCATGGTCAATGTGCCCGGCACTCCGTCCACCACGTGGGACGTGCGCACCGATGTGGCGCACGGCTCCATCGAAACCGTCTGGCACAACTCGAAGATGACCGGCGACGTGCGCTTCTACTGCGTTTACATGCCGCCGGGTTACGACCCGGCGGGCAGCGTGCGTTATCCCGTGTTCTACCTATTGCACGGGAATAACGGCACGGCGAGCGACTGGACGCTCGCGGGCCGCGCCAATTTCATGGCCGACAATCTCATCGCCGCGAAAAAAATGGTCCCGATGATCATCGTGATGCCTTTGGGCCACGCGGTGCCGTTTGGCGGACCGGGCGACAACAACGGCACCTTTGACCGCTACCTCACGGAGGAAATCGTGCCCGCGGTCGATGCCAGCTTCCGCACGCTCGCCAATCGTGAAAACCGCGCCGTGATGGGACTCTCGATGGGCGGGGGCCAGGCGCTCCGTGCCGGCCTCGGCCACCTCGATCTCTTTGCTTCGGTCGGTGGCTACAGCGCCGCGACGATTCCGGATTTCGCGACGCGCTACCAAGCGCTGCTCGCCGACCCCGTTGGGACCAATGCAAAAATTAAACTCCTCTGGATCGGCTGCGGGCGGCAGGATTCGCTCTTTGGGTTCAGCGAGAAAACATCGGCGACGCTCACGGCGGCGAAAATCCGCCACACGTTTTTCCCGCTGGAGGGACTGCACAACTACGTCGTGTGGCGGCGGTGTTTTGAGGAAACCGCGCC
>JANOAF010000121.1:0-2015 GCA_031411015.1 Opitutaceae bacterium | reverse complement strand
CGGCCAGCCACAGATTTCCGCCGACCTCGTCTCCGGCAACCGCCGCGAGATTCTCACCGATTTCTACGAGCGCTGCGTGACGGACCTGCCGGCGGACATGCGCACGTTCGTTGAGGACAAGCTCCTCACGAAATCCGGCTTCCGCGACAATCTCTCGCTCGAGTCCGCGCTGGAGTTTCCCAGCGTCACCCGCCCGCTCATCGACACACTCGTCTCGCGCCGGCTCCTCCGCAT
Organism: Opitutaceae bacterium; assembly: GCA_031411015.1. Classification (GTDB taxonomy): domain Bacteria; phylum Verrucomicrobiota; class Verrucomicrobiia; order Opitutales; family Opitutaceae; genus ER46. Next base: position 1,781 of record JANOAF010000121.1, on the reverse strand, counting down.
TGAAGACCGCATCGGCACGCAGCGTGTGGAGCTCACGCACGACGTGCTCGCCGAGGTCATCCGCGCGGCGGGCGATGCGCGGCAGCAACGGCTCGCCCTCGCCGCCGCCGCCCGCCGCACGAATCGCCTGCGCCTGATTATCGGCGGACTCGCCGCCGTCGTCGTCGTGCTCAGCGCTGCCGGGCTCTACGGCTTGCGGCAGCGCCGGCTCGAATTCGAGCGCAACAGCCGCGCCGACGTTGGCCTCGCCTCGCGCCTGCTGGAGGAGGGCCAAACGACCGACGGCCTCGCGCACCTGCTCCGCGCCGCGCGCCGCGATCCGCACAACCCGACCATCGCGCCCCGCCTCGCCTCGCTCCTCACCTCGCGCAATTTCCTTCTGCCGGAGCGCGCCGCCTTGGAGCACCCCGCGCCGGTTATTTGGACGGATTTTTCGGACGACGGAAAGAGCATCTTTGTCCTCTGGAAAGACGGCGCCACCGCCCGGCTCGATCTGGCGACCGGCGGCATCGAGCGGTCGCAGTTGGCTTCGCCGCCGAGCGTTTCCGCGTCGCTGTTTAAGACGCCCCGTTTCGACGTGGTGGATTGTCAGGACGGAGTTATTCGCGTCCTGGATCTTGCCGGGAAACTCGCCCGTGAGATCCGATTCGATGAAAGCGAGCGCTCGGGGAGGAGCCTGGGCGGGAGCAGCAGCGCCCGTTTGTTTCGGTCCGAATCGGACGTCTTCGATGTCCGGCTCGCCAACGGGACGAGCGTCCTGTGCGATGCCGCGACGGGTCGCACCGTCGGCCCACCGATTCCAAATGGAACCAAGGGCGGCATAATTACCTCCGAGAAATGGCTTTCGTGGAGCGATAAGGTCCCCCTCTCAGGCAGTCTCGGCGCCGGTAATTTCTCCACCGAGGTCCGCCTGCGCGACATGGAAACGGGCTCCGCCGATATCACGCTGCGCGTCCCATTTGGGGCGCATTACTGGCAGGCGAGTCCGACCGGCCGGCAAGTGGCGGTGGTGCAGCGCGAGCGCGACGACACTGCGATTTTCCTGCGGCTCTACTCGCTGCCCGACGGCGCGGCGCTGGCTGCGGCCCAGCGCATCGAAGGCGCGACCGTTGGAACAGCGGGAGGCCGCCTGCGCTACAGCCCGGACGGCCGTTTTATCCTGACCACGCACGACCTGCTCGGCGTGTGGGATGCGCAGACCGGGCTCCGCATCGCCCGCCTCGCCGCGGCCGGACCCAACAGCCTAAGTGACGGTTCGAACATGAATTTCTCACCCGACCACCAGACCCTGGCCACGTGGCGCAACGTCGGTTCGCTCGACCTCTGGGATCTCGCCACGGGCACGGCGCGCGTGCCGCCCCTGAAGCACGGCGGCAAAGTCAGCCGTGCTGACTTCAGCGCCGACGGCCGCGTGCTGGTGACCACCGCCAGCGACGGGTTTGTCCGCGTGCGGGAGGTGGCCACCGGCCAGTTGCTCGCCGAGCCCGCCCTGCAACAACGCAGCGCGCCGACCGCCGCCCTGTCGCCCGACCGCACGCAGGTGGTCATGGGCACGCACGAAGGCGCCGTGTATCGTTTTCGGATCGACCAGGGGCGGACCGAATCCCTCGCGTTGCCGCGGACGCCGCCGCTGATGCCGCTGGCATTCCTGCCCGCCGCCCCGAGCCGGGTGCTTTGGCTGCTGGGCGATCGCGCACGGGTGCTGGACGCGGCTTCGGGCCGCGAAGTCCCGGGCGGATTCGCGTATCCCGAGCCCATCCCCGGCGCGGGACCGGCAACGG
>JANOAF010000120.1:0-47585 GCA_031411015.1 Opitutaceae bacterium | reverse complement strand
GCCAGCGCTTCAGTTGCCTGACCCTTGTTTTCCAAGATGCGGCCCAACCACTGGTGGGCGGAGGCGTAGTTTGGATTCAGCGCGATGGCGCGGCGCAATTCGCGTTCGGCTTCCGGGAGATTCCACTCCATCCACAGCGCGAGGCCCAGCGACGCGTGGGCCTCGGCGGAATCGGGATTGAGTTTGAGGGCCTCGCGGGCTTTGGCCACGATGCGCGCCTGTTCAGCTGAGGCTCGTTGGCCGAATTGCCCCACCGCACCGAACCGCAGACCGCGGGTGACCCACACATCGGCGAGGGCCGCATGGGCGCGGGCAAACGTGGGTTCAATTTCAAGCGTCTGGTTAAAGAGCGCCTCCGCCCGGTCGAAGCCCGCCGGCGTGCGCAAATTCCACGCCTGCCGTCCCTGCAAATAGAGTTCAAACGCGCGCGGGTTCACCACCGCGGTCGAAGCCGCCGACGCCACGCCGAGTTTCAGCGACAGCTCCTTCGCGATTAGGCCGGCGATTTCCTCCTGCAGGGCAAGCGAACTCTCGACCTTGCGTTTGAGATTGCCCGAGGTCTACACCTGCAGGCCGTCCGCGCCGTTGATCAGTTTCGCGGTGATGCGCACGTCGCTGCCCTCGCGCTGCACGGAGCCCTCGACGAGGTAGGCGACGCCGAGCTGCCGCGCGATGTCCGGGAGCGTCACCGCCTTGCCCTTGAACGAAAACGCCGACGTGCTCCCCGCCACCCGCAACCCCGGCACGCGCCCGAGGACGTTGCCCAATTCCTCGCTGAGGCCATCCGAAAAGTAATCACCGCCCTGCGCGTCGCTCAGATTCTTGAACGCGAGCACGGCGACGGATTTGTCGGCGGCGGTCGCAGCCGCGGGCGCGGGCGTTTTTAACTTCGGCCAGAAGACGAGGGCGCCACCGGCGAGTGCGACGACGACGAGCGCCACCCAAGCAGCGCTCGGAAAGCGTTGTTTGGACGGTTGGGCGGGTCTCTGACCCGCCCTTGACGCGCCCGCCGCAGGGAGGGCCGGGTCAGAGACCCGCCCTACGCCGGATCCGCCGAGCAAATTCTTCGCCCGCGCGCCATACTTCTCCGCGTGCTCACCACCCGGCAATCGCGTCCACTGCACCGCGCGAAACTCTTCCGGCACATCCGCCGCCGCGTCCGTCGTCGAGTCGATCACGACCGGCAAAAGAAACGCCTGCCGCTCCGAAATCATGTGCGTGCGCCGCGCGGCGAGTTTTCACTCCAGCCGGAAATACCCTTCGCGCCGCGCCTACGTCGCCGCCGAGATCAACGGCACGAAGAGCGCGCAGTCCTTGATCTGCTGGCGAATCTTCCGGTCCCAAGCATCGCCGCCCGTGAGTTCGTCTTGATCGAACCAGACCTCGACGCCGGCGGCGCGGAGCGCGTCGCAGATTTTATTCGCGGCCGCCGCGTCCTGCGACGCGTAGCTCACGAAGACGGCTTTGTTACCGGGGTCGCTCATCGTCCGGATTCGAGGACCAGCACGTCGGTCCCCTCGTATTTTCGCATCGCCCGATCGAAGGTGACGAGCCGGAGCCCGTGCCCGCGCGCAAAGGCGGCGAGGTAGGCATCGGTCCAGGTTTGGTGCGCGGGCTGATTGGTCCGCGTGTAATCCCGCCAGCGAATCTCGATGCCGTTGGGCTCGGGCAGGAAAATAATCTCGTCCCCGTCGATCAGGCGCTCGTATTCGCGCCACGCGCGGGCCTGCGTGAGGACATGGGGTCCCATGATCGCGGGGTTGGTGGTGTGACGGAGAAATGCCAGTTGCGTGAGCCGGCAAAAGACCAGCGTCTCGCCGGGATGGGCCGCCAACCAACGCCGCGCGGCGGCATTCTGCGCGTGGCCATCCAGAAACAGCGCCAGCCAGAGGTTGGCGTCGGGCAATGTCGCCTCAGACGACAGCGCCGAGCTGCTCCTTGGTGGGTTGAATCACGAAGTCGCCCTTGCAGGCGAGCGACGGGAAGGCAGTGGAACGCTTGCGCCGACGGCTCGGCAGGCCGCGACCGTCCCTCAATTCCCGTCGGAGCGCGCTGACAATGACATCCTTCAGGCTCTGATCGCGGAGAGCCGCGACGGACTTGGCTTCGCGAAACAGCGGATCGGGCAGATCGATGGTCGTCCTCATAAAAGCACATTCATGCGTCACGACCCGCCCGGTCAAGCGCCGGGCCGGCTGCTCGGACGGGCAAGTCTGCCGTCGGGACGGAACGGTGGCTTTCCCGCCGTCGGGTTTAGCGCAGCGAAATAAATCGACGGCGGGAAAGCCGCCGCTCCCGTCGGGCGCTCAGCGCGCGAACATCGCGTTCTTCGCGTCGCCGCCGCTGAGCACGTAGGCCGCGAGGTCGAGCACTTCGTCCTTCGTGAGCATGTTGAGCAGCATCGGCGGCATCGGGGAAACCTTCGAGGGCTCGATGCTCTTCACTTCCTTGCGGTCGACGCGCGTCTGCGTGTTCGGCTCCGAGGGGTCGGTGTTGATCGAGACGGTGTCGCCCTGGAGATTCACCACGACGCCCACGATCGTTTCACCGTTGTTCTTGGTGAGGACGCTCGGGACGAACTGCTCGTTGATCTCCTTACTCGGGTTGATGATTTGGTCGAGCAGGTCGTGCGCGCTGTAGCGGCCGCCGGCGCCAGTGAGATCGGGGCCGGTCATACCGCCCTCGTTGCCGAAACGGTGACAGGCGAAACACGCTGCGGCGCCAAACATCTTGCGGCCATTCTCAAAACTGCGGCGACGCATTCCGTTTTTCGCGGCGGCGCTAAGATCGTCGAGCGTCCACTGCGTGGGCGTGCGACCGGCGAAGACCTCGCCAAGGTTCTCGACGACGGATTTGCGCTCCACTTTTTTGTCGAGCACAGCGGCGAGCGTCGTTTTTTCCTCGGGCGTGAGCGTGGCGACGGCGTCGTTGCGCACGAACTCGATGAACTTGTCGAAGCTCGCACCGCCACGGTAATTCACGGCCTTGTTGAGCCACTCGAAATACGCCGTGCGCGACGCGGTCGTCCAACCGGCCTGCAGCATGCGCAGCGAGCGCGCATACTCGATTTGCTCTTCCTGCGTGGGCGCGGCCTTGATGAGCGCGATGGCCTTGGCGGCGACGGTCGGGCTTTGGAGATAAACGAGCGTCTCGCACAACAACCAGTTGGCTTCACGCGTCGCGGCGGGAAACAGTGGGTCAAGTTTCGCCACGAGGGCCTTCACCGTCGCGGCGTCGGGCCGGTCGAAACGATTGAGCACGATTTGAATCGTGCGCACCTGCGTGAGCTGGCGCTCGGCATCGAGCTTGGCGAAATTGATCTTCAACAGCGCCGCGAGGAGCGCGGTGCCGCGCACGGTATCGACAGGTGGGGTCGTCGCGATCCGGTGCGGCGGACACACGCCGGCGACGTGCGCGAGCGCGAGCAGCGCCTCGACCTGAATCGCGGGGTCACGCTCGGCCAGTGCACGCGCCGCCCACGTCTCGACCGGCTGGTGCTCGATCGCGATGCGCGCGGCCCAACGAATCGCGCGGTCTGCGTGACCGAGGTGCGGCCACGCTTTCGCGACCGCGGCGGGATCCTGTTTACCGTGAAACGCCTCGAGGGAATGGCGCAGGTCGCGCGCGGCACTCGCGACGGGCTTTTCGGCATCGGGCGCGGTGGATTCGGTGCCGACGTAGGTCACGCGGTAGACGCCCGACTGCACGCGGCGGCCGCCGATCGCGAAATACATCGCGCCATCCTTGGGGTGGATAATCGCGTCGGTGAGCGGGAGCGGCGTGCCGGAGATAAATTCTTCCTTCGTCGAAGTGTAGCTCGCGCCATCGGGCTTGAGGTGGACGGCGTAGAGTTTGCCCCAGCTCCAATCGAGGGCGAAGAGCGCGCGCTGATATTTAACGGGAAACTTCGCGCCGTAGCCGAAGGTGACGCCCGTGGGCGAGCCGGGGCCGACGTTTGCGACCGCGCCGAGGTTGTCGGGATAAAACTCGGGGCGCTTGCCCGCGCCGTTGCGCCAGCCGAACTCCCCGCCGCTGATCACGTGGTTGATGCGCGTGGGGCGATACCACGAGGTGTTGAAGTCATACTCCATGTCGGCGTCGTAGGTGAAGAGCTCGCCGTCGCGATTCACCGCGGCGTCGAAGATATTGCGGAAGCCCGAGGCGTAGGCCTCGAAGGTTTTTCCGTCGGGCGTGAACCGATAAATCACTCCGCCGGGCGCGAGCACCTCACGCATGAAGCCGCGACCGTCGGGCATCCGCGGCAGCAAATGATCCTCGCCGAAGGTGGGCGGAATCTGCGAAGTCGCGGCGAACGGCGTGGGTTTCGTGCCGTTACCCGTGATCAGGTAGAGCGCCTTGCCGTCAGGCGTCGGCACGATCGCGTGGACGCCGTGGTCGCCACGGGCCTCGAACGCGCGGAGCAGTTCCACCTTGTCGAGCTTGTCGTCGCTGTTGCTGTCGGTGATGCGGTAAACGCCGCTCTTAATCTTGTTTTCGTAGTCGTTGACGCCCACGTAGAGCGCGCCGAACGCGAACACCATGCCGTTAATCGCGCGAATCTCGGCGGGCATCTGCTGGATGTCCGAGGCGGCGAGGGTCTTGCCCGGAGCCGGCGGCGTGAAGCGGTAGAGCCCGCCATATTGATCGCTCGCGTAGATGCGGCCGCGGTCGTCGGCGCAGAGGTTGACCCACGAGCCCTGCTCCACGCCCGGCACGGAATAGATCAGCTCCACGGCGAAACCCGGCGCGGCCTTGATGCGGCTGATGGGCGTCGCCTTGTTCTCGCCGATGGCGGGACCGACGGCGGCCTGTGCGGCGGGTGCCTTGCCGGCTTTCTTGGTGGGCGCCTGCGCAAAGGCGGCGACGGTGGCGAGTGTGGCAACGAGGAGCAGACGGAAGGTATTCATGGAGTGAAAAGCAGGACGAGCAGCAGGGCCGAAAGAAACGCCGACCGCCAACGAAAACCGAAACTACTTCGTGCGGCGGCGCAAATCAGGTTTTGAGCGTCCGCTCAAACTCACGGGCGGGACTCCCATGTCTTCAAACCGGCGGTCGCTCAAAATCTGATTTCCACCTGCGCGCGGGCGGGCGCTCGATTGAAATACACGACCGCGTTCTTCGACTCGCGGCCCGCGAGGATCAGATCGGTGCGGCCGTCGCCATCGATGTCGGTCGCTTTGAGATCGTAAGCTTCCTGCTTGTTGCCGGTGTCGATATCGTGCGGCGTGAAATTGCCGCGACCGTCGTTTTCATACCAGCGCACGATGTGCGTGGTGTAGGACGCCACCGCGACATCGAGATCGCCGTCGCCGTCGAAATCGCCGACCGCCAGCGCGTGCGGCGTCGCGAGGTCGGCGTCGATCACATGCTTCGTCCAATTCGGGCCCTCGAACCAAAACACGCCCTTGCCGTGACCGCACGCGCCGACGACATCGAGGCGTCCATCGCGATTGAGATCGGCAGCCTTGATGTTGGTCGCACCTTTCTCCTGAGCGATGAGGTGCTTCGTCCAACCGGAGGAATCATCCGCGCCGCGCTCCCACCAAGTAAAGGTGCCCGCGCCGGAATCACCGAGCAAAACATCGCCGCGACCGTCATGGTTCACATCGGCGAAATCCAAATAATGCGGCCGCCCGTCCGCTCCGGCTTTCGTGACGACGCGGCGCACCGTTGCCTTCGGATTCACCAGCGAAAGCCACGCGACGCTGTTGGGAAACGCCGGCCCGTTGATGCTCGTCGCGATTAAGCCGGGGTGGCCGTCGCCGAGCACGTCGGCCGCGACTAAACCATGGATGCCATTCAGCTCCCGATCGATCACGTGCAACGCCCACGTCGCGCCGGCACGTCGGGGATTTTCGAGCCACGCCACGCTGAAGTCGGGACCCGTCGGCGGCGGCGGCAGCGGCGATTTCCCCTTCGCCTGCGCCGCGCGAAACTCAACCCACGGAATCTGATAACGGCCGAGCGCCAGATCGACGGCGCCATCGCCATTCGCGTCGAGCGCGACGCAGTAGAGCAGCTTGCCTTCCTTCGCGTCGAAGACCGTTTCCGTTTTCCAATTCGCCGGGTCGATGGCGAAGACGCGCGTGACGCCCATCGCGATGAGCCGCTTCCTCCCCTCGCCCGTCGGGTCGATCGCCTCGACGCTCCAGATTGATTCGGGCAGCGGAAAGGCCCGGCGCTCCCACGTGATCTTTTCCGCCGGCGGGACCGGCGCGGAATTCCGCGCGCGCTCGAACACCGCGCCCGCCAAATCCAGCTCGTAGATCATGCCCTCATAACTCACGACGTAGATTTTCCCCGACTCGTCCGTCGCAAAGGACGCGGGGCTCTCCGGCGCGAGTGCGATCTGGCGCATCGTGTCGAGCTGCCGGTCGCGTTGCGTTGCGCCGAAAATCATCCGCGAAGTGTAGTCGGCGAAAACGTAAACGCCTTCGAAGCTCGGCGCCGCGCCGCCACGATAAACATGGCCCCCCGTAACCGAATTGCCGTAACGCCGGCGGTATGCGGCCACCGGCGGCGTATAGGTTTCGCCCGCGCGCCGCCGCAAATTTGAAAATGGCTCGAAGGCCTCGTAGACATTCCAGCCGTGGTTCTCGCCGCGCCGCACGATTGAAACCTCCTCCACTCGATCCTGCCCCACGTCGCCGACCCAGAGGTCGCCGGTCTTCGCATCGAAACTGAAACGCCATGGTTCGCGGAAACCGACCGCCCAGATTTCCGGCCGCGCGCCGGCCCGGTCGCGATACGGATTGTCCGCCGGAATCGCGTAGGCCAGCCCCGCGTCGCGGTGATCGACGTCGACGCGCATCATTTTTCCGAGGAGCAGCCCGAGGTTTTGCGCCTGGCCGTTCGGGTCCTGTTGCGGTCCGGTGTCGCCCATTCCGAAATAAAGCATCCCGTCCGGCCCGAACTGGACGCAGCCGCCGGTGTGGTTCTGCGTGACCGCCGGAATCCGGATGATCTCGCGCGGCGGTTCGCCCGAGTCGGTGCGGAAGTCCGCTGCGGCACGGTGCTCGGCGATCACGGTCGCCATCCCGACCCCGTCGTTGACCTGGTGCTTCACGAAGTAGCGGCGATTTTCGCGATAATGCGGATGAAACGCGACGCCAAGCAGGCCATTCGGACCGCGCTGCGAAAATACCTCGGCGGAAAAATCCGCGAAGAGCGACTTCGCGTAGCCAGCCGCGCTCTTTTCCAGCAGCCAGATTTTTCCGGATTGGTGCCCGACGAGAAACGACCCGCCGCCGCCCGGCACCGCCCCAAGCCAGGTGAGGCCGAGTCGCACGTCGCCCGGCTGCCGGACGACCGTGCTAGGGAAGCGCATCGCCTCGGGGATGAGCGGGCGCAACACGGCGGGTTTCGCGAGCAGCGTGATCTCGTCGGGTAGGCCGCGGTTTGCCGTCAGCGCGTTGCTCGGCTGCTTCAGGCTCACCAAAAATTCCACGAGATCGGTGAACTCCTGCACGGTGAACGCCGCGTGCAGCCCTTCCGGCATCAGTGAGATCGGACTCGCGCGCTGCTCCTTGATGGTGGCGGCGGGAATGGAAACGAGTTTTCCATCGGCCCCCATCAGCGCGACCGCGGCGGCATCGGCGCGTTTGATCACGCCGTAAAAGGACTCGCCGGTCTTCGTCTCGACGATTGTCGCGCCATAACCGACCGCGATGATCGCCGAGGGTTCAAGGATCGCGGCGATCAACTCGCGGCGCGGCAGCGCATCGCCGACGGCCTGCAAGTCAGGACCGGCTTTGCCGCCCTTGCCGTCAATCGTGTGGCACGCCGAGCACGCCCCCCGATCGGTCGCGAAAAAAAGTGCCCGGCCGCGCTCGGCGTTGCCGTCGCGAACGGTTGCCCAGTCGCGGTATTGCTTCGGCGTGCGCGCCTCCGCCGCTCCCAGCGGCAGCGAGAGCAAAGCGAACAGCGCGGTGACGTGGGCTTTCACGGCTGCTTCCGCTTCCCCTTCTTCGCCGCGGGAGTGTCAATCGCGCCGGGCGGCAGGTCGGTCATCGCGAGGCGGCGGTTCTCGTCGTCCTGTTTTTTCCAGAGCGCCTCGAGTTCGCGGACCTTTTCCGGGCGCGAGGCGGCGAGATTCCTCGACTCACCGCGATCAGTCGCGAGGTCGTAGAGTTCCCACTCGCCCTTCGCGAGCGCAACGAGCTTCCAGTTGCCGGCGCGGATCGCGCGGTTGTCCTCGTGCTGCCACCAGAGGAAATCGTGCGGGACGTTCACGTCTTTCGCGAATGCCGGCACGAGGCTCCGGCCCGGCGAGGGCGGAACGGCGTGGCTCTTGATCGTCGCGGGAATTTTTCCGCCGGAGAGTTCGAGCAGCGTCGGCACGACGTCGATTAAATGGGTGGGCGTGTGCCGCAGCTCACCGCGTGCGGCAATCCCGGCGGGCCAGTGGGCGATGAGTGGCGTCGAGATGCCACCCTCGTGGACCCACGTCTTGTGGCGGCGGAAGGGAGTGTTGCTCGCGCTCGACCAGCCGGGCCCAAGACAGAGAAACGATTTCGCCGAGCCCATCGGCGCGGCGGGATCATGGCCGTCGCCGCGCACCATCATCTCGGCGCTCGCGCCATTGTCGGAGGCGAAAAGGATCAGGGTGTTTTCATAGGCCCCCATCGCCTTGAGCTGTGCCATCACGCGGCCGATTTCCTGATCCATGCGGTCCACCATCGCGGCGTGGATGGCCATCTTGGCGGCCTGAAATTTTTGCTGTGACGGCGTGAGGCTGGCCCACGGCACCGGGCGGTTCACCTCGTCGGGACCGAGCTTCGCGATGTCGTCGGGGAAGGCATAGGGCGGCCCAACTTCGCTTTCGAAAGCGGGCTTCGCGTGCGTGGCGATCCCCATTTTTTTTAGGCGCGTGTAGCGCTCGTCAGACATCACGTCCCAGCCGCGGGAATAAGCGTCCTTGTATTTCGCGATGTCGGCCGCGGGCGCGTGCAACGGAAAATGCGGCGCCGTGAAACACAGGTAGTGGTAGAACGGCCGGTCGGAGAATTTCGCGGCGTGTTCGCGCAGGCTCTTCACGGCGTGATCGGCCGTGGCGGTGGTGACGTAGTAGTCGGGTGTCTGGACATTGGGCACGCCATCGTCGGTGTTGCCGGGCGCCTTGAAGAAATTGCTCTGCCCTCCGCCGATTTCGAAGCTGTGGTCGAAGCCATTTTGCCGCGGCTGGCCGTCGATGTGCCATTTGCCGGAGTGGTAGGTGCGGTAACCGAGCGGTTGCAGAAAACTCGTGATGAGCGGCGCCCACGCGGGTCGGATGCCGCGGTTACCGCCGCCGCTGGCGACGCCCGGCACGGTGTCGCGCCGCACCTGCTGCGCATAGAAGCCAGTCGTGATCGCCGCCCGCGAAGGCCAGCACCGCGCGGTGTTGTAGGCCGACGTGAACCGCAGCCCGCCCTGCGCGAGCGCGTCGAGATTCGGCGTCGCGATCTCGCCGCCGTAGCAGCCGAGATCGGAGTAGCCGAGATCGTCGGCGAGGATGACGAGAATGTTGGGCGGTGCGGCCAGCGTAACGGGCGCGAGTGGCATTAACCAAGCCGCAGAAAAAAACGCGGAGAGTAATCGGAGTTTCATGGAGAAAATTGCGGTGCTGAGCGTGGCGCTTGCGCGAGTCCTTTTTCCAATTCAGCCACCGAGGGGATGGCACCTTTGAGCGACTTGGGCAACGAATCTACCAGCTTGGTCACATAGCCCGACACGCCGATCCCGCAGGGTGAGGAAATCGAAAAGGTAGGGATCCTTGATGAGGCCCTGCGCGAGGTCCGATTGGGCGGGCGGCAGCGTGGTCTTGAAATTCGTGACCGCCCGACCCTGCCGGTGGTGAAGGCCCGACTCGATTTGGAGTTCCAAGACGTTGCGCGACCAGCCGTGCTCGACGGCCTTGGCCGCATACCAGAGGCGTGCTTCACGAACATCCAGCTTGTGCAGGAGCATGAGATTGTGGCCCCACGGCAGCGACGCGAACGGATCGGGTGGTCCGGTGATTTTTCCCCGTCCAGCCGGCGTGATTTCCAAGGAGGATTCTGTCGCAGGCTGTGACAGTTTTATCTCGGGCATCGCCGGCGTTGACCGCGTCATCCTCGCCGAGCGAGGGAAGCCCAATTCTGTCACAGCCTGTGACAGAATTTCGGGATCTTCGGCATAGGCCGCGTAAAAAGCCCTCATCCGCCAGACATTCAACGGCGAGAATCCGGCCAGGCCGGGAAATTCGCGCTGCACATCCGCGGCCAGTCGTTCCACAACCTTCTTGCCGTAACCCTTGGTGCGTTGCGCCTCGCTAATCAATCGTCCGACATCCCAGTAGAGTGCGAGAAGTTCACGGTTGGCCGCCAGCCCCGCTTTCACGCGGGCGATTTGCACGCGCGCCTTGATCTCGGCGAGGAGCGGGGCGTAGTCGACTGCAGCCCCAGGGCCCGGCGCGGGCGATTTGGCGAGGCGTTTGTTCATGCGACAGACGAAACCCGCGCGGAGAAACTGAGGTCGAGCGCGAAGAGCAAGGAACTCATGAGGGGCGAGCCATCATCCAACTCCTTCAGGCCGGACCGACGCAAGCGCACGAATCGGCCACAAGCGCGAACCCCGCGTCGAGCGAGCCGAATTTCGCGCCCCCACTATTCGCCGCCCAGCGCGGGCCCGAGGAACACCTTGCGCGCGGAGGAGAGTTCGCGCTATTCGCGTGATCCCATGTGCGCCTTCCTGCCCCGCCGGTGGCACCGACCAGCGATTTTTGTGATCGCTGGTCTGGCCGTCGTCAGCGCGGTGCTGGCGCAGCGCGGTTTCGGCGGCGGCCAGATCTATGTGTCGCCCAATGCCCGCACCGCTCGCGAAATCGGCACGCGCAGCACCGGCACGCCGGAGTGGGAAAATCCCCGGGGCTTCACGGCCGAAGTGTTCACATTCGCCCGGCTGCGCTACGACACGGCACCACGCCCGGCCGGTGCGCGCCGCGGCGGCTGGACGACCGACCTGCCGGATGCGGACCTCAATCTTTCGTATCGGCTGCAGCAGATGACTTCCCTCCGCGTCGATCCCAACTGCCGGCTGATCCGCGCCACCGATTCCGATCTCACGGACTATCCCTTTCTCTTCGCCTCCGCCCCGGGGGCGCTGGGCCTGACGGAGCCCGAAATTGTCGCGCTGCGAAGCTACCTGCTGAACGGCGGCTTCATGCTCATGACGGACTACTGGGGCGACGACGATCTCGCGCACGTCGAGCGGCTGTTTCAGACGATTCTCCCCGGGAAACGTTTCGAGGAACTGCCGATCGAGCACCCGCTCTACCGGACAATTTTCAACATCCGGGAGAAGGCGCAGGTGCCCAATATCCGCATCGGCCTGAAAATTCCCAACACCACGATCCACCACCGCGTGATCTTCGACGAAAGGGGGCGCATCATCGTGATGGGCCTGCACAACTCCGACGACAGCGACGGTTGGGAACGCGAGGGCGAGGACCACGAATATTTCGAGAAATACTCCGAGCGCGTCGCCTACCCCCTCGCGATAAATATCATCTGCTACCTCATGACGCACTGAGCGCGGTGCGCGCCGGAAGCCACCGGCGCGAGGGCATAGGTGTCAGCGCAACCGCGCAAGGATTGCGGCCGTCGGTCCCGCAGCGTGGACACCCTCCATACCAGTGTTGCCGAAGGCGAAATGTTTGAGCGACGCGTCCGTGATCTTGATGCCTTCGACGAAGTAGCCCGCCCCGATCAAGATTCGAGCGAGTTGGAACCCACGCTTCGGCTCGTCCGCGAGCACATAGTGCCGCGGCGTGCCAGCGGTGCGGTGGGCAACACACGGCGGGCCCTGGTTCGGATCGGTCATGGGGGCGATGCAGGCCAGCGCGAAGGCCTGCGCCTTGCTGAGCGCGGCATCGAGCTTCGGCTCGCGATACGCCGGGTTGAAATGCTGCAGCTCCATCAGCATGTGCGTCGTGAGCATGAAGTAGCCGAGGACGTCTTTGTTCTTCGGATCGTTCTCGGAGAGGCTGTAGTGCCAGAATCCGTCGGGCAGCTGCGCGGGAACGATTTGGCTGTAGAGGCACGTGTCCGTCTTCTGTTTTAGTCGCGCGGAGAGTTGCGGATCGAGGTCGTGCACGGCCGCGCTGAGCATGCCCGCAGCCATCACGACGGAGGCGGTCTTGTTGATGATCGAGGGCTTTGACATCGGCACCTTCGATTCGCCAGTCTTCACATCGATCGTTGAGGCCCACCACCCGCGCTCATTCCACGGAAAGCGGTCGATCACGCCCGCGAGATATTTCAGATCGTCGGAGCGGCCGCCTTCGCGATGGAGGATGTAAGCGACATTGGCCACGTAGAAGCCCATCGCCGGAGGCCCGCCGCCCAGGATCGTCTCGCCGTCGCCCTTTTCCTTTTCCTTAATTTCAAGCACGCCGAATTTCGTCGCACGCATCGCCTTCAACACCCGGCTGGCGAGCGTGAGCGCCGCTGTGCGGTAACGTTGATCGCCGGTAGCCTCGAACGCGCGGTAGAACATCAGCACCGCTTCGCCATCGGCCGCTTTGCCCTTGAGCGACACGACCGCGCCGTCTTTGCCGAGTAGCAAATCCACATGCCGCGTCGTTGCCGCGAGCACCCGCGCTTTGAACGCCGCTACTTCGGCGGTGGCGGGCGCAACCGGCGGCGTGTCCGCCGCACGAAGCCCGCCCACCGTGGCAAGGAACACCGCGGCGATTTGGGTGAAGATGCTTTGGCCGCAAATTTTCAGGGCAATCCCTCCGGCTATTTTTTCTTCTTCGCCGTCGGGGCGGGAACGGGCGCGCGCTTGTCGTCGAGATTCCGCTCGAGGCTGGCGGGATCAAAGATCGCCTTCGCGCCATCGGCGGGCACAGCGACGTGCGCGGACCAGAGAATGCCGTTGAGGACGAGCGTGCGCTGACTCTCGTATTCCCAACTCTTGTGCAGATCGGCGCCGGTGAAACTGAAACCGCGGCCGCCGTCGGGACGCTGGTAGGCCCAGGCGATCACTTCGTCGCGGCCGTTGTGTTTCTTCGCGTCGGCGGTGGAGCGCGACTTGTCGGGCACCGCACCGACGAGGAGCGGCGTCACACCATGGTCGGCGAAATGGAGATTGTAGAGCCAGCCATCGCCAGGCGCAGCGAACGGCTTGACGCCGCGCGTGACCTCGTGCGCGGCGATGGTTTTGAAATCCATGTCCCAGTGGCCGCGACTGCCGATATCGGCGTGATAGACGCCGCCGAGCCATCCCTTGATCTTCGCGCCGTCGGGGCCGGCGGGAAAATCCATCGCCTGATGCAGGAGCACAAGGCCCGCGCCGCCCGCCATCAGCTTCGAGAGTGTCGCCCAGCGCTGCGGCTCGGCGAAGGGCTGCTTACCGCCGCCGTCACCAAAATAGACGACGCACTTCGCGCCCTCGAGCACCCGCTCGTTCGTCGGCCAGCCCCGCGCCATTACGGGCCAGACCCCGGGTTGTTGCTTGAGCCAGTCCATCAGCAGCGCGCTGCCGGCGAAATACTCGTGCGCCATCGCCTTGCTGCTCGGTCCGCCCGCGAGGATCACGATCTTGGCGAGACCGGGCTTGGGCGCGTCGACTTCAAGCGGCACGCCGGATTGATCGTAGGACGGCGCAGCGAAGGCCGAGAGTTGGAGCAAAAGCAGAGCGAACAGGAGCGCGGGAGATTTCATTTTTTAGGCGGAGGAAAGGCACTTCAAACCAGGCTTAACCACAGATGAACACAGATAGACCCAGATTCAGAAAGCGGATCGGAGATTTGTGTTTATCTGTGTCCATCGGTGGTCGCCCGAGTGATTGCTGGTTCAAATAAGGATATCCTTCACCACGTGCCCGTGCACATCGGTGAGGCGGAAATCGCGGCCGTCGTGGCGGAAGGTGAGTTTCTCGTGGTCGAGGCCGAGTTGGTGGAGGATCGTCGCGTGCAGATCGTGCATGTGGACTTTGTTCTCGATCGCGAAGTGGCCGAAGTCGTCGGTCTCGCCATACGCGAAGCCGGGTTTGAAGCCGCCGCCGGCGAGTAGCACGGAAAAGCCCGTGGGATTGTGGTCGCGGCCGGTGCCGTTGCGCTCCGCGTAGGGTGTGCGCCCGAATTCACTGCCCCACCACACGATCGTGTCGTCGAGCAGACCACGCGCCTTCAGATCGCGGAGGAGGCCGGCGACAGGTTTGTCGACGCGCACAGCGTGATCCTTGTGCTTCGGGAGATTGGAGTGCTGATCCCACGCGGGGTTGTTGGTGTTGTCGGAGTAGTTGACCTGAATGAAACGCACGCCGGATTCCGCGAGGCGCCGCGCCATGAGACACTGGCGGCCGTAGTCGTCGGTCGGCTCCTCGCCGATGCCGTAGAGCGCGAGCGTCGCCGCCGATTCCTTCGTGAGATCGAGCGTGTCGGGCGCGTGATTCTGCAAGCGCCACGCGAGCTCGTAGGAATTCGCCGCCGCCTCCAGTTCGTAGTCGCCCGGCTTCGCGCGGAGCTGCTCTTCGTTCATCGCACGCACGAGATCGAATTGCCGCTGCTGTTCCGTCGGCGTGAGGCCGGGATTGCGCACGTTGCGGAGACCGGCCTCGACCGCCTTCTGGCCGGCGCGCCCGATGGCAGTGCCCTGAAAAACGGACGGAAGAAACGCGCTGCCATAGTTGCGTGGGCCGCCGTTCGCGAGCGTGGGGCTGAGCGCGACGAACGCCGGCAGGTTCTCACTCTCCGAGCCCAAACCATACGAAACCCACGAACCCATCGAGGGGCGGATGAGATTCGTGGAGCCGGTGTGGAGAAACAGCGTCGCCGGCCCGTGCGCCACGCCCTCGGTGTGCATCGAACGCACGACGCAGTAGTCGTCGGCGAGTTCGGCCATGTGGGGAAACAGCTCCGAGACCCAGCGCCCACTTTGCCCGCGCTGCTTAAAATCCCACATCGGTTTCATCACGCGGCCGGTCGCGCCCACTCCGGTCTTCGCGATCGCGCGCTGGTCGAGAAACTCCATCATCTTCCCGTCGTTCGCGTAAAGCGCGGGCTTGTAGTCGAAGCTGTCGAGGTGGCTCACGCCGCCGCCCATGAAGAGAAAAATCACGCGTTTCGCCCGCGCCGGGAAATGTCCCGGATGCGCCGCGAGCGGGTTCGTCTTGCTCCGCGCCGCCGCCTGCGCGGCCAAACCCGCAAATGCCATGTAGCCGAAACCGCACGCGAGTTGCTGCAGCGCCTGCCGGCGCGAAAGAAGGGGATTGGGATGCGGGGTCATGGGGTGATCGTCAGGACAATTCAGCAGAACCTGAACCACAGATGGACACAGATAGACACAGATACGGAGTAGTCGCCGGGAATTTTTCCTGCTCTCCCAATCTGTGTTTATCTGTGTTCATCTGTGGTTAACTGTTTTGGGTCTTCTCAGTCGAGATAACGGAAATCTACCGTGGCGAAGAGCGATTGCTGAAACTGCGCCCACGCGGCCACGCCGCCGCCGCGCACGAACTCCACCGCCAGCGTTCGCTCCCGCGCCGTGGGCGCACGGCCGAGGGTGGCGCGATAGGCTTCGTCGATCCGCGCGCTGGCCGTGCGATCTGCGGATGCAGGCGCGCGTTGCGCGGCGAGTTTCGCCTGCTCGACCACGAAGGGATGATTCATCAAAAACAAGGCTTGAGGCGCGACCACGGACGCCGCGCGCTGGCCAACGGAGGCGTTGATGTCCGCAAAATCAAACACCTCGAACAACTCCAGCCGCCGGTTGCGAAACGCCGGCGTGTAGAGACTGCGCCGCGTGTCCGCGAAGACATAGCCGTATTCGCTCGTCGTCGCGCCGCCGATATTCGGTCCGCCCACGGTGAGATCGAGCTGGCCGCTCGCGGCGAGGATCGCGTCGCGGATTTCCTCGGCTTCCAGGCGGCGGCGATTCGCGTGCGAGAACAAACGATTGTCGGGATCGAGCCGAGCGGCGGCGGCAGACGCACCGGCCGCGAGCTGGTAGGTGCGCGAAAGCACAATGGCACGGACGAGTTTCTTAATCGACCAGCCCTCGGCGACGAACTGCCGCGCGAGATGGTCGAGCAGCGCGGGATGCGAGGGCCGCTCGCCCGTTGTGCCGAAATTATCGACCGTGCGCACGAGACCCGTGCCCATGAGCCAAGCCCAGGTGCGATTCGCGATCACGCGCGCGGTGAGCGGATTCTCCGCACTCGCGATCCAGTCGGCGAGTTCCCGGCGACCGCTCGCGCCCGTCGAGAACTGCGGCATCGCGCCGGGCGTGGCCACTTGCAGAAACCCGCGCGGGACTTTCGCGCCGAGGTTGCGCGCGATCCCGCGGATGCGAATTTCGGTGTCACCGATTTCTCCGGCGGCCTCGCGCACGCCCATCGCGAGTTCACGTTTCGGGCCGGACGCCGTGAGTTTTTTCAGCTCCGCCTCCAAGGCCCGCAGTTCGGTGGCGGCCTTGCGCGCGGCGGGGTCGGCGGGCTCGGCCATGGTTTTCTTCGCTGCGCGCTTCGGGCCGTCGGTGGCGCCGGCGAGCACGACGGGAAGGAGGTCGGCGCGCGGCTCGACCGCGATGAGTTGCAGCGCATCGACGATCACAAAGCCGTCGGTGCCCTCGTTGGAGACGAGCACGTAGCCGGCGCCGTCCTTCTCGAAACGGAAGGTGCCGACGCTCGCAAAATGGCCGGTCAGCGGCGGTGCTTCGCGCTCGTTGACGACCACGGTGCTTTCACCATCGGCGTGGAGAATCGTGATCGGAACATTCGTCGCGCGGTTCGCCTGCGCGGTGTAGGCAAAGCGCACCTCGTAGCGACCGGACTGTGGAATCGCTGGGGTAAACGTGACGGTGCTCTCGCCCTTGGCGGTGTTGTTGTCGGTGAGGTAGCCGCTCCCGAGGAACGGCCCCACCGTGGTCGAGGCGCTCCATGCGCCGACAATCTTCGCCTGTTGATCATCAAGCACGAGACCCGGCAGCGACGTGAACGCGAGGCTCTTGCCCGCTGCGGGCGCACCGACGGCGGCCCGGAGTTTTTTGATCTGC
The DNA here is from genome assembly GCA_031411015.1 of Opitutaceae bacterium. Classification (GTDB taxonomy): domain Bacteria; phylum Verrucomicrobiota; class Verrucomicrobiia; order Opitutales; family Opitutaceae; genus ER46. The sequence continues at coordinate 30,567 of JANOAF010000120.1, read as the reverse complement.
CGCTCCAGCGCGGCGACTTTCGTCTCGTGCGCGGCGATTTCTTTTTCCACGGCCGGATCGCCGGGGAGCGTGGTGTCGACCCACTTGGCGACGTTGTCGGTGTAATTGTGGAGCGTGTGGGTGCTGCGGAAAATCCCCGCGAGCCCATAGTAGTCGCGATTCGGAATGGGATCGAATTTGTGATCATGGCAGCGGGCGCACGCGATCGTCATCCCGAGAAACGCCTTGCCCATCGTGTCGATCTGTTCGTCGACGATATCCATGCGGAGTGCGTCTTTGTTCTGCTCCTCGTAGTTGGTCGGACCCAGCGCAAGGAAGGCCGTCGCGGTGAGCTGGCGGCGCTTGTCCTCCGGCGTCGCGGCCGGCAGCAGATCGCCCGCGAGCTGCTCGCGGATGAAGTGATCGAATGGCACATCGCGGTTGAAGGCCTCGACCACGTAGTCGCGGTAGCGCCACGCGTCCTTGAACATCAGAGTGCGGCCGCCGCCACTCGACTCGGCGAAGCGCGCCACATCGAGCCAGCGCCGACCCCAGCGCTCGCCGAATTGCGGCACGGCCAGCATCGCGTCCACGGCCGCCGCGAACGCCTGCGGCGTGCCGCGTGGATCGCGCTCAAACGCGTCGAGCGCCTCCGGGGTCGGGGGCAAGCCCGTGAGGTCGAACGATGCGCGGCGAAACAACGCCACGCGTGACGCGTCGGGCGCGGGCGACAAGCCCTTCGCGCCCCACTCCGCGGCAACAAAGCGATCGATGTCGGTGCGCGGCCACGCTTTCACGGTAGGCGGAACGGCCGGCGTGGCCGGCTTCGCCGGTGGCACGAAGGCCCAGAATTTTTTCCCCTCGTCGAGGGTGAGCCCAACTTGCTTTGGTTTCGCGCTGGTGGCTCCCGCGGTTCCAGCCACCTCCGACCTCGGCGCAGACGGAGCCGGCGCGCCGCGCTTCACCCACTCTTCCAGCAGCGCAACTTCCTCGCGCGTGAGCTGGGACTTCGGCGGCATCGATTCGAACTCAAGGCCCGTGTAGCGGATCGCCTTGATCATCGGGCTGCCCTCGACGTTGCCCGGCACCACGGCCGGCCCGGAATCGCCGCCGCTCAACCAGCCGTCCGCGTGATCGAGGCGGAGACCGGCTTTGATTTTCTTCCCCTCCGAGTGGCATTCGTAGCAGCGCTCGATCAGCAGCGGGCGGATTTTTTTCTCAAAGAAATCGACCCCGCCCGCGTCGGCGCCGTGCAGGCCTGCGCCGGAAAGCGCGAGCGCGGCGAGCAGCACGGGAAACGAAAAACGGGCAGGCATGGGGCAGGCGGGAATATGGGGGAACCGACGGGGAAGAGGTGAACCAGCAAAAGGGGCCAGCCGACGGAAATCAAGAAGGCAGGCGCGCCGCCCACGGCTGGGCAGCGTTGGCGGTTGCAGACGACCGCCGTCCCCCTCCCACTTTCACCCTGCCCCATGATCCGCCCTCTCTTCCTCCGCATCCTACCCTTCACCCTTGCGACCGGACTCGGCTTCAGCGCCACGCCGATCCAGCACGAGTTCCTCGCGATCGACGAGGGACTCGCGCAGCCCCTGCACATCGACGAGCGCCAGCCCGCGAAAAACTGGATCGTGCCCACGGGCCATCCGCAGGCGCGCGATCTCCAGCTCGTCGGCAGCGGACGCGTGCTCGTCGGGCACGACGCCGGCTATAGCGAGTTCGAGATTGCGACCGGCAAGCTCGTGAAGGACGTCGCGACCTACAAGGGGGTGACCTCCGCGCGACGCCTGCCGAACGGCCACACGCTCCTCGCGGGCGCCAAGCTCGACGGCGAAAAAACCGTGGTCGTCCTCGAACTCGACGCCACCGATGCGCTGAAAAACAAAACCGTTTTCCCCACGACCTACGTCCGCCTGATCCGCGAAACCGCCGCAGGCACGTGGCTCATGATGAACGATGCCGTCCTTCGCGAATGCGACCGCACGGGAAAAATTCTCCACGAGTGGCCCGTGCCCGGTTTCAAGAATTCGTGGAAAGCCGTGCGCCTGCCCGACGGTCGCACGCTCGCGTCGGCGGGCTACGGCGCATTTATGGTCGAGCTCGATGTGAACGGCGCCGTCACGCGAAAATTCGCCGAGAAGGAAAAAATGCCCGCCGCCGTGAACGCGAATTTCTATGCGACATTTCAGCTCCTGCCCAACGGCCACATCGTCCTCGCCAACTGGCAGGGTCACGGTCCCAGCCACGGCGCCTCCGGTGTGCAGTTGTTCGAGCTGAACGCGAAGGCGGAAATCGTCTGGTCGTGGAGCGAAGCGAAGCTCATCTCCTCGCTCCAAGGAGTGCTCGTGCTCGACGGACTCGACACCTCAAGGCTCCACGACGAGCGCACCGGCGTGATGGTGCCGTTAGGGCCACGCTGATCGCCGGCCGCTTGCGATAGGTGGCGAAGAATTCCGCATTGCGGACTCGAATCACCTGCTATCCCGTCGGACCATGAAACGCCCTGCCCTCACCCGCGTCTCACGAGGGACATGGTCTTAAAATTCCTCCGGTTTGCCGCCGTTAGCGCCTTCGCCGTTTGGCTCGGCTTCGGCGGTGCGCTTTCCGCGCAGGAAGCCCGCGTGCGACGCGCGCCCGAGGTTTCGATGCCGCGAGCGGTCGACAGTAACAGCCCCGCCTTCTGGCGCGATGGCCGGCTCTTCTGGTTCGGCTCCAGCGGCGGCCCTTGGCTCAGCTCCGGGCCGGATCAATTCGGCCCATGGGAGACAAAGACGGTCCCGTTGGAGTCCGCGAACGCTCAACCCCACTGGCTAGAATCCGTCTGGCCGGAAAACGATGGCCTGCTCTACGGCTGGTATCACACCGAACCGATCGGGCTGGTGCCCGAGTCGACGCTGACCGCGCCGAAAATGGGCGCCGTGGTGTCAACCGATGGCGGCGCCACGCTGCGCGATCTCGGCATCTTGTTGGAATCGAGTGATGCCCTCGATCCCTCGGCCCGGAACGGCTACTTCGTTGGTGGCAATGGCGACGGAACCGTAATCCTTGATCGGCAGCGCTCATATTTCTATTTCTTCTTCGGTAACTACGGCGGCGCAGCGGAGTCCCAGGGCGTGTGCCTCGCGCGCATGGCCTACGAGGATCGCGCCAACCCGGCGGGCAAAGTGTGGAAGTATTACAACGGGGAGTGGCGCGAGGCCGGGCGCGGCGGACGTGTAACCCCGATCTTCCCGGTGCGCCGCTCGTGGGCGAACCGCGATCCGGATGCGTTCTGGGGTCCTTCGGTGCATTGGAACACCCACCTCAACTGCTTTGTGATGCTGCTGAACCATGCCTCCGGCGAGCCCAGTTGGTCGCAGGAGGGCGTCTACGTTTCGTTCTGTGCGGACCTCAGCCGGCCCGAGACGTGGACTCCGCCGCGCAAGATTCTCGATCGGGCGGAATTTCCCGGCTGGTATTTTTTCTATCCGCAGGTGATGGGCTTGGAAAGCGGCGGCAGTGATCGCCGCGCGGGCCAGCTGGCGCGACTCTACGTCGGCGGCGTCTCCAAATGGGAGATCGAGTTTGTGGCGCCGGCCATCGCGCCCACCGCCATCGAGGTGGACGTGTCGCCCTCGACGACGGTCGCGGTCGGCACGCCGGTCTCACTGTCCGTCACCGCCATGGGCCAGATCCCGTTTACCTTTCAATGGCTGAAAGAGGGCGTCGCCATCGCGCAAGCCACCGCGGCGACGTATGCGATCCCCGCCGCCGCCACGACCGATGCCGGCAGCTACACGGTGATCGTTTCGAATCCGCTCGGCTCGGCCACGAGCGGCAGCGCGGCGCTGACGGTGAATACGCCGCCGGTGACACCACCCACACCCGTGGAACCGCCGGCGCGGCCCGCGACGTTTCTTTCCAATCTGTCCGTGTTCGCCTACGTCGCCGATGAGACCTCGGTCCTCACGCTGGGCTATTCGCTGCAATCCACCGGCCCCAAGTCAATCGTGGTGCGGGCCATCGGCCCAACGCTGGCGCGTCTCGGTGTGCCCGACGGAGTGGCCAATCCACGGTTGGAGGTTTTCGATGCGGCCTCGATTCGGATCGCGGAAAACGACGACTGGCGGCCGGCCGATGCCGAGGCGTTTACCGTGGCGGGCGCATTTGCGCTGCCGAAGGGTAGCGCCGACGCAGGGCTGGCTCTCGCCCTGCCCGGCGGCACGGGCACCGCGCGCACACGCACGACTGGACCGGGCATGCTCCTCCTCGAACTCTACGATCCCGCGCCGACCATCGGCTCGAAAATCGATAACGCCTCCGCCCGCGCTTATATTGGTGCCGGCGCACCACCGATGTTGGCCGGTTTCACCGTGCAAGGCGGCGGGACCATGAGGATCTTGATCCGGGCGCTCGGGCCGCAGCTCGCCGCGTTTGGCGTAGTCGAAGCGCTGACCGATCCCACGCTGGAAATTTTCGGCCAAGACGGCGGGCGAATCGCGCAAAACGACGATTGGAATGCGGCGCTCGAACCGGCGTTCAGCGCGGCCGGTGCCTCGCTGTTGAAACCCGGCAGCCGCGACGCCGCGTTGATCCTGACGGTGAAGGCAGGCAACCGCTACACCCTCGCGGTCCACAGCAGCGATGGATCGGGCGGCGAGGCGCTGTTGGAGATTTACGAACTGCCGTAATCACGCGCTGGGTTCGAAGAGCCGCCGGGTGCCGGCGTGCCATTTCGCAGCGCACTGCGGCACGGCGAAGAGTGCCGGCCCGACATCGAAGTTACTCCCTACGGCAGCTCGTAGATTTCCACGAGCGCCTCGCCGGTGGCGCTGCCGACGCCGGAGACTTGGGCGGTGAAGGCGCCGGCGGGGACGGTCACGACGAGCGCGGCGTCTTTGCTCGTCGCGTCGTTGAGATCGAAGGCGCCGACGGACACGAAGGCCGCGCGCGCGGGGGCGGCGCCGGCCTCGGCCCAGTTGTCGTTGGCAGCGAAGAGCGTGCTGCGGCCGTTTTCAGCGAGGAACAATTCCACCTTCGGATCGGCGAGTGTGCCGGTGACGCCGAAGGCGCCGAGCCGCGGACCCACGCCGCGGATGAGGAGGCGCTTGGGGACGTTGCCGCTGACAACGAAGCCCGCGATGAGCGCGGCCTCACCGGTGCCGGCGAAATTGCGCGCGGAGAGATTCGTGAGGCGCGCCGCGCCGCCGGTGTCGGCATCGTAAATTTCCACGAGCGCGACACCGGTGCGGCCCGCAGTGTCCACGACGTGAATCGTGCGCGGGCCGTCGATGGTGGTGACCAATGCGGCATCGAGGCTCGCGGCATTCGTGAAATCAAACGCGCCCACGCTCGTGAAGGCGGCGCGCAGCGTCGCCACGCCGCCGCTCGCCCAGTCGTTGTTGGAGGCGACGATGGTGTCGCGGCCGGCGACATCGGCGTGCAGTTCGAGGCGCGGATCGGGCAGCGCGCCGGTGACGCCGAAGCCCGTAAGCGCGGGGCCGGCGGCGCGCACCAGGATCGATTTACTGCCGCCAGTCGCCGACGCGCCGACGATCAGCGGCGTGCTGCCGCCGCGCGTGGCCGCGCGCACCGAGACGTTGATCAAGCGACCGGGTCGCGGCGGCTCGACGGTGAGGCGCGCGAGGCGGCTCGTAAGCGGGCCGTTGGCATCGCTCACGATCACGGTGTAGTCGCCGGCGTTGGCAGCACTCGCGGCGGCGATGGGCAGAGCGGCGGCGGTGGCGCCGACGAGCGCGACACCGTTGCGCCGCCATTGGTAGCGGAGCGCACCGATGCCGCTCACCTGCACACTGAGATTCGCATTCGAGCCGGGCGCGACGGTCTGGCTCGCGGGGTGTTCGGCGAAGGCGACGGTTTCCGAAATCTCCAGCGCGAAGCCCTCCGCGGGGGTGTTCATCATCGTCGTCATTCGATCGGCGAGCGTGCTGGTGAAAAACTGCCCATCCGCGATCGTGCCCTCGCCGCGGCCATAGTGATAGGGAATCGCCACGCGCGCCTGGAGATCGAGCGCGGCGTCAACCGCGTCCTGCACGCGAATCATCGTGAAGCCTTGGCCAAGCGGCAGCAGCGCGACATCGACGGCAAACGTCCTCATCTCCGGGATTCGCTCCGTGTCGCCCGAGGCGTAGACGCGGACGCCGCCGATGTTGAGCACGTAGCCCACGTAGTTCATCACCCGGGGATGCCCGGGATTGGGCCGGACGAGGTTATACATCGGCACAGTCTCCACCTCGACCCCGCCGACGGTGAACCGCTGGCCGGGAGTGACGGCGTTGATGGTGACGCCGGCGGCGGCGAGATTCGTCGTCAACGCGGGCACGCCCGCCGGCGACGAGTAGATTACGGTGCCCGGCTTGCGAATGCGGTTAATGGAAGCGAGCTCCTGGTGGTCGCCGTGGTTATGCGTGATGAGGATGAAGTCCGCATCGGCCGGCGTCGTCGCCGGCAACACCGCCGGATCGATATAGATGATCGGGCCGCCGGTGACTTCGATTTTGGCGGTGGCGTTCGTGACCGGGCCGTTGACATGGAGCCGTCCGACGACGCGCGCGGCGACGGGCGCGGCAACGATGAAAAATAAAACGAGATGCAGCGCGGCGAGGGAGAGCCGGCGGGCGACGGGGGAGGTTTTCACGGTAGGGGCACAGGCGCGAGCACCGGCGCGCGGCGGGGATGCGCGGGGCAAACGCTGACACGACGTAGCACAAAAATCGCCGCGCGCAAACCCCGGCACGAGGAAGATCCGGCGTTCACTCCTCGCGATTGATCCGCTCCGCGTGCCTGAGCCCCAGCAGCACGAGCTCCGGCACGATTTCATCAAAGAGCTTTTCCCCTTCGAGCAGGCGCGCGAAACCACCGGTTCCCACCACATAGGGACGCCGGCCATCGAACACCTCCCGGGCGAGTTCACCGAGCAGGTGCCGGATCGCGCCCACGTGCCCGTGGTAGACGCCGGCCTGGATACTCTCGATCGTGGAGCGACCAAGCGCCGTCGCGGGCCGCATGATTTCCACGGTCGGCAGTTTCGCGGTCTTGCCGGCCAGCGTTTCGATGGAAATGCCGATGCCCGGGAGAATCGCGCCCCCGAGGTAATCGGCCTCGGCCGTGACGACGTCAAACGTCGTCGCCGTGCCGCAATCTACCACGATGAGCGGCGAGCCGGGCCGCCGCTGCATCGCCGCCATCGCGCCGGCGATGCGATCCGCGCCGACCTCGTGCGGGTTGCGGTATTTCACCTTCAGCCCGGTTTTCACGCCCGCCTGCAACACAAACGGCTCGCAGCGGAAATACTTCACGCACGCGCTGCGCACCGGATAAAGGGCCGGCGGCACGACGGAACAAATCGCGGCGCGGCGCACGGCGCGTGGATCGACGCCGTTCTCGCGCAGCACCGCGGAGAAGAAGACGCCGAACTCATCGGCGGAGCGGAGGGGGTGCGTGGTCTGGTGAAACTGGCAGCGCAACGTGTCGCCGTCGAAGACGCCGCCGTGAATCTGGGAATTTCCGATGTCGAGGCAGAGGAGCATAGAATCATTTCGCCGGCCGCGCGGGCGCGACCGGCGGGGCGGGGCGATCGTTGCGCACGCCGAAATCCGCGGCGCGGCGCGCGAGCGCGCTGCGATCCAGCACCGCCCCAGCCGCGAAAATATCCGGCGCGACTTTTTCGCCCGTGAAGCCCTCGAATGTCGCGGTGCCGACGAAGCGAGGCGCCGACTCCGTGGCCACGGCGCGCACGCGGTGCCCGCGTCGCACGAGGCGCGAGATCGCGTCGCAATCGTTGTGGCACGCGATCGAGACGGTGCCGACGAAGCGGGGGTTAGTGCCGGACATTGTCGATTAACCGCACGCCTTCCACGCGCACCGCACCGAGCCGCACGCCGTCGTGATCCTCGACGTAATCCACCTCGAAGCCGTGCCGGCGCAGCGCGGTCGCGGCCTCCTCCGCGCTCGCCGCCGTGCGCAGCACCTCCGGGAAAACCGCCGCGCGCGCCCGGGCTGGCGGCGAGAGCCGGCGGTTGCGCGAGCTGAGCGCGAGACCGTCGGGATCGCGCACCGTCGCGCAGGGCACGACGTCCACGGGCAGGAGCAGCGCCTCGACCATGCCGCGCACAAGCTGGAGCTGCTGCCAGTCCTTCTCGCCGAAGTAGGCTCGGTGCGGTTGGACGAGGTTGAAAAGCTTGAGCACCACGGTGAGCACGCCGTCGAAGTGACCCGGCCGGTGCGCACCTTCCCAACGCGTGCTCAGCGCGTTTTCGCCCACACGATAGCGATAACCGTCGGGATAAATTGCCGCCGGTGCCGGGGCGAGGACGGCATCGACGTAGGGTTGCGCCAGCGCCAGGTCGGCGTCGAGCGGGCGCGGATAGCGCGCGAGATCGGCCGGATCGTCGAACTGGGTGGGGTTCACGAACACGCTGAGCACCACGCGGTCGTTCTCCGCGCGGGCGCGCGCCAGCAGTGCGGCGTGCCCGGCGTGCAGCGCGCCCATGGTCGGCACGAAGCCCACCGAGCGCCCGGCCCAGTCGGCCGAGCGCCGGAGATCGCGCCAGGCGGTGAGCTGGGTGAAAAGTTGCATCAGGCGAGCACCTCTTCGCGCGCCGGAAACTGCGCGGCGCGCACATCGCGGGCGAAACGGTTGACCGCATCACGCACGAGCGCATGCCCCTCAGCGTAGCGCCGCGCGAAACGCGGTTGAAACTGTGCGTCGAGCCCCAGCAGATCCGACAACACCAACACCTGACCCGAGGTGCCCGCGCCGGCGCCGATACCGATCGTGGGAATCGTGCGCTCCTCGGTGATGGTCGCCGCGAGCGCCGCCGGGACGCATTCCAGCACGACAGAAAAAGCACCGTGCCGCTCCAGTGATTCCGCCTCGCGCCGAAGCCGTTCGCCGTCGGCCGGGGTGCGCCCCTGCACGCGGTAACCGCCGAATTGATTCACCGATTGCGGCGTGAGCCCGAGGTGCCCCATCACCGGGATGCCGCTGCCCACGAGGTGGGCGACCACCTCCTCATGCCCGGCCAGGCCCTCAAGTTTCACCGCCGTCGCGCCCGCCTGCATGAGCGCACCCGCCGCCTCGGTCGCCGCGGTGAGGCCTCGCCGCACGCTGAGAAACGGCAGATCGGCCACGACCAGCACGTCGGGCGCACCGCGCCTCACCGCCGCCGTGTGGGCGCACATCATGTCGAGCGTCGCGTGCACGGTCGACGGATACCCGTGCACCACCATCGCGACACTGTCGCCCACTAGAATCACATCGGCCTCCGACGCCGCGACGACACGCGCCATGAGCGCATCGTAGGCCGCGACCATGACGATCGGCTGCAGCTCGCGCCGCGCGCAGGCAAAGTCGGCGATCGTTTTCACGGCGCCTCCGCCGTTGCCGAAGCATGGGAAACCTGCCCGGAGGCGGGGGGGGACAAAAGTGCTTTTCGCATGGCGATGAAGCCTCGGGGTCCGAGGGGCTGAAGGGTTGATCTGAGCGGCGTCCGGTCGCGATCATGTTCGCGCCAGACGCCGTGAACTTCAGGCGAAGTTGCCAGCGTGCAAATCAAAACTGTGTCAGCGAGACATCCAGCACGCCCGACGGGCGGGCAGTCCACCCACGGCCGCCCGGTCCCGTGGCCTACGGCACTTCGTAGGCCTCGACGAGCACGCTGCCGGCCGTGCCGTTGGCACCCGTCACCTGCATCGTGTAGGCTCCGGGCGATAGGATGGCCAAAAGAGCCGCATCTTGGGCGCCGCCGCCCGCGAGCCGAAACGCACCGACGCGATCGAAGGCGGCGTTGAGCCGCACCGGGTCGTTGGTGTTCCAGTTGTCGTTGCTCGCGATCACGGTGTTGCCACGAAAAACGGAGAGCGAGGGTCGAGACAGGGTGTCAGTGACACCAAAGGCCGCCAGCGACGGCCCGATGGCGCGCACGAGCACTGTGCGCAAAGTCGTGCCGCCAATGACAAATCCCACAATCAAGCCATCACCCGGGCCCGCGATGCGCGTGCGCGTGGAGATATTGATAAACGACTTGTCGGTGGCGCCGGTCGGGCTGACAACGCCCGTGGGCACAATGCCCGTGGTGGACGCGTTGAATTGAAAGGCCTGCTTGGCCCCCTCGCCGACGCGTTTGCCGGTGAAGCGGCACGTGATGGTGGAGCCACCGGTGTCAGTCACTTCGAGGAGGCCGTATTGCGCCGTGCCCAAAAGCGGTCCGGCTGAATAAGGGCCGCCCTTCGGCTCGCCCGGCCGGGTGAGCGGAGCGGCTTGGAACACGACGAGGGGAGCGCCCCCACCGGTGGCATAATCCGAATTGGAACCATCGTCGAAAGCGAGGGCGTGCATGTCGCCTGAGAGGAGGATCATGTTCGCGATGCGGTTATCTTTGAAAAAGCTGGCCAGCTCGGTGCGCTCAGTGGTGTAGCCCGCCCAAGAGTCGGACCCGAGCTGGGCCGCCCCAATCCAAGGCGACGTGCAGACCCAAATGATTAGCGGGAATCCCGCGTCGCGCGCCGAGAGCAGCTCCTGTTTGAACCACGCTTTCTGGGCGGCCCCCATCCGTGTCTTCGTGGCGGATTCGGCCACGGTAGCCGCACTCGCCGCACTGTGGAGATCGGTCATGATCACCCGCACGCGACCGACCGTGAAAGACTGCGCGATCGTGCCACCGGAGACATTGATCGGGTAGTGCGGCACCGTGTCGCGATACGCGGTGCGGGCTGCCGTCACGCCGATGGCCGTGCTGTTACTATCGTTACCGGCGAAATCGTGGTCATCCCACATGTAGGCGAGGGCGACATTGCGGTAGAGCGCGCCCTCCAGGGGATGATTCAGCACACTGTCGTAGTTGCGGCGATAATCCTCGGCGACGTTCGTATTCGTGTCGGCGTAGTGCAGGTCGCCCAGGTGCAGAAAAAGCAAGGGCTGCTCGGCCAGAATCGCCTCGAATGCTCTTTGATCGGTGTCGCTGGGATCGCCGCAGGAGGCGAAGGCCATCCGAAATGAAGAGGCGCCTTGCGGAAACGTGCGAAACTTGCCCCGCGAGATGGTCTCGGTGCGCAGGACGCCGGCCACCTCGATTCCGTAATCATAATCGGTGTTGGGCTGGAGCCCAGCGATGTCGAGAGCGACGGCGTTGCCCGAATTCGTCGCGGTCGTCACCGTCGTCGAAAACACGGCCGGCGAGAGCTGCGAATTGGTGCCCACGGCGAGCCGCACGCGCAGGCCAGCCGCGTTGAGTCGCACCGAAACGGTAGCGCTGGTCGGCGTGACATTGCCGGACCAGACCCCGCTCAAAAACGGTGAGGCCGTTTGGCCGCAAAGCGAAACCCAGCCGGCAGAAAGCACGAAGCCCCAGATGCAAATGATGCGGGTTGCGAAGGGGAAATTCACCGGGCGTAACGTGTTCGTCACCGGAGGTGACGCAAGCTTCAAGACCGTTTCCGGGAGCCTGGGGCGCATGAACGCTGCGGACACGCGACGTCACCTCGCAGTTTCGTTTCTTTTTAGCCTGGCATTGCGTTACCCGCCTGCGGCTGTTCGGCTCAAATCACGATGAGCCTCCCCTCCCGACTCACGCGGGCCGCCCTCCTGCTCGTGTCTGCCATCGCGCTGCGCGCCGATCCCGTCATCTCCGAATTCATGGCCGCCAACACGCGGACCATTTCCGACGACGACGGAAAATTCTCCGATTGGATCGAGATCCACAATCCGGACTCCACGCCCGTCAATCTCGCCGGCTGGTTTCTCACCGACAATATCACGGTGAAGAACAAGTGGCAGTTTCCCGCCGTGACGCTTTCCGCCGGCGGCTACCTGATCGTCTGGGCCTCCAACGAAAACCGCCGCGATCCCGCCAAGGCATTGCACACGAATTTCACGCTTGATGCTGACGGCGAATACCTCGCGCTCGTAAAGCCCGACACCACCACGATCGCGACCGAGTTTGCGCCCGTCTATCCGTCCCAGTTCGACGATTTTTCCTTCGGCGTCACGCAACCGACCGCAGCCGGCGAGGCCTCGGTCCGCAGCCACTTCCGCACCCCAACGCCGGGCGCGCGCAATGGCGGCTCCAGCACTTTTTTCCTCACGGAGCGCGTGGTGTTCTCCCGCGCCGCGGGGCCTTTCACCGGCACCGTCAGCATCAGCCTCACCGGCGCGGCTGCGGGTCAACGCATTCGCTATACGATCACCTCGTCCGGCCCGAATGCGGCCGCCGCCACCGCGATCGAGCCCGGCCCGACGGCCACGGAATACACTGGCCCGATTGCGCTCTCCGCCTCCTCCATCCTGCGCGCGACCATTTACGCGGCCGACAACATCGCGCACGGCTTCCCCTCGACCACGCAATATGTGCGGCTCGGCAGCACGGGTGCGACCAGGCTCGATAATTTCACGAGCCAACTACCCATTTTGGTCGTCGATACCCATGGCACCGGCGATCTCGTGAAAGACGGTATCGACCACCCCGCCTGGGTCTATGCGTGGTCGAAACCCGCCGCAGGTAACACGGCACTTTCTGCCGCCCCGACCGCCCTGACTTCCGGTTCCACGGGGGTGCGCGGCCAGTCTTCCGCAGATTTCCTCAAGAAGAGTTTCAACCTCAAATTCGACGACACCCTCGGCCACAGCAAGTCACTCGCGCTTTTCGGCCTCCCTTCGTTCGACACCTGGGAACTCATCGGCCCGTGGAAATACGACCGCACGTTCATCTACAACGCCTTCGTTTACGCGCTGAGCACCCGACTCGGTCGCTGGGCGCCGCGGACGCAATTCGTCGAGGTCTTTGTCAACACCAACGGCGGGGATCTCGACTACTCCGACTACGCCGGCATCTACGTCCTAACCGACTCGCGCGAGATTGGCTCGAAGCGGATCGATATCACGGGCATCGATCCGGGCGATCTCGGGCCGAAGAAGGTCACGGGCGGATATTTCATCCACAGCGATCCGCCCGATTCCTCGGAATTCAATTTCCAAACGCGGCGCGGTTTTCCCGGCAATCCCCTCGCGATAGGGGTCAGCTCGCCCAAGTTGGCGAAAATGCCGCAGGAGCAACGCGACTACATCAAGGGTTACGTCCAGAGCCTTGATGACTCGCTCCTCGCCGATCTCGCGAGCGGCTGGCGCAACCGCACCCACCTCGACTACATCGATCGGCCCTCTTGGATTGATCATCACATCCTGAATCTTCTCCCGATGAACATCGATGGGCTCTGGCGCAGCGCCTATTTCACCAAGGACCGTGGCGGCCGCCTCACCGCCGGTCCTGTCTGGGATTTCGACCGGGCGCTCGGCGGCGGCGATCCGCGGGCCGACCACCCCGATGTCTGGAGTGGACCGTTTGAGGTCGGGGCCACCGACTATTGGGCGGACGGCTGGTGGGGAACGCTCGCGCAGGATCCGGATTTCGTGCAGGGCTGGGTGGATCGCTGGCAGCAGTTGCGGAAGAACGAACTCTCAACCCCAAGTCTCCTCGCGTTGATCGATTCGCTCACCGCGCAAATCGGCGCAGCCGCCGCCGCGCGCGATGCCGCCAAGTGGATCGACAACGTCTCGCGTTTTCCCGGCGGCTGGCAGGGTGAGGTCGACAACACGAAGTCGTGGGTCACACGCCGCGTAACCTGGATCGACTCACAGTTAATCCCGGCTCCGACCGTGACCGCGGGCAGCGGCACACTCACCGTCACGCCAGCGCCCGGCACCCAACTCGTTTATACGACCGATGGCACCGATCCGCGGGCATTTGGGGGCGCGCCGGCCCACGCCGTGCGCTCTTCCACGTCTCCCGTGACCGTGCCCAACAACGTCGACCTTCAGGCGCGCAGCTACCGTGCGACCCCGACACCCGGCCTGCCTTCCTTCAGCTGGAGTTCAGCCTCAGGCGGCGCGCAGTCGTCGGTGCTCACGCCGCGGCCGCGCCTGCTCAATATCTCGAGCCGCAGCTTCGTCGGCACCGGCGAAAATATTTTGATCGCCGGAGTCGTCGTCAACGACACCGCCGGCAAACAATACCTCGCGCGTGCCGTCGGTCCCGCGCTCACGGCCTTTGGCGTGCCTGGCGCACTCGCGCAGCCGGTGCTGACCATCCTCGATTCGGCGGGCCGCCAAGTGGCGCGCAATGCCGGCTGGGAAAGCAGCCCCGACGCCGACGACATTCCTGATTTGGCCAAGGCGGTCGGAGCTTTTCCGTTTACCAAGGGCAGCCGCGACTCCGCGCTCCTCGCCCGGCTGCCCGCCGGGCAGTTCACGCTGCAAATTTCGAGTGGCAATACCGGGACCGGCGTCAGCCTCGCCGAACTCTATGAAATCGATTCCGCGGTTGGCCGCACCCTGAACCTCTCCACCCGCGGCCTCGTGCGGGCGGGCGATGAGCTGCTGATCGGTGGCGTCGTCGTGCTCGGCCCCGGCCCGAAGCGGTTGCTGATCCGTGCGGTCGGCCCCACTCTCACGGGGTTCGGTGTCGCTGGCGCGTTGCCCGACCCCGTCCTGACACTCTACACCGGCTCGACCATCGTCGCCACGAATGATGACTGGGGCACGAGCACCGGCACCGCCGCAGCCTCGACCACGGCGGAAATCACGGCCGCCTCGGCCGCAGTCGGGGCCTTTCCGCTGGCCACCGGCACGCGCGACGCCGTCCTCCTTCTCACGCTGCCGCAGGGCGCCTACACCGCCCAGATCGCCGGCAAGGCCGGAGCCAGCGGTGTGATCCTGCTGGAAATCTACGAAGTGCCGTAGGCCGCTTCGCCCGGCTTCAAGTCGATCGGGTGAACGTGAAATCAGCCACCTTCCTCGCGCTGCGATTGCACTTGGAGCTTGGCCGCAAACCCAGTCGTGGGCCAGTTGCGCCCGGCCCTGAGCCCGCAACTTTAACCTAAAAAATGTTCTCACCCGCGCGGTGGGCGGCCGAACAAACCGCGGCAAACTCAACGGCCTTTCTTTGTGCCCTCTTCGCCTCTGTGGTGAAATCCGCCTGCGAAAACCGGTCCGCCCTTGGTTACCGCACCGTCACATCCACGTGCTCACCAGGCCGTAAATCGAGGCCGGTGGGCAAGGCGAACTCCACGCGCAGCGCCGTCTCAGGCGCGGGAGTCGGAGGCAGCCGCATCGCCGCGAGCATGGTTGGTGACAGGATCTCGTGCGCCACGCCGACATTGGTAATTTTCGTGGTGGCGATTTTTGCCGGTGTGCTCCGGGTGCGGACTTCCGCTTCCATTCCTGGCTTGGGCTCAAAGGGCAGCGGCTGGCGCAGGTAGCCGGTGAGGCGCGCAGGTTTCGGCGCCGTCACGCGCAGCACCGCGTCGCCGGCCATCACCGTTTCACCCGCATGGCGGAGCAATTCCCCCACGACTCCATCGATCGGCGCGAGCATGGGCACCGGAGTCAGTTCGGCCTCGGCGAGTTTTAGTTTGGCCTCCTGCACCTTGATCGCTGCGGCGAGCGCGGACTCGCCGGATAGTCCGCCAGCCTGTGGATCGGAGGCTGAGAGCTTCGTAAGGGCCGGTTCGAGCCGGGCGATCAACCGGCTCTTTTCTTCTAGCTGTGCAGCCAGGCTCGCCCGGGAGATTTTCAACTGCTCAAAATTTTCCTGCGTAATAAGTCCCGCACGGCTCAACGGCTCGGCCCGGCCCAGGTCAGCCTCCGTTTGTTGGAGCTTGCCCTGCAGCGCGACGCGATCGACGCGATGGCTCATCCAGTCGAGCTGCATGCGCTCCAGATCCAGCGCTATTCTCTGCCGATCGGTGGCACCAGCCATGGAGTCGGTGAGCATGCCGACCTCCGCGCGGATGACGGCAAAGGTCGCCTCGAGCAGGCGCGGATTGGCGGCGGCAATGTAGCCGAGGATTTCGCCCGCCTTCACGGTTTGATTCGGCGCCACCTTGAGGCTCGCAATCACGCCGGCCTGCGGAGCGCGCAAATCCGCGCCGAACGACTGAGCCTCGGCCACCAGCGAGGAAGGCGCCACGGCTGTGCCCCACAACCAGACCACCAACAGGGCGACCGCGACGAACATCGCCCGCGGCAGGTAGAGGAGACGGATTTCGCGCCAGCGTTGGGCCGGCGGCGTGGGGATGGGAGTAAGTATGCGGCTGTCCATGGGGCGTTAAATTTCGGATTCGTCCGCAGCCTGCACGCTCGACACCCGGTCGACGCCCGGGACTTCGGCTAGTTCGGTGAGCAACTCCGCCGCGCGCGAAGGATCGCGCAGCAGCACGCGGTAGGAAAGATTGGCCGCATCGGTGCCTTTGCCGAAGTGCTGGTTCGCGATGTGGACGCGCAAGCTGTGCCGGTTAAGCAGCTGGCTGACCGCCTCCAGCTCCGAGGCCGGCCGCGTCCAACGCAAATTGAGAATCAGATCGAACCGATGCCGGGTGCCGGATGCTGTCATCCAGAGGAAGATGAACAAGCCCGAGATCGCGATGGCACCCACGATGGCCGAGGAAAATTTCTGCGTGCCGCACGCCGTGCCAAGGATGATCACGGCCAGCACGTAGCAAGTGTCGAGCGTGTCGCGGAGGACGTTGCGGAAACGCACGACCGCGAAAACTGCAATCAAACCAAAGGCGGTGATGAGGTTGTTCGACATCACCATCAGCACCAGCGCGACGAGCACCGGCAGCACGATCAGTGCGACGACGAATGAGCGGGAGTAGGACACCCCAGAGTGAGTGAAGACGTAGACCCACGCGATCAACTGGCCAAACAGGTAGGCCAGCGCGATGGCGATGATCAGCGCCTGAAAACTCGTGGGGGCGGAGGCGTGGTCGCCGAGGAGGAATGCGTTCATTTGCGATTGGGACCGAGGGCGCCGCGGATGGCGGCAGAGGCATCAAGCCACGGTGCGCTCGTGGCGGTGGAGACAACGGCATTGCCCCACTCGAATCCAGTCAGGCGGCGCGCGACCTTTTGTTCGCCCAGCAATTCGACGCCCTGGACGTATTTCGCGGCCCCCGAACTCTTCAGTTCGAAGCCGCGCACCATCTCGATCATCCACGTCGGCATCCGCTCGGTGAACTTCAACTCCAGAACAACGAAGCCCGTAAAGACCTCGACGCCGTCATGCATATCGCAGCCGAGATCAAAGCTGAATTCCGGGCCCATGCGAATGTGGCGATCGAGCGTCACGCGCACGGAAGCTTCGGGTTGGTTGAGGTAGGCCTCGCGCATATAGGCGTTGTGCGCCCGCGGTGCCGCCTGCAGGCGTTCGACCAACTGCCAAAAATCCAACAGGTCGGACCATTCCTGCGGCTTGAAGCTGTGCAGGAAACCCGGCCGCGGGCTCTCGCCATAGAGCAACGCCCGCACCGCCTCGCGCTTCACTCGCGCCCGCTGCTTCACCACGCCCTCATTGATTCGCCGCTTAATCTCGAAAGCCACCGGAGAAAACGGGTTGTCATCGTAGTAGCGGATGCGGAGCTTGAAGCGATTTTTCTCTCCGTTATTAGCCGCGTGGTAGGTGGCGAGTTGGTTGGAGTCGAGATACAGCGTGTGCACCTCATAGGAGTTGTCGGGCTTCCCCGCTGCAAATTCGTCGGGCTCCATGTAACTGCTCAAATAACTGCGGACCGCGAGAGCCTGCTCCTCTCGGAGCATGTATTTGATCTCCCGCCGCTGACGTTGGGCTCGGTCATCCGCCATCGTTCCAAATGTCTCGCGGGTGAGCCTGACCCACGCAACCGCAAAATCAGACGGGGAATTGAATTCGACTTACCGCGATCAGCGCCGCCAAAATCCCCCATGACTCGTCGCCTCCCCTGCCTCGCCGCATCGGCCGGTCTGTTGCTCGCGGGCCTCGCCACCCCGCGCAGCGCCGCACAATCGACGGTCTCGATTGGCGGCACCACCTTTGTAAACAAAGGCCTCGTCGGCGTCGGCCGCGTGCCCGCCGCGCAACGCGATCGTCTCGGCGAAACCTTCGGATCCCTCTCCGGTCTCGCCGTCGATCCCCGCACGTGGCGCCGCAATACCGACGGCTCCTACTCCGGCAATATTTACTCCCAGCCGGATCGGGGCATCACGCGCAACGGTGGCGCCACGAACTACACGCCGCGCCGGCACCGGCTCAGCGTTTCGTTCACGCCCGCTCCCAACGGCGCGACCAACCAGCTCCAACTCGGCGTCACCCTCGCCGACACCACGCTCCTCACCGAAAGCAACGGCACGGTCCTCACCTCCCTCGATCCTTCCGCCACCACGAGCGCCACGCGCACCGGGTTTCCCGCGCTGCCGGTCGCTTTCAACAACCGCCTCGCGCTCGACGCCGAGGGGCTCGTGCTGTTGCCCGACGGCTCATTCTACGTCTCGGACGAATACGGCCCCTACCTCTACCGTTTCTCGGCCGCCGGAGTTTTGCTCAGCGCGATTCGCCCCCCCGAGGCGTTCATCCCCAAACGCGGTGCCCGCGACTCGTTCTCCTCCGATAATCCCGCGCCGGGTCAACCTTCGCCCAATCCCAGCGGACCCACCACCGGCCGAGAAAACAACCAAGGCTTCGAGGGTCTCTGCGCTTCGGGTGATGGCCGCACGCTCTACGCCATGATGCAGTCCGCCACGCGCCAGGACGGCGGGGCCAACGGCAACAGCCTGCGCCGCTATACGCGCCTGCTTTCCTACGACATCTCGAATCCCGCCGCCGCCACCCTGCGCGGCGAATGGGTGCTGCCGCTCCCGCTCTTCACGCAGGCTGGAGTGCAGCAAGTCGCGTCCGTGGGCGACATCGCGTTTCTGAGCGGCAAACAGTTGCTCGTGCTCGTGCGCGACGGCAACGGCCGCGGCGCCGCCACCACCGCGTCGCTCCTACGCGCCGTGCTCGTTTACGATCTTTCCAGCGCCACGAATATTGCGGGCACCGCCTTCGACACGATCGCCACGCCCATTGCACCGAACGGCGTGCTCGCCGCCACCATCACGCCCGCCACCTCCACCACCCTGTTCGATCTCAACGACACCTCGCAGCTCGTGAAATTCGGGCTGAACAACAGCAGCTCCGATAACAGCAACACGCTCGCCGAAAAATGGGAAAGTCTCGCCATCGCCCCCGCCCTCGATCCGGCGGCACCCGACGATTTTTTTGTCTTCGTCGGCAACGACAATGATTTCTCCACCAGCGACGGTTTTCAGGACGGCTCCGCCTTCAGCTCGTCACCCAACATCGACACGATGCTCCTCGTCTATCGCGTGTCACTCGCCACGCGCCTGATCAACATCTCCAGCCGCAGCCTCACCGGCGCGGGCGGCGATGCGCACATCGTCGGCTTCGTGGTGCAGGGCGCACGCGCGCGGTCGTTCGTTGTCCGCGGCATTGGCCCCGGTCTCGCGGCCTTCGGCGTCCCCGGCACCCTGCCCGATCCGCTGCTCCAAATTTTCGACAGCACCGGCCGCGTCGTGGTCACGAATGACAATTGGAACGACGGCGCGCTCGCCGCCGATCTCCGCACCACGACCGTGTCGGTCGGCGGGTTCGCTCTGCCCGAAGGCAGCAAGGACGCCGCGCTCCTCGTCACCCTCGATCCCGGCGCCTACACCGTGAACATCGCCGACGTCTCGGGCCGCAGCGGCGTGAGCCTCGCGGAAGTTTACGAGGTCCCATAAGCGATCGCGCTACGGATTGATCTCGTAAACCTCGAGCACGCCGACGCCGGGTCGCTCGGGTTGACCGACCGCGGGATCGGGACTGAGCAAAAGAAAAGGTCGGACCGTCACCGTGTAATTTCCCGGCGGCAGATCGACGAGCACGCAGGGCTCGCGGCGATTTTGCGGCGCAAAGCCGGTGGCAAAAATCTGCTTCTCCCCATACAGCTCGACCAGCGGATTGAAATCGTTGGCCGGGCTCGCACCACCCACCGCATCCGTGCTCCAGTCGTCGTTGCGCAACAGGAGATCACCGGCGGCATTGCGCAGATCCATTTCCGGATCGTCGAGCGTCGGCGTGAGATTGAAGGGCGCGCGCCCCAGCGTCGGCCCGAGCACGCGAATGAGGATGCGCTTCGTGCTGCCGGCCGCGCCCTGCACCACAAACCCGCCCACCATCTCGCGGCTGCCGCGGCCCACGAAAGCACGCGTCGCGAGGTTGACGATTTTGGTGGTGCCGGCCCCGGTCTCGTAGGCTTCCACCAATCCCGCGCCGGTCGTGCCGCGCGCACCCTCGACGATCGCGGTGTAAGCGCCGGGCGGTAACGTCACGAGCACGGCGGCATCCGCGCTGCCGTTCAGGAAAGGAAATGCCCCCGCGCGGGCGGCGGCCGCGCTGATCTCCGCGGCACCCAGCCGGCCCGGCGCCGCGGGCGCCGACCAATTGTCGTTCTCGGCCAGCAGCGTGCTCCCGCCGAAAACTCGCAGCACCGGATCGGCGAGCGCGTCGCTGACGCCAAATCCCGCGAGACCGGGGCCCGCCGCGCGCACCAGTATTTCCTTCGGCTGCGGCCCGAGCAGGACGAAGCCGCCGATCAGCACGCTTTCCCCGGTGCCCACAAACGCGCGGGTCGCCACATTGATCAACGTGCCGGCGGCCGCAGGCGTCTGCGTTTGCAAGCGATACGACGCCGTCGCAAACGCGGTGCGCTCGATCGTTGAGGCCGTGTCGGACTCGCCCAAAAAACCGCTCGCGATTCCGAGCGGCCGGCTCACCGGCGCCGGCGCCATCACCTTCGGATTGGAAAAATAACTGAGCTCGGTTCCAGGCGGATAAGCCATGATGTCGTGATACTGCCGATTATCCGCGCCGAAAAATCGGTAGCCGTAACTAAAAGTGAAGGCGCCCGCCCCGGTCCGCGCGTTTTCCCGATCGTGCGCGCAACCGAAGACGTGGCCGAGCTCATGCGGCACGACATTCGTTCCAGCCACGTTGGAATACTGCACGATCGAGAAGGCGAAGCGCGAGTTGTCGAGGTTCTCCTGCTCGTCGAGGAGGAAGCTGAGCCCGGTGCTCGCGAAATCCACGCGGTTGAGCGCGAGGCACACGATGTCCGCACCCGCCGCGTCACGCAGTGCGTGGATTTCGTCCATCTTGCCGTCGTCCTCCATGTAGAGCGCGGTCAGCGCGTCGTCCTGCACCAGTGAGGCACCGCTGGCGTTCTCGTCGTAATTCGTCTGCGCGATCTTCACGAGTTTCACCCGGGCCGTGATGAGGCTCGCGGCAAACGCATCGTTCACCTTTGCGATCGCGAGATCGAAGGCGCTCTGGAGCGCCGCGTCGCGCGCGGCGCCCGCCAGCGTGGTCAGCACTGCCTGCGTGTAGAGCATCATCACATGCACCTCGGCGCGCTGGGGATTTTCCGCCGCGGCCACGGACGGGATTGAGAGCCGTTCCGTCATGGAGGACGAACTCACCGCTCCCGCCGCCCGCGCGGGCGGACGGCGTTCACCACCGCACGGCGCCAGCAACTCCGGCGCGATCCGATAGAACTGCGAGACCTCCTCGGTCGCCACCCGCAGCGCAAATTTCCCGAGCACACGATCCTCGATCTCGGCGTGCAGAAATCCCGCGTGCCACGCGAAGAGCGCGCGGCTGCCGACGCGCCCCTCCAGTGTCCCGCGACTCACAAACCGATCCGGCCCCAGCATCTCACTCTCCTCAATGGCGACCGTGAGCACGCCGCCGCGCGGCAACGGAATCGTGATTCGTCCCTCGCCGCGCGGCTGCCAAAACGGCGAGCTCTTACCCGTGAGCTGCGCGCGGTTGAGCCGCACGCAGTGAATTTCGTGCGCGGGTGCGGGCAGCGCGACATCGAGTTCGGCGGCGGCGGCAATTGAAACGAAGGAAAACAACGCCGCCGGTTTCACGGTCGCAGCAGGAACCGACGTCACAGCCGACCGCACCATCGCAGAATTTACCGAGAAGTTTCCCGAACGGGAAGCGGCGGCCACGGCACCCGCTAAGACTGTTTTAGATTCAACCACCCTCGGGCTGAATTTCACGCGTAGCCCCCAAAATCCCGTCACTGCCGCCGCTCCGAACAGGAGCAGCCCAAGACGGCGGAAAGCGGTGGGGGATTTCGGCATACCAAGTTAGGTGCAAGAGCAAGGACGCGCGACGGTCCCCACCCGCCGCCGTGAACTCAACCTTTGGTTTCAGCCCGCAGCGGCTTTATCAACTCCTTCAATTGCGCCGCGTGCTCCGCCGTGTCCACCTTCCCTGCCACGGCCAGCACGCTGCCGTCGCGATCGAGCACAAAAACCGCCCGCGCCGGCCCAACAAAGGTGCGCCCATACATTGATTTCTCGACCAGCGACCCCGCCGCCCGCGCAAACCGATCCTCCGGATCACTCGCCAGTGTGTAGCCGATGCGTTTTGCCGCCGCGTAACGCACGTGGGATCGGCAAGAGTCGCGGCTGAGCGCGACGAGGTTGAAGCCCGCGCGATCCAGTTCGCCCGCGACCGTGATCAAAGCGTCGTTCTGCCGGTCACAACTCGGGGTGTTATTCTTCATATAAACCGACACAACCGTGCGGCGGGTCAGCAGTTCGCCAAATGGCACGTCCGCCGTCACACCATCGCGCACCACGCCAATCTTGAAGCCGAGATCGAGTTTTTCCCCTGGGGTAAGCACCTACCGAGCGAAGCGGCCAACGCCCGGTGGGTCAAACGCACGCGGGAATTTACATGAGTTTGCCGCGGTTGAGTCTTTGACGCGCTCCGGAAAACCCTCCAACTTCCGCAACCATGAAGTCGGTCAAGGTCCCCGCATTGGAGCTTTTCCTCCACGAAATGATCCCCCTCGCCAAGGCGATGGGCGTCGGCGTGGAAGTGAGCGACGCGCGGGCGCTGACCCTGACGGCGCCGAAGGAGCAGAACAAAAACTCCCTCAACACCGCGTTTGGCGGCAGCCTCGTTTCCCTCGCCACCCTCGCTGGCTACGGCGTCGTGTGGGAGTTGATGAAAAACGAAAAGGGTGCCGACAAAACCGAATGGCGGATCGTGGTGAAGGAAAGCCGCGCGGCTTACCGCAAACCTGTCATCGGCGATCTGCGCGCCATCTGTGAGCGACCGGCGCAGGCCGCGATTGCGGAGTTCAAGGAAGCGCTCACCCGTTACGGTCAGGCCAAGCTCAAGCTCAAGGCCTCGATCGTGGAGAACGGCAACGTCGCCGTGGATGTGACGGCGGCATTCGTGGTTTCGCGTTAATCCCGCGGCAATTTGCCGGGGAAATTCCGCCCTAAACTTCAGGGCGACTCAACCGATAGAAAGCTGCGTCGTTCGCGGATGCCCGTGGCGCGCCCTAATTCTATGAAATGCGCCTCCGCTATTTTTCAGGCTCAGTCGTTTCGCGCCATCGTGGCCTGCTGGGCGGTTATCCTGCTGCCCTTGCACGCCAACGACGCGGCGCACCCGGCCGCCGCGACCACAACTCCGGCCGATGCCCACGCCAAGCCCACGGCCACCGCCAAGCCGACTCCTGAACAAGCCTTGCAGCGGCTCGTCGATGGAAACGCGCGTTTCGTCTCCGGCCATCCTGAGCATCCCAATCAGTCGGTCGCGCGTCGCGTCGAAGTCGCCAGCGGCCAGACGCCGTTTGCGGTCGTCGTCACGTGCTCCGACTCGCGCGTCTCCCCGGAACTCTATTTCGATCAGGGCCTCGGCGATTTGTTCGTCGTGCGCGATGCGGGCCACACGCTCAACGACCATGTCATTGGCAGCATCGAGTATGCAGTCGAGCACCTCAAAGCCTCGATTGTGATCGTGGTTGGCCATGAAAAATGCGGCGCCGTTGCGGCCGCCGTCGCCGGCGGCCGCGCCGATGGCCGCATCGCCACGATCGTCGAAGCGATCCGTCCGGCCGTGCAGGAGACGCGCAATCAGGCCGGCGACAAAACCGACAACGCGATCCGCGGCAATGCGCGTCGCGTCGCCAAATCACTCGCCGTCACCGCCCCGATTCTCTCGCGCGCCGTGCAGAGCGGGGAAATCAAGGTCTTCGCCGCCCGCTACGATCTCGCCAGCGGCCGCGTGGAATTACTCCCGTAGCTCCGGCGGCAGTTTGTCGCAGTGATTTGTAGCACCGGCCGTCGGCCGGTTGATCCGCCAGACAAACCCGGGATCGCAACCAGCCGTTCTCGATCTCCGGGTTGAGCGTTGCGGCGCTGTTGTCGCCGCCGGGGAAACCCGATCAGCGCCAGATGCCCTCGATGTGGATGTAAACACCATCGCGCTTTTCCCAGCGCGGCTCGACCCACACGGCCCGGGCGCGCGGCGGGACGTCCCAATGGCCCGGCACCCAAATGTAGACGCGACCATCGTGGCGCCAGTGGCCCGCGATCCACACGTGGGCCTTCGAGGGCCGGTCGCGCTCGACGACCACTTCTTTCCGCGCCGGCGGGGGTGCCTCGCGCACCACCACGACTACCTTTTCCACCACCCTCGGCTGCTCGACCACAACGACCGCCGGCGCGGGTGCCACGACGACCGCGCCCCGGCGCGGCCGATCCGTGGCGACCACACAACCCGCGAGCGAGAGAAGCGCGCAACCGATGCCGCTGATACGTGCCGTCGCGAACCAATCGCGACGTGAAAACCTAGCCCTAGCTGAATGGAGTGAAATCATTTCGGGGTTCATGTGGGCCGAAGACGACCAGCCGTCGAGCGCCGTTTCCAGACCCGCACTAAAAACGAAAAAATCACAATGTAACCAACCACAGCCCGAATCGTCCCGCCGGCCTGATCGCCCGCGCGTTTCCGAGTTTGCGTCGCCCTCACGCCCGCGCTTCGTTGCCCACAGAAAACTCCATGACCCGCATCCTCGTCAAAGCCGCTCTCGCCGCCACTTCTCCCGCCGACGCCATCTTGCTGCAAGGCTGGGTCCGCACGCGGCGCGACGCGAAGGCCTTCTCGTTCATCGAACTCAACGACGGCTCATGCCTGAAGGGCATTCAGGTAATCGCCGACGCGAAGCTCGCCAACTACACCACGGAAATTCTCCACGCCCACACCGGCGCGTCCGTCGAGGTCCGCGGCAAACTCGTCGCCTCCCAGGGTCAGGGGCAAAAGTGGGAAGTTATCGCCGACTCGGTCACCGTGCTCGGCCCCGCCGACGAGTCCTACCCGCTCCAGAAAAAAGGCCACACGCTGGAGTTTCTTCGCGAGATCGCCCACCTGCGCCCCCGCTCGAATCTCTTTGGCGCCGTCTTCCGTGTGCGCAGCCGGCTCGCCTACGCGGTGCATCAGTTTTTCCAGGAGCGAAATTTTATCTACGTCCACACCCCGATTATCACGGCAAGCGACTGCGAGGGTGCGGGCGAACTCTTCCGGGTGACGACGCTCGATCCGTCACATCCGCCGATGAACGAGGACGGCTCCATCGATTTCAAAAAGGATTTCTTCGCGAAGAAAGCCTACCTCACGGTGAGCGGCCAGCTTGAGGCGGAGATTTTCGCCACGGCGCTTTCGAACGTTTATACGTTCGGCCCGACCTTCCGCGCGGAGAACTCCCACACCTCGCGCCACGCTTCCGAGTTCTGGATGATCGAACCCGAGATCGCGTTCTGCGATCTCGAGGGCGACATGGCGCTGGCCGAGGAATTCGTGAAGCACCTCATCAGCGATGCGAAGACGCACTGCGCCGCCGACTTGGAGTTCTTCGGCAAGTTCGTCGACAAGGATCTCCTCACACGCCTCGACTTCGTGTTGGAACGGCCCTTCCAGCGCTGCAGCTACACCGAGGCGATCGAGATCCTCACGAAGAGTGGAAAAACCTGGGAGCACCCGGTCGCGTGGGGCGACAATATGCAGAGCGAGCACGAGCGCTACCTCGCCGAGGAACACTTCAAGTGCCCCGTCACGGTTTACAACTACCCGCGCACGTTGAAGCCGTTTTACATGCGCGTAAACGACGACGGGAAAACCGTGCGGGCGATGGATCTCCTCGTGCCCGGCATCGGCGAAATCATCGGTGGCAGCCAACGCGAGGAGCGCCTCGAAGTGCTCCGCGAAAACCTCGCGCACCATCATCTCAGCGAGAAGGAATACTGGTGGTATCTCGACCTGCGGCGCTACGGCACAGTCCCGCATTCGGGCTTCGGCCTCGGCTTCGAACGCATGCTGATGTTCGTGACGGGCGTCGCGAACATCCGCGACGTCATCCCGTTTGCGCGCACGCCGGGGACCGCGGAGTTTTGAGGAGGGGGCGTGCCTCGTGTGCGCCTTCCGAAAACAGGGCGCGGACAAGGCTCGCCCCTACGCGATCAGATCCTTCACGACCTCGCCGGCGATGCCCGTGAGGCGGACGTCGAGGCCTTGGAATTTCGTGTTCAAGCGCAGGTGGTCGATGCCCATCAGCGCGAGCATTGTCGCGTGGAGGTCATGCACGTTGACGGGATTTTCCAAGGCGCGGTAGCCGAGTTCGTCGGTGTTACCATAGACCGTGCCGGCTTTCACGCCCCCACCGGCCATGAAAACACTGAAGCCCAAAATGTGGTGATCGCGGCCAGTGCCCTGCCCCATTGGCGTGCGGCCAAACTCGCCGCCCCAGAGGATGAGCGTGTCGTCGAGCATGCCGCGTTGCTTGAGATCGGTGATGAGCGCGGCGGTCGCCTGATCGACGTCTTTCGCGCCGGACTTCATGCCGTTTTCCAAATCGCCGTGATGGTCCCACGCGCGATGGTAGAGCTGAATCATGCGGACCCCGCGTTCGGCGAGCCGACGGGCGAGGAGACAGTTGGAAGCAAAGCTGCCGTCGCCGGGTTCCTTGATGCCGTAGAGATCGAGCATGGCCTGCGGTTCGTTTTTGAAATTCGTCAGCTCCGGCACGCTGCTCTGCATTTTGAACGCCAGTTCGTATTGCGCGATGCGCGTCGCGATCTCGGGATCGTGCGTCTCGTCGGCGAGGAGGCCGTTCATGCGGCGGATTTCGTCGACGACCTGACGCTGCGTGCTTTGGCACACGCCGTCGGGATTGCCGACGTAGTGCACGGCGTCGCCGCGCGACTGAAACTGGATGCCCTGAAAACGGCTCGGCAACACGCCACTCGACCACTGGCGCGCGGAGATCGGCTGGAGGCCAAATTTCCCCTGCGAGTTGAGCACGATGAAGCCGGGCAGATCCTGTGTCTCCGCGCCGAGACCATAGAGGAGCCACGAACCCATGCTTGGCCGGCCCTTGATGATGGAGCCGGTGTTCATGAACGCGTGCGCGGTGTCGTGGTTGATCTGCTCGGTCTGCATCGAGCGGATCACGCAGAGATCGTCGGCCACGCCCGCGATATGCGGAAACAGATCGCTGACCTCCGTGCCGGATTTGCCGTGCTTGGAAAACGTGGTGAATGCGCCGCGCGCCTTGAGCACCGTGTTCTGAAGCTGGGCGAGTTGCTGGCCCTTGGTGAACGATTCGGGAAACGGCTGGCCATCGAGTTCCTTAAGTTTCGGTTTCCAATCGAAGGTCTCGTGCTGCGACGGGCCGCCGGCCATGCAGAGGTAAATCACGCGATTCGCGCGCACCGGCAGATGGGCTTCGCGCAGCGCACCGCTCCAGCCGGGCGGAAGTTTCGCGGCGGGGTTCGCGGACGCGCCGGCGGCGGCGAGTTTTTGGTGGAGCAACGCGAACGCGAGGCCGCCGAGTCCATAGGCACTCTGCGTGAGAAACGTGCGGCGGTTGACGCTGAGGGCGTGGGCAGTCGGATCGAAAGTGGGCATGGTCAGTAGCGGGTAATGACTTCCTGGGAGTTGAGCAGGACGCGGGCGAGGCTGGTCCACGCGGCGAGTTCGATGGCATCGCCGGTAGTCGGAGGGCTGAGACCGATCCGCAGAAGCTTTTCGGCGTCGGCGGGATTCGCTCGGTAGTAATCGCGCTGCGTGGCGAGAAACGCGCCGAGCGATTTCTGCTCGGCGGGCTTGGGTGCCCGGGCAAGCGCAAGTTGGAAGGCGGTGCGCAACCAAGCCGCATCGTCCTTGCCGCCGGTCGCCACGACCCGCGCGGCGAAGAGCCGCGCCGCCTCAACGAAGGTGGGATCGTTCAGGAGCGTGAGGGCCTGTTGCGGGGTGTTGCTCAGGCTGCGGGCGGCGGCGCACTCGTCGCGCGCGGGCGCGTCGAAATTCGCGAGCATGGGGTGAAGAAACGTCCGCTGCCAGTGCATGTAGACGCCGCGCCGCCACTGTGCGTCGGCGTCGCTGGCCGCGTAGTCGCGGTCGGGGAACTGAAGCGCGGCGTAGTAGCCGGCGGGCTGATAGGGCTTGGCGCTCGGGCCGCCGATGTCGCGGAGGTCGAGCCGGCCGGCGATGAAGAGGGCGTTGTCGCGCACAAATTCGGCTTCGAGGCGGCGCGGATTTTGCGCGGCGAGCAAACGATTCGCCGCATCGTTCTCACGCAGTTCAAGCCGCACCGTGCTGCTTTGCCGGTAGGTCGCGCTCGTCACGATGAGTCGCATCATGCGGCGCAGATCCCAACCGCTGTCGCGAAACTCGCTCGCGAGCCAGTCGAGCAGTTCCGGATGCGAGGGCAGTTCGCCCTGCGAGCCGAGGTCGTCCACGGACGCGCTGAGGGCAGTGCCAAAGTAGAGCGCCCAGAGGCGGTTCATCACGGTGCGGGCGGTAATTGGGTTGTCGCGCGACACGATCCAGCGCGCGAGGTCGAGGCGCGTGAGGCGTTTCTCCGGCGTGCTGACGAGACGGCCGGGGAGGAAACTCGGTGTGGCCGGCAAAACGACGGGGCCGGATTCGTCGAGCCAGTTGCCGCGCGGGAGGACGCGCACGGTGAGCGGATCGACGGACTCGGTGACCATCGACCAGGTTTTGCCCTCGCGCGCATCGCGCAGCGCCGTCGCGAGCACGTGATAGCGATCAATCCCGGCGCGGCCCTCGGCCGTGCTCAGCAGCCACGTGTCCAGCGCGAGTTCCTGCTGCGCCTTGGTGCGCTGCGGCGCCCTGAGGGCGGCGCGCACGGCATCACTCGCCACGGCAAGTGGATCGCCCGCACCCAAAGCACTCGTCGTCACCCGCAGCGACGCGTGGGCTTCAACGGTGAATGACACCATCAGCGATTCGCCCACCGCGAGTGTCACCGGTTCGGCGAGCAGCCAGACTCCGACGAGCGGCGCGGCCGGCTTGGTCGCGGGAAGTTTCCAACCCGCCACAATCCCCAGCAGTTCAATCCCGTCGCGGTAGCGCGGCCCTTTCGCGCTGGCGTCGGCAAAGGCAAAGGAGAGTTTCCGCATCTTGCCGTCGGCCCCGCGCACATTGGCGGCGAGGGTGAGCGTTTCACCCGCGACGTCTCCCAGCGCCTCAACCCGGAGCGCGCTAATCCGGCCGGGCTCGGGCTTGAGGGTGAGTTGCACACTTTCCTGGCGGGCCAGCGGTTTCTCGGCGCGCACCGCGCCATCAACGCCGACATCCACCACGCGATCGGCCATTGGTTTGCCCGCTTT
Source organism: Opitutaceae bacterium (assembly GCA_031411015.1). Taxonomy (GTDB): domain Bacteria; phylum Verrucomicrobiota; class Verrucomicrobiia; order Opitutales; family Opitutaceae; genus ER46. Next base: position 1,244 of record JANOAF010000120.1, on the reverse strand, counting down.
CAACACGGCGGCGGTGACCGCTGACGGCTCCCACCCGCTCGGCACGCGACCGAGGTAGGCGAGCGTTTCATCGAGCCAACCCGCAAAGCGCGCCGCCGCTGCCGGCTCGGCCGCCTGCTTGCGCAGCGTGGCGAGGTGCGCGCGAAGATCGGCTTCGGCCCGCTGATGACGCGCCACCAGATAGGGACTCGCGACTTCGATCTCCGGAGGAAACGGATAGTCGTTGTTGAAGCCCTTCAGCTCGGGGTTTTTGGTGTAGGCGTAGTCGGAATAAACGCCCCACTGCTTCACGTCGGCGAAGAAGGACTGGAGCTCGTAGAAGTCGCGCGTCTTGATCGGGTCGAACTTGTGGTCGTGACATTCCGCGCAACCGAAGGTGCTGCCGAACCAGGCCGCCGCCACGCCCCGCACGCGCTCGGCGCCGTATTTCGCGAGATACTCCGCCGGTTGCGCGCCGCCCTCGCGCGTCATCATGTTGAGCCGGTTGTAACCGGTCGCGACCCGCTGCTCGCTGGTGGGATTCGGCAACAGGTCGCCCGCGAGCTGCTCAATCGTGAATTGGTCGAAGCGCTTGTTCGTGTTGAACGCTCCAATCACGTAATCGCGATAGGGAAAAATGCGCTGATTCTGATCGCCGTGAAACCCCACCGTGTCGGTGAAGCGCGCGAGATCGAGCCACCACACGGCCATGCGCTCACCGTGGCGCGGCGAAGCCAGCAGGCGGTCGACTTGTTTTTCGTAGGCATTGCGCGACCGGTCGGAGAGAAACGCCGCGGTTTCGGCGGGGGTCGGCGGCAAGCCGGTGAGATCCAGGGCCACGCGACGGAGCAGCCGGGACTTTTCCGCTTCGGGTGAAGGCGTGATTTTTTTCTCCGCGAGCCGCGCGCGGATGAACGCGTCGATCGGGTTTTCGCTTTTGGCTTCTGATTTTCCGCCAACTGGAACCGACGGCACAGCCGGACGCACGAGCGCGGCGTAGGCCCAGTGCGGCTCGTAGACTGCGCCCTCGGTCACCCAGCGGCGGAAGAGTTCTTTTTGTTCGGCGCTGAGGGTCTTGTACGCCTCCTCGGGCGGCATCGGGTCCTCCTTGTCGGTAATGCGGAGGATGATTTCGCTGTCACCGGGTTTGCCCGGCACGACGGGAATGACGCCGCTCTTGGTCGGCTTCAACGCCTCCTCGCGGAGGTCAAGCCGCATCCCGGCCTTCCGACTCTTGGGGTCGTTGCCGTGGCAGTGAAAGCAGG
>JANOAF010000119.1:0-2453 GCA_031411015.1 Opitutaceae bacterium | reverse complement strand
GCGCTGTCCTGATAGGCGCCGCAGATGAGCAGCTCGCCGCGCCACTCGCCGCTGTGGGTGAGTGCGTCGGACTTGTTGATCATCACGTCTTGGAAACCGCCGTAGCGAAGCGCGTCGCCTTTCTCCACGGCGTCGAACCAGCCGACCATGCGCTGGCGGCCGGTGCTCGTGCCGAATTCGATTTGCTTCAGTTTCACGGCGAGTGGGTGCGTGTCGGCCATCTGCGTGAGGAAGGTGTGCGTGCCGACCTTGGTGTCGTAGGCCTTGGCAACGCCGAAGGTGTGGATGCGCTGCACGGGGATGCCGGCGCTCTCGAAAAATTCCGGCGTGTAGGTGTGCGACGCGGTGACGTTGGGCGAGAAGCCGTGGCGCTTGTCGAGCCAGTAGGCCTGGCCGAATTCGCCGATGATGGTGCGGCCGCGCGCGACTTCACGAAGAATGAGCTCGCGGACTTCGCCGATATTTTTCGCGAGCGCGGTGCCGGCTGACCAGTAGGTGGCGGTGAGCGCTTCGAGATTGAGCGTGAACGGCGTTTTCCCGCGGAAGCGCGTAAAGTCGAACTCGTCCTTGGAGAAGACGCCGAGCTCGATCGCCTCGGCGTTGGCGCGGAGCTCGGCGGTGGTGAGTTTGTCGAAAAAGCTCGCCCAGGTCGCCTCGCTCACGCGGCACACGTGCTGAATCGTGCGGCACGCGCGATCGGCGCGCTGGGCAAGCTTGCGCGCGAAGAAATTCGGGCCGGCAGTAAAATCGGAAAACGTGATCTGCTGCTGGCCGACTTCGTCGAGGTAGGCGGGCGTGATGCCGCGACCGGTGGAACCGCGCGGCTCCTCGGCGAGCACGTTCGTGCGATAGTCTTCCCACGCGAGGTCGAGCAGCCGGTGCGTGAGGTCGGACACCATGGCGCGCTCGTCGATTAAGAGGCGTGAGAGGATGGCGTGGCCCTTTTGCTCAAGCGGCTTCGTCTCCCACCAAATCTTGCGCGGGTCGGCGACGACGCCGCTGCCGATGCACAGGTGGGCAGCGTCCTTCACGACGACACCGGCGGGGAGGAGGTTGAGCTTGATGCCGCCGGCGGTGTGGCCGGAGTTCGCGCCGCCGTTGACCTTGAGCACGACCGAGACGGGATGCGCGGTGCCGCGGAGTTCGTCGGCGACTTCGGGAATGAGACGGCCCTTGCCTTCATCGCCGAGGGAGATTCCGACATCGGCGATGAGCTGGCTGGAAAAAGGTTGGAGCGACATGGTTGCGTGAAGTGCAACCGAGTCCGCAGGGAACCCTGTTGCCGCGAAGTCAAAACGCGAGCCACCGGGCGAGGGCAAACAAAAATCCGGGTGATGACGAAGAACAGTGGCTGGAAGCAGGCGGCCCTCGGTGCGGGGCAGCGTGGCTCATGGGCGAAATTTTCCTCGGCTCGGCGCGGTGCGGTGTTGCACAGTGCGCGCCGATGCAATCTCCGCGTAAAATCGCCCTCGTCACTGGAGCCGGTTCGGGCATCGGCCGCGCCACGGCTCAGGGTCTGCTCACCGCGGGCTACGCCGTGGTGCTCACCGGTCGTCGCGCCGACGCGCTCGAAGCGACCGTGCGCGAGTCGGGCGTTGCCGCGTCGAACGCCCTCATCGTCCCCACCGACATCTGCGACCCCGTGGCGGTGCGAGCGCTCTTTGCGCGGACGCGCGAGGTGTTTGGGCGGCTCGACGTGCTGTTCAATAACGCGGGCGTCAACGCCCCAGGCGTGCCCTTCGAGGAGCTGCCGCTGGAACGCTGGCGCGAGGTCATCGACACGAATCTCACTGGGGCGTTTCTCTGTGCGCAGGAGGCGTTTCGCCTGATGAAGTTTCAGTCGCCGCGCGGGGGCCGCATCATTAACAACGGTTCGATCTCGGCGCACGTGCCGCGGCCCAACTCCGCGGCCTACACGGCCGCGAAGCACGCGATCACCGGCCTCACGAAATCCATTTCACTCGATGGTCGCGCGTTCGACATCGCCTGCGGTCAGATCGACATCGGCAACGCCGACACCCCGCTTGCGAGCCGGATGAAAAAGGGCGTGACCCAGGCTAACGGCACGATCGCGATCGAGCCTACGATCGATGTGAAGCACGTGGTCACTGCTGTGCTCTACATGGCGGGTCTGCCTCTCGACGCGAACGTCCCGACGATCACCGTGATGGCAACGCAGATGCCCTATGTGGGGCGCGGGTGAATCGATCGGCGCGCACGCGGAGGTGCGGAGGACGCGGAGAAAGGGCGGCCAAGCGGGCGGGTAGCCGCGAATGATTGAAGCGCACCCAAAGATGTGAAGGCGCGGATTTGAAAGTAGGGCGGGTCTCTGACCCGCCTTCGGTAGAAAAGGCAGAACGAAGACCAGCTCTACCTCTCCACGAGTTCTGACCCTCCGGGTGAGGCAATCCGGCAAGGTGCGGTGCCAAACAACATGCGCGACTGTGCCGGCT
>JANOAF010000118.1:0-12401 GCA_031411015.1 Opitutaceae bacterium | reverse complement strand
GGCCCACGGCTGAGGAAACAGGGAATCGCCGCCGTGCAACAACACCCGCTCAACGTCTTCGATGAAGACGGCATGCCCTTGGGAAATTTTCTCGCGGACCTTTTTGTCGATGACCGACTCATCGTGGAGTTGAAGGCGGTGCGTGCGCTCGCCGACGAACACGTGGCGCAGTTGCTCGGTTATCTACGTGCCTCGAAGATCGAGCATGGGCTGTTGATTAACTTCGGTGCCGCAAAGTTTGAGATCCGAAAATACGCTCTCTCCAATCGGGATTCCGTCTGATTTTTTGCGCCATCTGCGCTTCTTTGCGGCCAATTACAAAACCGTTGAATGAGTCAGTTGTTCGGCTCTGGGCAATAACCACGAGGGAAAGCTTCCCCATGGCTGACGAGAGTTTGACTCGCGCACGCGCGAGGCGAAGCCACAGTTTGGGTGCTTCCCAAAACCCATGAAATCCCCCGTCCTGTTTTTCGCGGTGCTCTTCACTGGCACCGTCGCCTCCGCCCAAATCGACACCGTGCAGGCCATCGCGCCCGGCGTTTACTTTCACCAAGGCGACATTCGCCGGGGCCACAGCAACAATGGCTGGATCGTCTTCGCCGACTACGTGCTCGTGATTGAGGCGAACTTTCCCTCCGGGGCGAAGGTGGTGATGCCGAAAATCAAGGAGACCTCGGACAAGCCGGTGCGCTTCGCCTTCAACACGCACCACCACGGCGATCACGCCTACGGCAGCCAGATTTGGGCGGATGCGGGCGCCACCATCGTCGCAAGCGAGGGTGCGCTGGAGGAGATGAAGCAGGCTGAGACGGGATTCTACGGCGGCGCGCCCGGTCGCTGGGAAGGCGCGGCGAAGAACCGCCCCGATGTGGCCGAGTCGAAATTGAAGCCGCCGTCGCTGCTCTTCCCGCGCGAGATGGCGTTCGACGACGGCCAGCGGCGCGTGGAACTGAAGTGGCTCGGAGTCGCCCACACCAAAGGCGACGGCTTCGTCTGGCTCCCACAGGAGAAAATTCTCTTCACCGGCGACGCTTGCGTGAATGGCCCGCACAACAACCTCTCCGACGGCAACGTCGCCGAGTGGATCAAGACGCTGGAAGCCGCGAAAAAGCTCGGGGCGGAAAAGGTCGTGCCCGGCCACGGCCCGATCGGCGGCCCGGAGGTGCTTGTGGATCAGCAGCACTATTTCGTGGAATTTCAAAAACGGATCAAAGCGCTCCTGGATGCGAAGAAATCTCCGGCGGACGTGAAGGCGGCGTTGCCGAGGGTCGCAACCGAGCTGAAGGCCATCGCGAACATCGCGCGCTTGGTGCCCGCTTCGCTCACGCCGCAGGCGCAGAAGATCTACACCGAACTCGGCGGCGGCCCTTTTCCCAAATGAGAATTATTCTGACGCTCCTCGCCCTTGCCCCGAGCAGCGCGTTCGCCGCGCAGCGGGCGTCGATCGCGGGGGCGATTGACACCTCCGAGTTTGGCGATTCCGCGCATCACTGGCGCGGCATCAAACAACCCGAGCGGATCATGCAGGCGAATCCGGACCAGCCGTCCTACGCGCCGCAGCAGGTTCGTGAAATCGCGGAAAACCTCCTGCTCTTCCAGCGCGACAACGGCGGCTGGATAAAGGACTACGACATGCTCGCGGTGCTGACCGAGGAGCAGAAAAAGGTAATCCGCGACACGCACGCGAACACCGACACGAGCTACGACAACCATACCACGCATCCGCAGGTGGAGTATCTGGCGCGGGCGTTTGTTGCGCTGGGTGACGCAAAGTATCGCGACGCCTGCGTGCGCGGGATCGAGTTCATGCTGGCCTCGCAGTATCCGAACGGTGGCTTCCCGCAGTGGTGGCCGAAGAAGGGCGAGATTGCGCGGCGCATCACCTTCAACGACGGCGTGATGATCGGCATCCTCAACGTCCTGAAAGATGCGGCCGATGGTGCGCCGCACTTCGCGTGGCTGGCGGAGCCGGTGCGCGCCCGCGCGAAAGCAGCGGTCGCTCGGGGCACCGACTGTCTTTTGAAAATGCAGATTGTTTCGCAGGGCGGGCGGAGCGGTTGGGGTCAGCAGCACGACGAAGTGACGCTGGAGACCGTCGGCGCGCGGACGTTTGAACTGCCGTGCATCTCACCGGCGGACACGACGGAGGTCGTGCAGTTTCTCATGCGCACGGAAAAGCCGTCTCCCGAGATCGTGCGTGCGATCGAGAGCGCCGTCACTTGGTTGAAAAAGGTTCAGCTGAACGGCATCCGGGTCGAGCGGGTGCCTGCGCCGCCGGAGGAGTTTGTCCGCCACACCTCGAACTTCGATGTGGTCGTGGTGCAGGACGAGAAGGCGCCGCCGCTCTGGGCGCGCACCGTCGAGCCCGGCACGGACCGCCCGATCTTCGCGAGCCGTGATGGAAAGAAAGTTTACTCGCTCGCCGAAGTGGATCGCGAGCGTCGCACGGGCTCGGGCTGGTATGTCGTCGCCCCGCGGAACCTGATGCAGCGCGATTATCCGAAGTGGCAGGCCCGACTCGCCGCCCCGTAATGTCGGGTGTGGGCCGGGGCGGGCGCCGTAGCTCGCAGCCTCGTTTCTTCCCAACGGGGCGGGCCGGGTGCGCGCCTTCCGCAGCCGTGCACACCTTCCGCAAGCCGGGCGCGGACGAGCCAGCGCCGACGACCGGAATCTCCGGATCGAGGTCGGCAGGAAACTGAGCTGGCCCGACGCGGGACGGAATAGAGTTTGCGCGCAAGATTCCCGGACCCCTACGATTGGGAGTAGCGTTTTCCTCCCCACCCACTGCCGATGTCCCCCGCATCTTGGAGTTTACTTTCCCGCCGATGGCTCTGCCATGGCTTGGTGGCGGCGGCGGTTACCTTGTGGTGGCCGGTGCAAATGCTGGCGGCGGTGGGCCAAGCCACAGCGGCGCCGGTGCCGGGGGTTTTCGAAAAATACTGCGTCGAGTGCCACGGCCACGAGAAGCCAAAGGCGGGCCTCAACATCGCGAGACTTCTCGCCCAGCCCTCAGTCGGTCCGCACGCGGAAGCATGGGACAAGATCGCGGAGATGCTGGAGACGGCCGAGATGCCGCCGGCCGACGCACCGCAGCTGCCCTCCGATCCCGAGCGCAAGACGGCGGCCGCGTGGGTGCGCTCGACGTTGAAGAATTATGAGACGGCGCACGCGGGCGAGCCGGGTCGCGTCACGGTGCGGCGTCTGACCAGCGGCGAGTATGCCTACGCGATCCGGGATCTGACGGGCATCGACATCGCCGTCGGCATCGACGCCTCGAGCGACTCGGTCGGCGGCGAGGGGTTTACCAATTTTGGCGACGTGCAATTTGTGCAGGACGCCAGCATCGAGCGTTACCTCGAAGCCGCCAAAGCCGTGGCCGATCACGCGGTCATCGGGGCGGGCCCGCTGCAATTCTACTCTGACCCCGGGAAGACCGGTCTTGAGCTGTCGGCGCTCAACCGCATCGCGGACCTCTACGCGGCCAAGGGATTTCGCGTGGTGTCGGGCGAGGGCGGAGGCCCGATGGGACTCGATCGCTACGGCAAGGCGTTTTTCGTCGCGTGGTATTATCAGCATCGGGTGGCGCTGGGCGATCGCGCGGCGACGCTGCGCAGTTTGGCGGCGAAGGAGGGAATCGCCGGCCGTTTTGCCGAGCATCTGTGGTCAGTCGTAAATCGCGCGGGGCTCGGCTATCCCAGCCGCGACACCGTCGATCGCTGGAAGGCGCTGCCGGCGCCCACGGCCGATGCGGCGGCTTCGATCGCGCGGGCGCGAACGGGTTGCGACGAAATCCAAAAGCAGCTGACCACTTGGCCGAGTTGGTTCTTCGGCCGCGGCGATGCGGCGGCGGGCGGAGCCGGCGACGAAAGCCCGCTCGTGTTCGATGATAAGTCGCTGGCCGTGGAAACAACGCACGCCTACGTCTATCCTCTGGGGCAGCGCTTTGGCCGCGGCGGGCGCGGCGCCCCGGCCCCGGCGGCCAACGCGCCGATCAAGGTGGTGCTCAATTTTTCGAACATCAACCCGCTCGGCAGCACGAAGCCCGTCGTGATCTGGCGAAATCCGCGCGTCATCACGCGGGGCGCATCGGTGGGCCGGCGCGGCGGGCCGGCTCCGACGGCCGCAGAACTCAACGCCATCGCGCGTGGTCGCGGGCCGACCGGGCCGATTCTGGCGACAGCGTCGTTGCACTCCTTGCTGCCCGCTGACGTGGCGGCGGCACTCGCCTTCGGCACCAGCCCCGACGGCGTGACGCTGGGCCCGGACGATTTTGCGGCGACCGGAATTGTCACGTTCGAATTGCCGCCAGCGGCGGCCGGCACCACCGCCGAACTCCAAGTCGACGCCGAGCTTGGCGCCGATCGCAATGCGGTGGTGCGGGTGGTTGTGGCGGACAGCGAGCTGGTGCCAGCGCGTGGCGCGCGGGCGCGGGCGTTCATTGGCGACCCGGCGAGCGCGGGCTATAAGATGTTTCGCGCGGGGATTGCTGAATATGCCGCGCTGCTCCCGCCGAACTCGCACGGCGAGGCGAATCCCGCCGACAAGGATCCGGTGCCGCTGCCGTTCGACAGCACCTTTAACACCCCGGAGCACGACGCCTTTGTGATGAAGGTTAAGTATCAACGGTCCGACGCGTTTTTCACCGACTTCATCGTCGATGGCGCCGACCGCATCCGCCTGAATGAGGCGTGGCACGATCTGCTTGGCTCTTGGCCTTACCACGATGCCTACCTCGGCATGCTCGCGGAGCATTATGGTTTCGCGCTGCAGGGCCGACGGATTCAGGACATGGACGCCGTTCAAATCGCCGCCCTTCCGGCCGAAGCGCGGCCGCATGTGGTCACGTTGCGGGCGCGCTACGGCGAAGGGGCAAAAGCGCTCCGGCAGGCCGAGCCGGGCCACGTCGAGGATGCGTTGGCGTTTGCGAGTCGCGCCTGGCGGCGCCCGCTGACGGGCGAGGAGAAGACGAGGCTGAAGAATTTTTACCGCCGCTGCCGGGAGGCAAATGCGCTGGAACACGACGATGCGATCCGGGCGGTGCTCGCCCGCGTGCTCGTGTCGCCGGCTTTTCTCTATCGCGTGGAGTCGGTGGCCCAGCGCAGCGAGCGACCGCTCAACGGTTGGGAAATGGCGAGCCGGCTGAGCTTCTTCCTGTGGTCGTCAATTCCTGATGATGAATTGAGCCGAGCTGCCGCGGCGGGGGAGTTGAGCAAGCCGGCGCTACTCGCCCGGCAGGTGAAGCGCATGACCGCCGACCCGAAAGCGCGCCGGCTCGCGACGGAATTTTTCGGCCAATGGCTCGGCTTCTATCACTTCGATCAATTTCGCGGCGTCGATACCGGCCGGTTCCCGGAATTTACCGAGGAGGTGCAGGCGGCGATGTATGACGAGGCGGTGTCCACGTTTGAGTATCTCGTCCGCCACGAGCGTCCGCTGCGTGAGATGCTGCACGCGGACTACACGTTTCTGAACCAGCCGCTCGCCAAGTTCTATGGGATCGAAACCGACGTGAAATCGAAAGACGCCGTCATAAAAATCGACGGCGCGAACGCCTTCAACCGCGGCGGTGCGCTGCGCCTCGGCTCGGTGTTGACGACGACCTCGGCGCCGCTGCGCACGAGCCCGGTCAAGCGCGGCGACTGGCTCTTGCGCCGCATCCTCGGCACGCCGACGCCGCCACCGCCCGCGGATGCCGGCTCGCTGCCCGGCGATCCCAAGGCCTTCGGCGGGCTGACGCTGCGCGCGCGGCTGGATGAGCACAAACGCAACGCCACCTGCGCCAACTGCCACCTGCGCATCGACCCGCTGGGCTTTCCGCTCGAGGCCTTTGACGCGATTGGGCGCACGCGCGCGACGTATCAGGACGGTTTGGCTGTGGATGTGACCGGCGAGTTTGCCGACAAATCCACGATCGTCGGCGCCGAGGGCCTCCTCCGTTATCTCCAGAGCAAGGAACCGCAGGTGATGAAGACGCTCGCGAAGAAAATGCTCGGCTACGCGCTGGGCCGCACCGTCCTTGCCTCCGATCGCCCGCTGCTCGACGAGCTGACCGCCGCTGGTGGCAACGCGACGTTCTCGGACCTCGCGACCAAGATCGTCGCCAGCCGCCAATTTCGGCACCGTCAGGGTCAGGACGAAGACGCGAACCGCGCGTCGCAGTAATTCTTAACCGCCCCATGAACTCACCCGCCCATCGCCCCAGCCACACGAGTTTTTCCCGGCGTCACTTCCTGCGGGGCGCGGGCGTCGCACTGGCACTGCCGTGGTTGGAATCGTTGCCGTTGCTCGGGCAGACGGCGGCCGCGGCGAAGAGCCACAAGCCGCCGCTGCGACTGGGCATCGTGTTTTTCTCGAACGGGGTGGAACCGATTCACTGGTGGGCGAAGGGCAGTGGCGCGGCGATGGAGCTCGGGCCAGCCGTGCTGCCGATGCTCCCGCATCGCGAGGACATGGTGTTTGTGGACGGTCTCTACAGTAAGTCCGCGCTCGCTTCGACCAGTCCGCATCTGGGCCGGATGAACCTGCTGTCGGGCGCTCCCGTCAGCCTCGATCCTGGCGATATTCGCCTCGGGACGACGATGGATCAGATTCTCGCCGCGCGCATCGGGGGGCGCACGGCGGTCCCGAGCCTCGTGCTCGGCATCGAGCCCAACGAACTCCGCCTCGAGGACGGCCTCTCGATGATCTACGGCTCGAGTTTGTCGTGGGTTTCGCCGACGAAGCCCGCGACGAAGGAAATTTATCCCTCGCGGACGTTCGACCGGCTCGTGGGCGACGGCACGGGCCGCAAGCTCGACCGCAGTATTCTGGACGAAGTCCGGCAGGACTCGCAGAGCCTGCGACCAAAGATCAGCCGCGGCGACAGCGTGAAGTTGGAGGAATATCTCGAATCCATCCGCGACATCGAGAAGCGGATCGAGCGGGCCGCGAAAGACGAACGCATCGAGGGCTGGCGGCCGACGCTGACGCAGCCGAACATGCCACGCCCGAAAAACGAGCTGCCGCAGAATGTGCCCGATCACATGAAGCTCATGCTCGATCTCACGGTGCTCGCGTTCCAAATGGACAAGACCCGCCTCGCGACGCTGATGCTCAACAACGATCTTTCGCAGATGAACTTTAAGTTCCTCGAGGGCGTGCACGGCGCGCTGCACCTCGACCTCACGCACAACGGCAAGGCCGTGGACAAGGAGGCGATGTATCTCAAGACGAACCAATATCACATCGCGCAGTTCGCCTACCTCACGCAGCGCATGAAGGAAATCAAGGAGGGCGACGGCACGCTGCTCGACAATTCGATCCTCATGCTCGCCTCGAGTCTCTTCGACGGCGATGCGCACAGCGCCGAGCGTTTACCGATTCTGCTCACGGGCAAAGGCGGCGGCTCGCTCAAAACCGGCCGCGTGCTCGACTACCTCAAGGCCGGCGATGAAAACCGCAAAGTTTGCAGCCTGCACCTGTCGCTCATGGATCGCATGGGCGTCAGCCTCGATCACTTCGGCGACGCGAACACGCGGCTGGCGAATCTGTAGTCGCGCGCGCGGGCCGAAGCCGATTCGCCGCGCCAGATTGCCTAATCCCAGCGTTCTCTCGTTTTTTGACTAAACCACGGGCGAGACGCCGGTGCCACGTGGCATGGGCGTCTCGCCCATGTCGGGGAAAGTCCGAAAATAAACGGACCTTGGGATGACCGGTTTGAATCCCTGCCTACGGCTGCGCCGGGACAAACGGCCCGCGGAGCGAGCGCTCGACCATGTCGTTCGGATCGGTGGAGACGGGGTGGTCGCGCCAGAGCCAGCGCATCATTTCGGGGAAAATTGCGCCGCCCTGTTTCTGGCCGTGGTTGTTGATGCCCCAACTGTAGTTCACCTCGTAACTCTTGGCGGTGAGCGCGCGCATGAGCCGGACATTTTGGAAAAACCAATCGCGCGTCGGATCGGTGGGGTTGCGACTGTCGTTGCGGCCGTCCTGCATGAAAATACGGATGGGCTTCCTTTCGCTTGCGGCCACCAGCTCGGGGAAAATGTGGCCGCCGCGAATATTGGTGAAACTGCCGGTCAGGGTGATCACCTTGCGAAAATCGTTGGGCCGAAACCAAGCGACGCCGAACGCCGCGATGGCGCCCGAACTCGTGCCCATGATCCCGTGCAGCTCGGGATCCGGGGAGAGGTTGAAGTCCTTTTTCAGTGCGGGCATCAGCTCCTCCATGATCACGCGGGCAAACCTGTCGTTCGGCGTGTCGTATTCCTCCTTCCGGTTGGCGGTGCGGTCGCCCCATTCTTTCGCCGAGGGTTCCGGTTGGTCCGGGCGGCGGCCGGGATTGATGAAGACGCCGAGCATCACCGGAATCTCGCGCCGGTAGATCAAGTTATCGAGCACCCGATGGCCCTGCACGCTGCCGGGCTCGGCCATCATCGCCTGGCCATCGAGAAAAATCATGAGCGCCGTCGGCGTGCGGGGATCGTATTGGGCGGGAACGTAGACGTAATACGTGTGCTGCGTGCCGGGAAAAACCTGCGACGGAATGACCCGTGCCTCGGAGAATTTGCCGCGCGGCACGCCGTCGTTGAGCTGCGAGTCAGGGCCCAATTTGTAGACGGCATCGACGGCGGGATTGTTCGGCGGCCGCGCCCCGCGCGCAGCCACCGGCGGCGGTGGTGACGCGGGCGGAGTTGCGACCGGCTGGGCGGGCAGGTCGAAAACGAGGGCGCTGGAAACGAGGCAGAACGAGAAAAATTGTTTCATGGAAAAGTTTTCCGGGGACAATCAGATCGAGGGCGACTCGTTCAGCTGCGCATTTTTTTCCAGGTGGCGAGGCAGCGCTCGGCGGTCTCGAATTCCGAATAACGGCTGCCCTCCTGCTCCATGAGATAATATTCGACGCCGCCGACCGCTTCGGCGGTCGCGAGGATTTCCTTCCACGGCGTGACGCCTTCACCGAAGAGCACGCGGTAGCCCTTCTCCTCCTGCCGCGTGCCGGGCGCCCAATCCTTGAGGTGAACGCTCTGGATGCGGCCGGGGTTGGCCTTGATCCACGCGATGGGATCGGCCCCGGCTTCGATGCAGGTGCCGACATCGAATTGGAGCACGAACTCCTTCGGCGTGTGGGCCGCGAGGATGTCCATGATGCGCGTGTCGCTGTCGACCTTGGCCCATTCGCTCGCGTGGTTGTGGAACCCGGCGGTGAGGCCGTGCGGGAGGAGAGCGGCAGTCGCGGCCGCTAGATCACCGGCGAGTTTTTTCCACGCTTCGGCGTTGTTGGTGCCGCGCGGGGCGGCGGCCATCACGAGTGTCTTCGCGCCGAGGATCTGGTTCAGCTCGATGCCGTGCGCCATCGTCTCGCCCGCGGTGAACGATTGGATGTGATTGTGCGTCGAGTAGCAGCGGAGGCCGACATCATCCATCATCGTGCGCACCTGTTTCGCGTAGGGAAACGTCCACGCGAAATACGGTGCATAGAACTCGACGACCTCGTAACCGATTTTGGCGACCGTCCGGAGCGTATTGGGGAGATCTTTCGTTAGCTCACCACGCACGGCGTAGAGTTCGATGCCGATGGGATATTTTTTCTTGGGGACGTTTGTTGCGGGTGCGGTCGCGGCCAGGGCTTCGCCGGTGAGCGAGCGCAGAGCGAGGACGGCGGGCACCGCAGCGGTGGCGGCAAGAAAACGACGCCGGGTAAAGGGAGACGATGCGGTGGACATAAAGGTTGGGTGGAGGAAAGACGCTGCCGAGAGTAAGTGTGCGCCGGACGCGGGCGGAGCCGGAGCGTTGCGCAGGTTAGTGGGATTTCGCAATTGCCCGCACCCGAAGAAGCCAGAGATTAACTACAAGTTCGGTCGCCGCGCGAAACGAGTCTCCGGGCAAAGCGTCAGGCGCGCGTTCCTACCCTTGATGGCGAAATGCGAATTTCGCTCTGCCCCAACACCCCTTATCACCCTTATGAGTCCTGCAATACCCCATTCGGTCGCGCACCGTCGCTGCCTGCTTGTCACCATTGGACTCAGCGTCCTCGCGGCCTTGGCCAACGCCCAGACCATGCCCACCGCAGCCAACGCTGCGCCCAAGAGCGACACGGTCTTGCTCAATCCCTTCGAGGTCTCGACCGCGAAGGACACCGGCTATGCCGCAGACAGTTCGCTTGCCGGCGGTCGCGCGAATACTCTGCTCAAGCTCACGCCCGCTTCAATCTCGGTGATGACGACGCAGTTCATGGACGATATGAACGTCACCAACCTCCTCGACGCCATCGGCTGGACGGTGAACGTCGAGACGCGCACGCAGGAGAGCCTCAACCAGGGACCGTTCGGTTCCTTTGAGATGAATTTCCGCAACAGCGGGGGCGCGGGAAATTATCCCACGCGCAACTACTTCAGCTTTCTCTTCAACTCCGATGCCTATAACTCCGAGCGCTACGAGTTTTCGCGCGGCCCCAATTCGCTCCTTTTCGGCAGCTCTTCCATCGGCGGCCTCTCGGGTAATCTCACCAAAATGGCGCGCTTCGGCGTCCGCCGCGGTGAGGCGCGGTTCGTCGCCGACTCCTACGGCGGCTGGCGCTCCGCGGTCGACTACAACTACGGAGTGGACAAATTTGCGCTGCGTTTCAACGGCCTCGTCCAGCGCTACAAGGGATTTCAGAACGGCACGTTTACCGATGTGGATGCGTTTCACGTCAGTGCTTCCTACAAGCTCTTCGCCAAAACCCAGGTGCGCGCCGAGTTTGAGCACAACGACCAGCGCGAGGTGCTCTACAACCGTTATTATCAGGAGAACGCCTCCCTCTGGGATCGCGTTAGCGTCAACACGAACAATACCGCACTCGGCAACAACGCGGGTCTCGGCAGCCGCGGCCTCACTCAGATTAGCGCGACCAACAGCTATCTCGTCTACACCTTGAACAACCCCGGTGCCGGCATCCTCGATTATCGCGGCAACCAATATCGTTCCACCGGCACCGGCTACCGGATGCCGTGGCAGGGCCGCACCGACATCCCGAATTTCGCGCGACTGCCCTCCAAAGATTTTCGCCTCGGGCCGGCCGACGCCCGCGCGCAGAAGGTTTTAAACAGCACGATGGTCTTCCTCGACCATAGCTTCAGCGACAACTGGTTCGCCCAGATCGCGGGTGCCACCCACGTCTACGGCCCCACCGAGGAGACGACTGACCAGACCGGCGCGACTTATTTCATGGACGTCAATCGTCTGCTCCCGAACGGACAGACGAACCCGAACTACCTCAAGCCCTACGCCGAGGTCACGATGGGCCGTCAATATCAGGAGAACACCAGCCAGGACGTGCGCGTGCTCACCTCGTTCAAGTTTGAGCAGCAGAAAATTTTCGGCCTCAACCTCGACCTCAAGCAGCGCTTCAGCGTGATCGGCGGTTACCGCCGCGGCACCTTCGAGATGTTCACGCGCGCCACCCGCTGGATCAACAATCCCGCGCAGCCCAATCCGACGAACAACGTGAACCGGATCGCCTACCGCATCTATTGGGATCAGCCGCTGCCCAACATTGGCAAGACCGCGCCCGCTGGCCTTCCCGGCCTGCCCGCCGGGGCCCAGTTCGCCGAGGTCAACACCGGCTACGCGGCCGAAGACGAAGGCCGCTCCATGTATGGCCAGATCGTTTCGAACACCACGTTCTTTAACGACCGCCTGTCGATCATCGGCGGCATGCGGCAGGATCGCAGCAAACGGAACAACCTCGACCAATATGGTTTCGACGCCAACGGCCGCATCCTCATGGGGGCCTACGATGCCGCGACGAAAACGAACAAAGAGGGCATCCGCGATCGGACTTCCCCGCGGGCGGTCACCAGCAACGTCGGCACGGTTTTTTATGTGCTGCCCTGGCTCGGCCTGAACGCGAACTACTCGGAAAACTTTTCCGGCGTCACCACCGGTCTCGGCAAGATTGAGGGCGGCGGGTTCGAGAACCCGCGCGGCAAGGGCACCGATTTCGGCCTGCGGTTTTCGCTTGCCGACAACCGCCTGTATGCGACGGCGAGCTACTACAACGCCCGCTCCATCGGGACGCTGATCGCCGGCAATCAGGCGGGCACGTTGAACCGGATTTGGACCAACCTCGGCTACACCGATTCCGAGCACACGGCCCTGGCCTATCGCGATGTGCAAAGCCTCAAGACCAAGGGCTATGAATTCGAGGTCACGGCCAATCTCTTCCGCGGGCTGCGCCTTACGCTGAACCACGCGTTGCCCGACTCGCGCATCATCGAGTCGAACACGGGCCTCGCCGGCTACTTCGCGAAGAACTTGCCCGAGTTTCAGGCCGGGGCCGGGGCCGCGGTCGGTGCGGTGCTCAATGGCAAGACCGTGCAAAGCCCGACCCAGATTGGTTTGGATATCCAGACGGTGAAGGATTTCCTCAACGGCCTCAC
>JANOAF010000117.1:0-3130 GCA_031411015.1 Opitutaceae bacterium | reverse complement strand
AGAGTTTCTTCGTGGCCTGCACGCTCCAAGTGAGGCCGCGGGCCATTACGTTGTAGACGCTGGGATCGTAGCCGCGCTGGTCCGAGGAGAGCGGCGGCTTGGCATCGAAGAGGTTGTTTACGCCGAGGCGGAGGCTCGTGTTGTTGAGCCAGCGATTCTGGGCGGCGACGCGGTAGGTGACGAACGCGTTGTAGGTCTTGGTGTCGTGCACGACGTAGCGGTAGTTGTAGGCCCCGTTGTTGAAGACGGGCTTGATGTAGGTGGGATTGCCGAGGCTGTCCCACACGGTCTGCGTCGTCGTCGCATTCACGTCCGTGTAGCTGGCCACGTAGTAGAGGCCCAGACCGGCGCCCCACTGCTTTTTGCGCCAGCTGAGCGTCGCGGAGCCACGCCAATCGGGCGTGGCACCGCCGACGTTGGCGCTGTTGCCGCCTTTGTATTCGGTGCGGGCCGAGCCGGCGGCGGTGTAGGCGTGGAAGTCGTTTAGGTAGGTCCAGCTGGTGTTGAAGTTGAACTGCCCCACCGGCAGCGCTGGGAAGCGGTAGTTGATGTCAAAATCAAAGCCGTTCACGAACTGAGCCGATTTGTTGAAGTAACTGGAGCGAATGATGTCGATGCCGCCGACGACGGCGCGCTGATTGCCGGGAGCTTGGCGAGCGTTGTAGGCGGCAAAGGCGTCGCGGTCGGCCTGTGTCACCGGGAGACGCACGACCGACGGGTCACCCTGATAGTTGGCCGTGCCCGAGCCGAGATCGATGGCGCCGATGGCGGTGCCGCGCGCGAGGGCCGCTTGGGTGGCCGCTTGAAGGGCGGCCGTGTCCTCCGGGATGCCGCCGCCCGAGGAGATCAGGCTCTTCTGGTTGATTTCCCAGTAGTCGACGCCAATCGAGAGACCCTTAACGCGCGGCACCTCGATGACAAAGCCGGCGGATTTTCCGGTCGATGTCTCCGGCTTCAACGTGCGGTTGCCCGAGGCGACACTGCGGCGGTTCGACGGACCATCCGTGGTGAGCCCGGTGACGATGCTACGATAGGTGTCGTTACTGCCGGTAACGGTGCGGATGAGGGTGCCGATGAAAAGCTGCGCGAGGTTGGGCGCGTGGAAACCTTCGTTGTAAGAGGCGCGCACCATAACCCACGAGGCGGGTTTCCAGTTCACGCCAAACTTCGGTTTCGTGGTGGAGCCGAAGTCGGTGTAACTCTCGTAGCGCGCGGCCGCCGTGAACTCCAAGAGTTGCACGAGGGGCAGCTTAAACGCACCACCGACCACGGGGACGACGGCCTCGGCGTAGAGGGCGGCGACGTGACGGTTGCCGTGGGTATCGGAGTTCGGCGAGAACCCGAGGAAATCGTTGGAGTCGGGGCTGAGTCCAGAGCCGGGAGGATTGAGGCCAGCGTAGGGCGGACGGAAATCGTCGTAGGCTTCGTAGCGAAACTCACCGCCGAACGCGCCGCCGATTTTGAGGCCGCGCCAGAGAGGGAAGACATCGCCGCTCGCGCGGAAGTCGCCACTGCCGAGTTTAGTGATGCCGCTGCGAATGAAGCTGGAGCGGAACGTGGAGGTGACGCTGTCGGGATTTTGAAAGACGCCCGTGGGGACAAGACTTCCATTCTGCACGGCGAATGTGCGGGTGAAGGGATTGAAGGCCTTGGCCGGATCGGTCTGGTTGAGCGCGGCGATCAGTGAGCTCTTCCGATTGGGCCCTTCTTCATTATCGATCACGCGAGCTGTGGACCACAGGAGTGCGGCCTCCCACGTCCACGAATCGAGGAGTTTACCACGCAGGCCGGCGACGCCGCGGTAGACGGAGGTGTCGACCCAGGCGGTGCGCGTCGCGAGGTCGAAGAGACGCTTGTTCGTAATGGAAACGGCCGACGGCGTGCCCGTGAGGCGCGGCGTGCCGTCGGTATTGGGCGCGCCGGTCGGTGACCAGAAACGATTGCCGAAAGGATTGTAGGGATTGGTGACCGGCACGATGACGAAGCCATCGGTGCTCTGCGTGATACCGTCGGGTTCGCGAAAGGTGTTGGACTCGGCGCGGTAGAGGCTCGCATCGGCGAAAGCGGTAATGTTCGAGGTGAGGTCGAACTCGGTGCTGGCGAAAATATTCGTGCGGTCCGACTTGGGCTGGATGACGCGGTAGGCGTTGTTGTTCCAGTAGTAGTCGGCCGTGACGCCGATACGACTCGGTGCGGCGGTGCCGAAGGCCGCGCCGCCCGTGCCATTGGGCTGGAGGACGAAGAGGCCAGTCGCGGCGGCCAGTGTGGCCGGAACGCCCGTGGGCCGCGCGCCAGTGAAGCCGGTGACGCTGCCATATTGGTCGGTGGCGGTGACCGCGCCGAGGAGGTAGTTACCAAAAGGCGTAGTCGCGGAGCGGCCGTTGAACGTGGTGTTGGTGGCGACATTCCACGGCGCAGGAGCGAGGTCACTGTGGTTGTTATCGGCGGCGAAACCGCGGGCACTGGCCTGCATCGCGGCGCGGTGGTAGAAATCGGCGCTGAGGGTGGCGCGACCCTTGCCCTGCGCGAACTCGAGGCCGTGCGTCAGCGTCGCGCGCCACTCCTGGCCATCCTCATAGCGGGTCTGGCCAAAACGGTAGGAAAGTTCGGTGCCGCGGTAGCGCTTCTGCGTGGTGTAGTTCACGACGCCGGCGACGGCATCGGTGCCGTAGACCGACGAGGCGCCGTCGCGGAGCACCTCGACGCGCTCCAGTCCCCGATTGGGGAGTTGATTGACGTTGGTCGAGAGTGTCGGGACGCCGGCTTCGCCCTGACTAATCGGATGCGGGACGAGACGGCGGCCGTTGAGCAGCACCAACGTATTGCCGGAGGGAATGCCGCGGAGAGAAATCGTGGCGTTGTCGCCGCGGGCCGTGGCACCGAGGGTGGCCGTTTCGTTACCCGGGAGTCCGGTGACCTGGGGTAGCGCCGTGAGTAAGTCGGAGGGTTGGGAGGCGTCACGAATCTCCATATCGGCGGCGGAGATGACACTCACCGGGAGGACCTTCTCGACATCGAGTCGCGTGGTGTTATGTGAGTTGTAATCTTCGCTATGGGTGCTTCGGGTGATACGTTGCTCGCCTTGATCAATGAACTTGGCGTAATTTAAGTCACGCCCATCCGGGGCCAC
>JANOAF010000116.1:0-3044 GCA_031411015.1 Opitutaceae bacterium | reverse complement strand
CCACCGGCCCTTACTTTTCACTCTCAAGTTTCGCTGGCGGTTTGACGATCTGTTTTCCACCGCCGCCGCCGGCGGATTCTAATGTGGCAGCGGGAAAAGCTCGGGCGGTTGCTTCTCCTCGGCGCAGGTGTTGAAGCAATTCTGCAGATCACCCATGGAAGGGAGCTTGCTCGCGGTTACCCGGTTCCCATTGTGCCAGACGCCATCCCGCTGCCCCGTGCGTTGCCTCGTCGCTGCTCTCGCTGTCGTTAGCGCTGCCTGTCTCCAGGCCGCAGTCGCTTCGCGCGAAGATTTTCAGCAAAGCTTGGCGGCCGCAGTCAAATCATCCGGCCTCGATGCCGGCGTTGCGATCAAGGAGCTGAAGTCAGGCGAGGAATTTTTGATCCAGCCCGATGTGGTTTTCCCGCAGGGCTCGAGCATTCGCATTCACCTCGTGGCGGAGTTGTTTCGACAGGCGGCGGCGAAAAAACTTTCGCTCGGAGAAGTGCGTCGACTGCCGGGATCGGCGATATCGGGGGGCAGCGGGGTGCTTCGCTATATGAACCGGGACAAGGTTTCCATGACCTTGCGTGACTACGCCGTCATGATGATCGCGGTGAACGATCACAGTGCGGCGAATTTTCTCACCGATGTGGTGGGCATGGAAAATGTGAACGCCTCCCTGGCCGCCCAAGGCACCCCCGAGATCAAATTTCAGCGGCGGGTGGTGAGTCGGCGCGACTATCAGGGCGGGCCTGAAAACGAAGGCACCCCGCGGTCGGTCATGCGGGCGCTTGAGTTGCTCTACCGCGGTGAAGTGGTGAATCGTGCCACGTCGGATGGCATCATCGACGTTCTGTCTGTGCCCGAGGTCAGCTATTTTCGCCGCGAGCTGCCGCGTGGTGTGATGTTCGCCGGCCGATCAGGCTCCGGCCCAACGATGCGTTGCGATGTGGGCATCGTGCGTCTCGCGGATCGGCCGTTCGTGCTTTGCGTCATGATCAAGGGAGTGCCTTCCGCCGACGGGCGCGATTACTCGGCGCCGGACGCCTTGATTGGCGCGATTACGCAACTGGCACTCCAACGATACTTGCCAGACGCCGCTGACTCGCGGCGCAGGACCAGCCGTGTCACCCTTGATGCCGGCTACACGACGATATCATCGTCGTCGTCATCGAACGAGCGTGAGTTCATGTTTGGAAAGTCGTCGTCGATGTCAGACACCGCTATCTTCGCCGAAAGTAGATAGTTGTCGCCGCGCATTTTCGCCAAGGGTAGCCGCGTGAGTATCAACGCCAGCGCCGCGCAGCCGCCGGCCAGCGTCAGCTGTTGAAGGAGGCGGATTGAGCGTCCTGCGGGCAACGCCCGCGCATACTTGAGATGCGTGTAGCGCGCCGATTCCCACGCGATGACGGCTCCGGCCGCGCCGTCGAGGACCCCGAGACGCACCACATAGTCGCGCACAAAGCGCCACATCGGGTTGAGCCAGACTTTCAACGCACCGGGCGGGCGGGTGCGGCGGCGGACCTTCGCCGCAAAAAGCGCGCTGTAGCGTTCGGTTTTCTCGGCGAGCTGCGCGTGCGAATCGACGGTGAGATGGCGAATGCTGCCGTGCAAGCGGCCCGAGCGCACTTCGACGGCGGAGCACAGGCCCTCATGCACGTCGTCTTCATTCCACGCGAGGCGGCGGCGGTCGAACAGCCGCACGTGATACTCGGGATTCCACGCGCCGAACCGGATGC
The DNA here is from genome assembly GCA_031411015.1 of Opitutaceae bacterium. GTDB lineage: Bacteria > Verrucomicrobiota > Verrucomicrobiia > Opitutales > Opitutaceae > ER46. Next base: position 1,323 of record JANOAF010000116.1, on the reverse strand, counting down.
GGCGCGGCCCAAAATAGTTCTCGAAACGAATCGAGTAGGCGTCGCAGCGTGGACCGCCGGCGAATTCCTCGCGAATCGCCGTGGCGAGTTCGGCGGAGACGCGTTCGTCGGCGTCGATGGACAGCACCCAATCATACCGCGCTTGAGCGTTACCGAAATTTTTCTGCGCCGAATATCCCGTCCAGGCGCGCTGAAATACCCGCGCGCCTCGCGCGTGGCAGATGGCGCACGTGCCGTCACTACTGTGCGAATCGACCACCACGACGTCGTCCGCTAGCTCGTGCACCGAATCAAGGCAGCCGCCAATGCGCGGGGCTTCGTTCAGCGCGATAATGACGACCGACAGGGGAAGAGTGGTGGGTGGGGACGCGGGCATCGCAGTTGGCGCTAGAGATCTGCTGTTGTTCTAATGCCATAACGTCGTTGTCAACCCCGCGGTCGTCGCTATGGTTGCGCGGCATGTTCTCATTTGCCCGCCGCGGATTGCGCGTGCTGATGTATCACAAGGTCTCAGCCACGGGTGGCGACGACCTAACGGTGGCGGTCGCACAATTGGAAGCGCAGATGGCGTGGTTGCGGGCCGAAGGCTGGGCATTTGTCACGCTGGCCGATGTGGCCCGTGGGGCGGTGGAGCAGACTGCGCTCCCCGCCTGGCCCATCCTCGTGACGTTCGACGACGCCTACGTTGATACGCTGGATCTGGCGCTGCCCGTGCTCAAGCGACACGGCGTGCGCGCGGCGGTCTTCGTGCCGACTGCCTTCGTCGGCGGAACGAGTTCGTGGGACCGCGAGGCGCGGCCGTTGATGAATGGCGTGCAACTGCGCGCCGTTGCTGACGAAGGCTGGGAATTGGCGCTGCACTCGCACCGCCACTTAAACTTCGCCTCGCTCACGAGCGAGCAGATCGCAGCCGACGTGAGGGAGAATTTCGCGGCGCTGCGTCAACTTGGTGTGCTACCCGCACCGGCCCTCGCGTTTCCATTTGGGCGCCGCCCCCGCGGCCCTGCGGCCAAGACGGCGATGCAGACTGTGCTGCACGAGGCGGGCGTGCAGGTGGCATTTCGCATCGGCAATCGAGTGAACACACTCCCGCTGGTAGATCGGTTTGAGGTGAACCGGATCGGGGTGCGCGGTAATCGGAGTTTTGGGACTTTCCAACGAAAGCTCCGTTGGGGCAGATTGCTGTAACGTGAAAATCTTCGGCCCTGCTGTTTTCCTTTTCATCGCCTCCTTCGCGCGTGCCGGCGTGCCGGTCACAGTCACGCCGGTGACGGCGCCGCACGGCATGGTCGTGGCGGCGCATCCGCAGGCGGCGGAGGCGGG
>JANOAF010000115.1:0-2030 GCA_031411015.1 Opitutaceae bacterium | reverse complement strand
GGCGAGCAGCAACGCGAGGACGCCCGCGCTGCGCTTCAGGGAAGGAGAATTCATGGTGGCGACGTGAGTGCGGGCAGAGGGGCGAATTCGGTGCGGGTGAACGGGAAGGAGCTGAGCGCAGGGCGCGGTGATTGGTTCATTGGGAGAGTTGGTCTCGGGCCGGTCGCGTGAACCAGCCGAGGACCTGGGCTTCCACGGCTTGCGCGGCGATTTCCCATTCCTGCCGCAGGAGCTGCGCGTCGTTCGCGGCCCAGGCGGCCAGCCGACGCGGATCGCTTACGTATTCGACGACGAAGTCGCCGGCGCGGCTCCAGTCCCGGGTGCGGATGAGACGCACATGCGCGCGCAGGTAGAGCGCCTGCGGTGGGTTGATATTCTGTTCGCCGCCCAAGCCGTGCGCGACACTGAGGATCGCGAGCGTGTCGATGTTGCGCGCGGCCAGCGGATGGGGTGCGGGTGAAGGCGCGAGTTGCTCCGCGCCTCGGTAGGGACCGGATCGCGCTCGAGTGGCGGCATCGGGTGGCTCGACCGGCACCGACTCCGTGACGAAGGTCAGCGAGCGGGCGGGAAGTTCGGTCGCGTGTGCCTGAATCGTTTTTGACAACCGAGCCCCGGGTGCGAAGCCCGCACTGGCTTGCCTCAGCGGTGGCACGACCCTTTTCGCCTCGTCTTCGCTCATGCCGGCGAGGACACCGTAGATCGCTCCGCCGACCGCGGCACCAGCCCACAGCACGGGCACTGCGAGAATGGCTTCGGAAGATGTGTTGCGCACGTCTTTCATGACGGCATCGGTGGCTTGCCGGGAAACTTGTGCACTGGCTTCGCTTCGCGTCAGCGGCATTTGGAGCAGCGAGAAGTAGACGGCCTCCGGGTGGGGCACCAACGCAAGGGCGCCGAGATTGGCGTCGCGGGGATCGTCGGTCAGCACGAGGCACTTCGACGCGGAGGGCGGGAGCGATGCTTGGGAATTGCCCGGAGGCGGCGTGAGGGAAGCGCACCCGCCCCCCAAGCAGATGACGAGCAGCGGAAGGGAAATCTTCCACAGAGTCGCAGCATCGTGGCGCGGTGTCACGAGATGCGGATATTTCATGGAGCCGCGGCGCCCTCTCCGCGTTTTGCTCGTAAACCGCGGCGGGGGCGCCGCGGCTCCAAGCGACAGACGGTTCAACGCACTCATCGTGACGGTGGAATTTGCGGGCTAGGGTTGAGCCGCGGTCGGGCTGAGGCGGGCGAGTTCGGTGCGGGCGAGGATGAAGGTGGTCAGCGTGGGTTGATTCACGGCGACACATTTTTCGAAATGCCCGCGGGCAGCCCCCGTGTTTCCCGCGAGCAGTTCTGTCATGCCGATGAAATAGTTCGCCTCGCACGGCCGGGAATCCGCCGTCCGGCCACCGCCCCGCGCGGCGATCTCGAGCAGGGTCGCGGCGGAGATTTCGCCGGTAAGATAGCGACCCAGAGATTTGGTCCAGCCGGCAGTCCAGTGGCCGACGATGGCGGACAATTCCGCGATGGACGGCTCGCGCTGCAGGCGGCGGAGGCAGGTAAAACGGTAAAGGTGCGTGTAGGTGGCGCCCGTGCTGAGCTCGATGTTCTTGTCGTAGTCGGCGATGGCCCCGGCGAAATCGCCCAGCGCCTGTTTCGTGCTGCCGCGGTTGCTGTAGGCGCCGGCATAGCGAGAACTCAATTTGATCGCTTCATCGAAGTCGGCGACGGCCGCGGTGAAGTCGCCCAGCGTGCGTTTGGTCGTGCCGCGATTGTGGTATGCCGCGGCGAAGCGGGGGCTGAGTTCGATCGCGCGGGTGTAGTCGGCGATCGCCGCTTGGTGATCGCCCTGGGCGTTGCGCGCGTAGCCGCGGCCGTTGAAAGCGTCGGCCGACTTGGGGTTGGTCTGGATGACGCGATCGAAATCGGCAAAGGAGGCGGCGTAGTCGCGCTTGGAGTCGTGCGCGTAGCCGCGGCCGAGAAAGGCGGCGGCACTGGCGGGTGCGACTTTGATGGCCTCGGTGTAATCGGCGATGGCGCGGTCGTCG
>JANOAF010000114.1:0-5374 GCA_031411015.1 Opitutaceae bacterium | reverse complement strand
GCGTGGGGTTTTTCGCCGACGGGACGGAGAACGTAAACGCCGGAGCAGCCGGCGCCGAAGAAGGCGAGCGCGAGGGCGAGGGCGGAGACGCGGGCGAGACACCGCCCCGAGGAGCGGGCGGTGGGTGGGAATGTTTTCATGATGATGGAGCGACGGCGGCGACAGGCGCGAGTGTTTCGCCCACGGGAGCGGGATCAGCCGGCGGGGTGGACCGGCGGTGCAGGTCGGCGAGGAGCGCGAGATCGATTGTGACCTCGCGCACTTCGCCGGCCTCGCGAAACGTGAGCACCAGTTTCTTCGGCGAGGGCGTGAGCCGGAAAAACAGGCTGCCGTGGGTGGTCTGCCCGGGCCGCAGTTGGGCGGGCAGCTCAAGACGGCGCAGGTCGAATTCGGCGGCGATTTTCTTGGCGTGCGTTCCGTTGGTGTCGCTCAGCCAGCCGGCGGCGAGCGGCACCGCGATAAAAGCGGCGCCGACGGGGGTGAGTGCCACCCCCTGCAGGGCCGCGTAGGCGAGAAATGCGCCGATGGGGGCGGCCACCGCTCCGACACCGACGAAAACCGTCCCCGCACCGAGTGCGAGATTCTGGCCGAGCACGTGACTGTTCCACCACTTGCGGCTTTCGCCTTCGAGTCGCTCCCACGATTTGCCGGGAGCGATGGCAAAGTTGCCGGAGTCAATCAGCTCGGCCGAAAGCAGGGTGGCGGAGTTCGGGCTGCGGTTCTCGATGGAGACGATGTATTCGTCCCAGTAGGCGTCGCGTTTCCAGGAGCCGGGGCCGCGATACACGATTACGGAATCGACGTAGGCCCCGAGGGTGGCGTGATCGCCGCGCAAATTTAGGGTCGGTGCCGGCGGAACGCTGCTAGCGGCCATTTTGTATTTGGACGAGACACAGCCGCTCGTCAGCAGGAGCGCGGTGCAAAGCATCGCGAGCAAGGGAGGAGTGGGGGATTTCATGGCAGGCCTTTCAATTGCGGGCCAGCGCGCGGTGCGTGCGCGGGAGCGGCCAACCGGGCGTGCCGGGCGAGGGCGGGCGACGCTCGATCCCGAGGGCGGCGAGCTCGGCGCGCCCGGCGACCTCGGCGGACGGACGGGTAAGAAACTGCGCGACGATCTCAGAGCTCAGGTGCGCAAGGCAGCGGTCGATTTCCTCGCGGAAGAGGCGTGCGTCGTCCGCGGCCCAAGAGACGAGCGTGTGCTTCGCGCCGCGGTAATCGAGATAGTCGTAGTAGAGTTCGCGACCGCTGCGCGCATCGATGAGGCGCACGCGCAGGCCGAGACTGAGGCGGAGGCCGGGGTTGATGCCTTCGCGCCCGGACACGTTGGGCTCGTAAACCATGAGTTCGAGGAGCGTGTCGGCGGCGCGCGGCGATGCGGCCAGTGTCGTGAGCGCAGTTTTTTGTTTCAGCTCGGACGTGAGCCTTTCACGGAGCTGCTGCTCGAACCGCACCGGGGCGACCGCGGCGTCCATGGTGGCGCGCGCGGCCGTGACGGCCGCGGCGGAAACGGCGACGATGAGGCCGTAGGCGCGGCGGATTTCCTGTGCGAGCGGGGCGCCGCCCATCACCACCAAGGGCGTGGCGATGGCGAGCGAGCCGATCACGAGTGCGTCGGCCTGGCTGTAGGCCGGGCCGGTCTTGTTCACGACCATGCGGGGCGTGACCAGCTCGAACGACTGGCTCTCCGCCGCGACGTCGGCCTTGCTGTCGGGAACTTGATAGCGAATCCGCGGCGAGTTGGTCAGGGCGACCACCGCGACGCGGCCGAGGTTGTCGCGGAGCTTGTCGGTGGGCGGGCCCAGGACCGGTGTGGTGGTGCAACCGCTAAACGAGAGAGCCGTGGCAACGGCGAGAGCGGCGAGGAGCGGCGTTTTCGTTTTCATGGGAGCGAGTGAGAATTGGGGCGGGGGCGGCAGCCGGAAGCTGCGGGGGTGCGCAGAGATTATCAGGAACCCGCGCGGGGCGTGAGTTGATAAATCTGATGCGGGCCATCGGGCGGAATGATGGGGCGGGGTGCACTGCGGAGTGCGGGTTCATGACTCCAATGCGAGACTTCGCGCCGAATCGGATCACGCGCGGGAAGTGTTTTTTCTTCGACCGCGGTCAATGCCCGACTCTGAAACTCGGGAGCGTGGAACCGCTAATCTCCGCAAATTTTCTGAGGCGAAAGAGGAGCGAAAGCGTGCAGACCTCGCCTAATCCTCCTTCGCCGAGGCTATGGCGGACAAGTCGGCGAAGCGTGGACACGGGTGATCGGGCGCAGCGGATATTGTCAGCGCCGATTAGCCTGAATCTATCACACCTCTGGGTGTGTTACCGTCCGTTCAGTTCGTCGCAGGCCGCGACGATTTTGCGGTGACGGAGCTTTTTACCGTGGATTGCGCCGATAACGCGGATAAAGGCAGGAATAGTTCAGGCCATCCGCGCCATCTGCGTAATCCGCGGTTAAGCTCTGTTCTGCTCTTCGTTGGTTGCGGCCTCCGCGGTAGGATGGACTCAGGCTAGCTGCGCGTTGCGCGGATTTCGCGGTGAAGCCAGGCGCGGGCGTAGGCCCAGTCGCGTTTCGCGGTGGGCGCGGCGATGCCGAGCGCCTCGGCTGTCTCCTCAATGCTGAGACCCACGAAATAGCGGAGCTTCACCAGCTCGGCCTTACGCGCATCGACCGCGGCGAGCCGGTCGAGGGCATCGTGGACGGCGAGCAATTCGTCGTCGTTGCCGGCGGGCGCGGCGATCTCGATGCCCGTGTCGTCAGCGCCGACGCGCGCCAAGCCGCCGCCGTGGCGGACGGCGAGTTTGCGATGGGCGTGGTCGATCAGGATGCGGCGCATGGCCTCGGCGGCGGCGCCGAAAAAATGTCCGCTTCCGTTCCAGGTGTGCTGGTCGGGACCGGCGAGGCGGAGCCACGCCTCGTGGACGAGCACGGTCGGCTGCAAGGTTTGGCGGGGGCGGTGTTGCCAGACAGTGCGGGATTTTCCGCCAAACGGATCATCGATGATGCAATTTTTTTCCGGCGTCGAGCGATTGGCCCGAACATTTCACACGCCGTGGGTTCCGTAGGGGCGTGGCTTGTCCGCGCCCGGTTTTCCGAGGGCGTGCACGAGGCGCGCCCCTACGACGGAAAAAACTGAAATGCGCCCCAGTCCGCTTGGGCCGGCGGAAAGTGTGTTGCGTGCGCGGCGCGCGGTCGTTTTCTATTCAGGCGCTTCCAGATGAATGTCCACCATCTCGAGCTGTTCTATTACGTCGCGAAACACGGCGGGATCAGCGCAGCCGTCCGCAAAATCCCCTACGGCATCCAGCAGCCGGCGGTGAGCGGGCAGATGGGGAAGCTGGAGGAAGAGGCGGGGACGAAGCTTTTCGAGCGCACACCGTTTCGCCTGACGCCGGCGGGGGAGACGCTCTACGCGCACGTCCAGCCGTTCTTCGAAGATTTGGGTGCGCTGAAAAATGAACTCCGCCACGGCGCAGAGCCGGAGCTGCGGCTCGGCGGTTCGGAATTTGTGCTGCGCGATCATATTCCCGCGGTGATGCGGCGGACGAAAGTGTTGTTTCCGCGGCTGCGGTTCAGTTTGCGCACGGGCTTTCAGATCCAGCTCGAGGAATGGCTGCGGCAGGGTGAACTCGATCTGGCGGCAACGCTCGTGGAGATGCGGCCGCCGGCGCGACTGCGGCGACTGCGCCTCGCAAACGTCCCGCTCGTGCTCCTCGCCCACCGGAGTTCCGGCGTGAAGTCGGCGGCCGAACTTTGGGCCCGAAAAAAGATCTCGGAGCCATTGGTCGGCCTTCCTTCAGTCACGATCCTCACGCGCAATTTCGAGCAGGGTTTGAAAAAACGCGGGGTGATCTGGCCTCAGACGATTGAGGCCGGATCGATCGATCTTGTGACGCGCTACGTCGCCAACGGCGACGGCTTCGGGGTGAACATCGGGATCGATTCGGTGGTGAAGCATCGCGATGTGCGCGTGCTGCCGCTGGAGGATTTCGTGCCACTCACGATGGGCCTCATCTGGCGGGGCGAGCCCACGCCGCTGGTCCGAGCGGTGATGGAGGAAATCCAGCGTTACTCGCGCGAGACGTGGCCGGATCGGTTTGTCGCGGAGGAGCTGCCGGAGCCCGCGCCATGAACGTCCATCACCTCGAACTTTTCTACTACGTCGCGAAGCACGGCGGCATCAGCGCCGCCGTGCGCGAGATTCCCTACGGTATCCAGCAGCCGGCGGTGAGCGGGCAGATGCGGCAGCTGGAGGACAATGTCGGGGCCAAGCTTTTCGGTCGCAGCCCGTTTCGGCTCACGCCGCAGGGCGCGCGATTGTTCGCCTACGTGCAGCCGTTCTTCGAGGGGATCGAGGGCGTGAAGGAAAAAATCCGCGAGGCGGCCGCACCGCGGCTGCGCTTTGGTGCCGCCGAATTGATCATCCGCGAGCACCTGCACTCGGTCGTGGACCGCCTGCGTGAACACCATCCGCAGATGCGGCTCGGATTGCGGTCGGGCTTTACCGTGGAACTCGAGTCCTGGCTCCGCGCGGGTGAAATCGATCTCGCGATCGCGCCGCTGGAGGGCCGCCTGCCGGCGCGGCTGAATTGCGCGCGGATGCTGCGGATGCCGCTTGTGCTCGTCGTGCCGCGCGAATCGAAACTGAAATCCGCCGCCGAACTTTGGGCGCGCCGCGAAATTTCCGAGCCGCTGGTGACGGTGCCGCCAACCGAAGCCATCAGCCGGATCTTCCGCAAGGAGTTACAGCGCCGTCGCGTCACGTGGCCACCAGCGATCGAGGCGAGTTCGCTCGAGCTGGTGGCGCGCTATGTGGAGCGCGGATACGGTCTGGGCGTGAGCGTGGCACTGCCCGAGGTGGTCAATCACTCGGGCGTGCGCGTGCTACCGCTCGAAGGTTTCGATCCGGTGGAGATCGCGATCCTGTGGCAGGGCGAGGCAACGCCACTCATCCGACTGGTGCTGGAGGAGTCGCGCCGCTACGCGCGCGAACTCTGGCCTGACTGGGTGTGGGAAGAGGAGGCGGAGTAGCGGTCGCCCGGCCGAATCTCGGGATGCGCGCAGCATGAACGTTCACCATTTGGAGCTGTTCTATTACGTGGCCAAGCACGGCGGAATCAGTGCGGCGGTGCGGCGCATCCCCTATGGCATTCAGCAGCCGGCGGTGAGCGGGCAGATGACGAAACTTGAGGAGGATTTGGGGGCGAAACTTTTCGAGCGGAGTCCATTTCGCGGCACGGCGGCCGGCGCGCAATTGTTTGCGCACGTGCAGCCGTTTTTCGAGGGGCTCGGCGCGTTGGCGGATCGCGTGGCGGCGCTTGCGGCACCGCGGCTGCGGGTGGGGGCGGCGGAGCTGGTGATTAGCGACCATCTGCATTCGGT
>JANOAF010000113.1:0-10092 GCA_031411015.1 Opitutaceae bacterium | reverse complement strand
TAAGCGGGGTGAGGGCACCCCGCTTACGCCCCGTGGATCGTAGGGCCGGCTACAGCGCCCGCGCCAATTCCGCCACGCGCTCGGCCGGGGCCGCCGCGGCGGCAAGGTAAACGAGATCGCCCGCCGACCACGTCTCGAAATTCCACTCGCCGTTCGCGGGTAGTTTCACGCGCGCACCCGGCGCAGGTGCGTCGCGAAATGCGGCCCGCGGCGCGACGACGAGATGCACGAGCGGGCGACTCTTTTTCATCATAGTTCCGTCGGGCGCAGTCACGACCATCTCCGACTTGAGTGGCATCGCGCCGGGCGCGACTGGCGCGGAATCGAGAAAGAAACAGATCAGGAAAATTTTCTGCCCGCGCGCGTCCAGCACCTGACAGCCGAAGGTTTGCAAGCCACGCATCGCGAGCGGCACCGCAATGCTCGGCGGGCCGCCGTGTTCGCGCAACCACCGCTCCAGCGTGGCGCGATCGGCGGAGACTTCCGCCATCGTGTAGCCGGGCTGCGCAAAGTGCGCCATCACCGCCGTCGCGGCATCCTGTGCGACAATGCGATTCGCGTTCGAGCTGCCGACCCCACGCCACCCCATCGTGAGACCAAAGCCAACCAACAGCGCCGCCGCCGCGCCCAGCACCCAACGGCGCCGCGCCGCGCGCCGTGCCGCCGCCGCGCGACCCGCCGCGAGGATCGCCCGCACGCGCTCGTCCGGGAGCTTTTGGCTCTCGTAGTGCGGGCGGAGGTTGGACTCGAAGTCGGCCATGACGGTGTGTGGAGAAGAGACGAAGGAGAGTGTTCTTGGATTGCGCGGCGGTGAAAGAATGAAGTCGCGCTCAGTTCGGCGTCGCCGCCGCGCCGCGCAGTTTCTTGAACGCCCGGTGCAGCAGACTGAGCACCGTGCCGCGCGGCTGCCGCGTGAGCACGCCCACTTCTTCGGCCGTGTGGCCGTCGATGTGGTGCAGGTAAATCACCTCGCGCTCACCGGGTCGGAGCGTCGCGAGCAGTTGCTCAAGATCGTCGGCTGTGCCCGGCACCGGCGCGACCGCAGTCGCAAACTCGGCCTCGCCCGCCTCGATCGATTCAAACGCGATCACGCGCGCGCGACGACAGCGGTCGATGAAGAGATTCCGGATCGCTGTGTAGAGCGCCGCGCGCGCGGTCACGCCGCCGTAGCGCCGGCTGAGATTGACCCACGCTTCATGCACGAGGTCCTCGGCATCGGGGCGTTGGTGGGTCAGCGACAACGCATAGCGGTAACCGCTCTGCAGCAGTTCCACCTCGGGAGATTGGGCGTCGGGCGCATTACCGGAATCACGATCCACGCGGGTGTAAGAGCAACGGCGCGAGACAATATTCCCCCACGTCGCCGGACTGGCGCGGAAATATTTTGTCGCGGGCCCGCAATCAAACCGGCGCCTCGTTCGTTTCCCCCGTTGCCCGCCGTTCAATTCCGTTCGGCGCGGCGCAACTCCAACCTCAGTCGAAAACTCGATCGCGAAAAATATGAACCTCACCCGCCCCCGTCTGCTCACCGGCCTCGCCGTCGCGCTCCTCACGAGCGCCGCCGCGTTGGCCGAATCCTACACCTTCGCGGTCGTCGCCACCGGACTCAACCGTCCGACCGGACTCACCGTCCGCGGCGGCGACACGATTTATTTCACCGAGATTCCCACGCCCGGCGTCGGCGGCGGGCTCAACGCCGTAAAGGAACTCAAGCTCGGCAACGGCGTGATCCGCACGATTCATCAGGGCGAGCCGGAGCCGACCAACATCACGGTCGACAAATCCGGCGTGCTCTACTGGACGTGCAAATCCGCCGGTGTGATTCTCGAACAAGCGTCGCGCCCGGGCGCCACCGCCGCCCCGCTGCTCACCGGGCTCCTAAAGCCCTCGGGCATCGCCATCGACCATCGCGGGCGCGTTTATTTCACCCAGATTCCGACTCCCGGCGTAAGCGGACCGAACGGCGGCACAAACTCGGTCTCGGTCGTCTCCGTGCGCAACAGCACCGTCGTCACAACCCTCAGCTTGGGCGAGCCCGAGCCGGCGGACATCGCCGCGTCCAAAGACGGTGAACTCTACTGGACGTGCAAAACCGCCGGCGTGATTCTCACCCGCGACGAACACGGCCAAATCAAACTGCTGCTGAGCGGCCTGAATAAGCCCGTCGGCATCGCGCTCGATGACGAACGCGAGGTGCTCTACTGGACTGAAGTCCCCACCCCCGGAGTCTCCGGCGCCAACGGTGGCAGCAACAAAGTGTGGTCCTACAACCTCGAGACGAAAATGAAGACCCTCATTCACAGCGGCGACCCCGAGCCGACCGACATCGCGGTCGCGGCGAACGGCCGCCTCTACTGGACGTGCAGCAGCGCCGGCGTGATCGTCGAGGCGCGGCACAACTGATCGTAGCGCCATTGTTTCTCTCGCGCCGGCAACCGGGTCACTCTGGTTGCCGGCGCGCCTGCGTTTGCCCGGTCCGAGGGTTGTTGCGGCGCCCCCATTTCGTCCTCAACAAATCCGTTTTCGCTCCTCACGGTCTTTTCTCTCTCCCCAGTTTCCACCACTTCGATCATGTTTACCCTCGGCATCGACTACGGCACCAATTCCGTCCGCGCGCTGGTCGTGCGCTGCGCCAACGGCGCGGAAATCGGCTCGGCCACGGTCAACTATCCCAGCGGGCACCAAGGGGTGCTCCTCGATCCGCGGGACCACCAACTCGCGCGGCAGCATCCGGGCGACTATCTTTTCGGGCTCGAAAAATCTGTCCGTGCCGCACTGGTCGCCGCGAAGAAGACCCGCGGCTTCTCCGCGGACAAAGTGATCGGGCTCGGGATCGATACGACCGGCTCAAGTCCGATTCCCGTCGATGCGCGCAATGTTCCCCTCGCGCTCGATAAGCGTTGGCGGAAAAACCTGAACGCGCAGTGCTGGCTCTGGAAGGACCACACGAGTGTGGCCGAGGCCGCCGCGATCACGGCGCTCGCGGCGCGGCATCGCCCGCACTTCATCGCGAAATGTGGCAACACTTACTCCTCCGAGTGGTTTTGGTCGAAGCTCTGGCACTGCGCCAAGATCGCGCCGGATGTTTTCGCGGCCGCACATTCGTGGGTGGAGTTCGCCGACTGGATTCCTTCCGTCCTCGCCGGCGTCGAATCACCCGAACAGGTCGTCCGCGGCGTCTGTTGCGCCGGCCACAAGGCACTCTACGCCGACGATTGGGGTGGCCTGCCCGACAAGGAATTCCTCGCGCTCCTCGACCCGCGCCTCGCCGCCTTGCGCGACCGGCTCTACGAAAAAGCCCACGACGCCACCGTGCCGGCCGGGAAACTCTGCCCCGCGTGGGCGAAAAAACTCGGGCTGCCGGCCGGCATCCCGATCGCAATCGGCGAGATGGACGTCCACTACGGCGCGATCGGCTGCGGCGTCGCCGAGGGTGTGCTCGTCAAAGTGATTGGCACCTCGACGTGCGACTGCGGCGTGGTCTCCGCCGAGAAAACCGTGCCCGACATCCCGGGCATCTGCGGCATCGTGCGCGGCGCGATTCTCCCCGGCCACTACGGCATCGAGGCCGGCCAGTCCGCCGTCGGCGATATTTTCAAATGGTGGGTCGAGGTCGTGGGCGGCGGTAATCCGGCGCGTCACATCGCACTCACAAAAGAGGTCGCGAAACAAAAGCCCGGCGCCGCCGGCCTCCTCGCGCTCGATTGGAACAACGGCAACCGCACCATCCTCGTCGATCCGTTGCTCACCGGCGTGCTGCTCGGGCAGACCCTCTACACGACGCAGGCGGAAATCTACCGCGCGCTCATCGAGGCGACGGCTTTCGGGGCCCGCGCGATCCTCGAACGCCTCCGGGAATACGGCGTCCGGGTCGACCGCATCGTTTGCGCCGGCGGCATCGCGGAAAAAAATCCGATGCTCATGCAAATCTACGCCGACATCACTGGCTGCACCATGCAGGTCTCGGGTTCTACGCAAGCCTGCGCTCTCGGGGCGGCCATCAGCGCCGCCGTGCTCGCGGGCGCGCACCGGGATTTCCCCACGGCACAGAAAAAAATGACGCGCGTGCAACCGAAGGCCTACCGGCCCATCGCGGTCCACCGGAAAACCTACGAGCCACTCTACGCTCTCTATCGTCAGGTCCACGACGCCTTCGGCGGCCTGAACCGTTCCGCCGATCTCTCGCGCGTGATGAAGGACCTGCTCGCGATCAAGACAGCGGCGCGCTGCTGATCGCGGGTCCATCGGCGCGCCGCCACCCATGACTTTCTCCCAGGCCAGCGACGCGCGCTCCACCCTGCGAAGGCGGGTGGTCGCAATCGGTTTGATCGCGGGCGCCGCGCTGGTCGCCTACGCGAACACGTTTTCAGCGCCGTTCATTTTCGACGACATCGCGGCCATCGTCGAAAACCCCACGATTCGCCAGCTGTCGTCGCTCGGAGCAGTCCTATCGCCGCCCAGCGCCGAGGGCGTGACCGTGGGCGGAAGCCCGCTGCTCAACCTCAGCTTCGCGTTCAACTACGCGCTGAGCGGCACGAATGTTTGGAGCTACCACGCGCTCAATCTCCTGATCCATGCGCTCGCGGGGCTCACGCTCTTCGGCATCATTCGGCGCACGGTGGAAACCACGCGCTTCACCGCCAACGCGTTTTCCATCGCGTTGTTTTCCGCGCTGCTCTGGACGCTGCATCCGCTGCAGACCGAGTCGATCACCTACGTCGTGCAACGGGCCGAATCGCTCAACGGGCTGTTTTACCTGCTGACCCTCTACGCCTTCATTCGCGCGGCCGCATCGGGCGTGGCGGCGTGGAGTGCCGTTTCGGTCGTAGCCTGCTGGCTCGCCGCCGCGACGAAAGAAGTCGCCGCCACCGCGCCGCTGCTTGTGCTGCTCTACGATCGCACGTGGGTGAGCGGCACGTTTCGCGCGGCGCTGCGTGCACGTCGCTGGTATTACATCGCCCTCGCGCTCGCGTGGCCGCTGCTCGTCTGTCTCGTCGGCGGAACCGACGGACGCGGCGGCACCGCCGGGGTCGGGGTCGGCGTCAGCTCGGTCGAGTATGCGGTCTCGCAGCTGCGCGCGATTACGAGCTACGTCGGACTCGCGGCGTGGCCATTTCCTCTGGTGATCGACCACGGTGGCACGCTCGCGTTTGCCAGCGTCGCAGCGGCGCTGCCGTGCGCGTTGTTCGTCGCCGCCCTCGTCGCCGCCACGGTATTCGCACTCTGCCGGTTTCCGGCCGCCGGTTTTTTGGGCGCCTGGTTTTTGATCGTGCTCGCGCCGAGTTCGAGCGTGGTGCCGCTGCTCGACACGATGTTCGAGCACCGGCTGTATCTTGCGCTCGCCGCACCTGTCGTGCTCGCGGTGGTCGCAGCGCATGCGCTGCTCGGACCGCGCGCGCGGCCAGCCCTCGGCGGCGCGGCACTCGCGTGCCTCGTGCTCACATTTCATCGGAACGCGACCTATCGCAGCGATATCACCCTCTGGACCGCGAATGTCGCGCATACCCCCGACAATCCCCGTGCGCATTTCCTGCTCGGCAACGCGCTCCTCGCGCAGGGCAAGGCACCGGCCGCCGTGACCGCATTTCAGGCGGCCGTGCGCCTCAAACCAGACTACATCGAGGCGCACAACAATCTCGGGAGTGCGTTGCTCGCCGCCAACCGCGTGCCCGAATCGTTGGTCGCGCTCGAGGCGGCCCTGCGTCTCCGTCCGATCGCGCAGACCCACTTCATCGCCGCGACGGCCTTCGCCCAGCTCGGCCGGATCAACGAGGCCATCTTCCACTACGACGCCACCCTGCGCCTCAATCCCAGTTACGCCGAGGCCCTTAATAATCGGGGCAATCTTCATCTCCAAAAAAACCAGCCGCAGGCGGCGCTCGCCGACTACGAAGCAGCCCTCGGTCTCAACTCCGCCTTCGTTGATCCGCATCTCAACGCGACCGTTGCCCTCATCAGCTTGCGCCGGCTGGGCGAAGCCGCGGCCCACGCCGAGACCGCGGTTCGGCTCCGGCCCGACTACGCCGCCGCGCATTGGAAACTCGGCGACGCGCTGCTCGAACTCGGCCGACTGCCCGAGGCCGTGGATCGCTATCGCGAGGCCGTGCGGCTCGACCCCGGATTGGTTTACGCCCACTACAATCTTGCGCGCGCCCTGACGCAGCTCAGTCACCCCGCCGAAGCGATCGCGGCCTTCGAGCGCACGCTGCAGCTCTCGCCGGATTGGGCCGTCGCCCACCATCACTTCGCCCGCACTTTAGAGGCCGCCGGGCAGATCCCCCGCGCCATCGCGGAGGACGAGGCCGCCCTGCGACTCCAACCCGAGTTCCCCGAGGCGCGCGCCCACCTCGCGCAACTGCGCCAGCGCGCGCCCTAATTTTAGGGTATGTTTTCAAGCTACGTTTTGAGTAGGCCAGCGCACCTGGGCGGGCCCCATCCGCGCTCGCAAACAAGCTGACCTACCCCAACGAGATCAGGCTTGGATGGTTTTTCCGAAAGCGCGCCGTAGATTTATTTTTCCCGAAACCGGGATTGCATCCGGCCCGAGCCGTGTCCACATGGACACTATGAACGAGCCACTCACCGATCGCCAGCAGCAGGTCCTCGACTTCATTCACGCGCACCAGCGGCAGCAGGGCGTTTCGCCCTCCCTCCGTGAAATCCAGGCGCACTTCGGGCTCGCGAGTCCATTCGGCGTCAAGCGGCACGTCGATGCGCTCACAGAAAAAGGAGCCCTGCGCCGGCTGGAGGGCAAGGCCCGCGGCCTCCTCCCCGCCTCGCACCCGCGCCGCGGCGCGCTCGCGGAGATTCCACTCTTCGGCACCATCCCGGCTGGCCTGCCGATCGAGGCGGAGCAGGAGCCCGACAGCTATATCTCGGTCGACACCGTCTCGCTGGGCGTGCGGCCCAACGCCAAACTCTTCGCACTCCGCGTGCGGGGCGATTCGATGATCGACGCGAGCATTCTCGACCGTGACATCGTCTTCCTCACCCTGCGCGAGGCGCGCCCCAACGATATCGTCGCCGCCCTGATCGACGGGGAATCGACGCTCAAGCGCTACCTCGTGCAGCGCGGCCGGCCTTTCCTGCGCGCGGAAAATTCCCGCTACCCCGATCTCGTTCCCGCTACGGAACTGGTCATTCAGGGTGTAATGGTGGGTTTGCTGCGGGCGTGGGCGAATTGAGTTCGGTCAGCCGCAAAGCAAATCGAGCGCGGAGGGCGCCTCGGCGTTTCTTGCACTTGTAGCGGCGTGCCTCGTCCGCGCCCTTTCCGGAACGGGTGCCGACCAGCCTCGCCCGCCGAGCGGAAACCCGGCTCAAGTTCCGCAAGAAACGGAGATGCGCCCACTCCCCCAACTTCATCTCCGCGCTTCCCATCGCCCCGCGGTTTGCCATCAATGGCGAGGCGATGAATTCACTCCGTTCGATCTCCCGCCGCGAATTTCTCATCAGCTCCGCCGCTGCCGTCGCGATTACACAGACCGTCCGAGGTGCCAGCGCCACCGCACCCGCCGCGGAGCCGATCATCGACATCCACCAACACACCAACTACGGCGGCAAGCGCGACACGTTCTGGAAACAGATCTCGCCCGCGCGCACCGATGCCGATCTCGTCGCGCACCAGCGGGCCATCGGCGCGACGAAGACCATCCTTCTCCCCTCCGGTCGGGAAATCCTGCGCGCCTCGACCCACGAGGGGCGCAGCAACGGCCTCGAAAGCACCTGCACCAGCAACGACGCCTGCATGGCCGTCGCGAAACAATATCCTGGCGAATTCGCGTTCGGCGCGAATGAGGTCAGCGACCTCGACGAGGCGCCGGCCATCGTCGAAAAATACCTAAAGCTCGGCGCGTGCATCATCGCCGAGCAGAAGTTCGGGGTGGAGTGCGACTCCGCCGCGATGCAAAAACTCTACACGCTCGCCGCCGCCTACCGCGTTCCGATCCTCATGCACTGGCAGGCGGGCAGCTACAACTACGGCTTCGAACGCTTCCATCGGATGCTCGAAAAATATCCGAACGTAAACTTCATCGGCCACGCGCAGACGTGGTGGGCCAACATCGACAAGGCCAACGTCGACAACCCCAAGGCCCTTTATCCGAAAGGCGGCGTCACCGCCGGCGGCCTCACCGACCGCTACCTCCGCGACTACCGCAACATGTTCGCCGATCTCTCGGCGGGTTCCGGTGAAAACGCGTTCAAGCGCGATCCGGAACACGCGCGTAAATTCTTCGAGCGCCATCAGGACAAGCTACTCTTCGGCAGCGACTGCACCGACACCACCGGCGAGCCCGCCGTCTGCTCCGGCGCCCGCCAGATCGCCCAGATTCGCCAGTTTTCCCCCACCAAGGCGATCGAGCGCAAGGTGCTCTTCGAAAACGCACGGAAACTGTTTCGATTTTAGGGCGCGGATCGTGCGCGCCGGTTCTAGTAAGGCGGGTCTCTGACCTGCCCTCGAATACTCACCGCGCACAAGGGCGGGTCAAAGACCTCGCCCTATTATTGCCCGAGATTCCACCGTGACACCGCGTCTCGCTTTCCTAGGCTCCGTTCACCCCCGTCAGGATTAACGTCGCTCCCTCGCTCCACCATGTTGTCAAACTCCCCCATCCTCACTCGGCGCCAGTTCGCCAAAAAAACCCTCGCCACCGCGGCGGTGTTTTCCGCTCCCGCGTTTCTTCGCGGCCAGAACCTCAACGGTAAACTCAATGTCGCGGTGATCGGCTCCGGCGGTCGCGGCGGCGCCAGCATCAAGGCCCTAGGCGCGGAAAACATCACCGTCCTTTGCGACGTCGACGAGAAGCGCCTCGACGCCTCCGCGGCTCTTTATCCGCAGGCCCGCAAGGTCGTCGATTTCCGAAGAGTCTTCGACAAGCCCAACGAGTTCGACGCCGTCGTCGTCGCCACCTGCGAACACACGCATGCGATGGCCACGCTGCTCGCGTTGCGGCACAAGAAACACGTCTATTGCGAAAAGCCGCTCACGCACAATGTCGCCGAGGCGCGCAAGGTCCGTGAAACTGCCGCGAGCGCAGGCGTCGTCACGCAAATGGGCGTGCAGATGCATGCGACGGAAAACTATCGCCGCGTGGTCGAGCTCATCCAGTCCGGCGCCATCGGCGGCGTGACCGAAGCGCACGTGTGGGTCTCGCGAGCGTGGGGGCTGCAAAGCAAGGCCGAGTCCGACACCGCAAAAGATCGCGCTTACGTCACCGAGCGGCCGCCCGCGATGCCGGTGCCTGAAGGACTGCACTGGGATCTCTGGCTCGGGCCGGCACCCGCTCGGCCGTTCAACGAGGTCTACGTGCCCGGCCCGAAATGGTATCGTTGGTGGGATTTTGGCAACGGGACGATGAGTGACCTCGGCTCGCACAGGAACTATCTGCCGTTCTGGGCGCTGAAGCTCAAAGCGCCCACGAGCATTGAAGCCTTCGGCCCGAAACCGCATCCCGAGATCGCGCCCGCGACCATGCGCGCCGTCTATGAATTTCCCGCGCGCGGCACCCTCCCGCCCGTGAAACTCACTTGGCACCAAGGCAACGAGAAGCCCGCGCTCTGGACGCAAAACGCGATCCCACAGTGGCCGGACGGTGTGCTGTTCATCGGCAGCAAGGGCATGCTCCTCTCCAACTACGCGAAGCATGTGCTGCTCCCGGAAAAATCGTTCGCGGATTTCATCCGCCCCGCGCCGACGATTCCGAAGACCGAGACGCACTGGCTCGAGTGGACCAACGCCATTCGCGGCCAAGCCAAGGCGCTCGCTGATTTCGAATATTCCGGCTGGCTCACCGAATCGAACCACCTCGGCAACGTCGCCTTTCGCGCCGGGAAAAAACTCCAGTGGGACGCCGCGAACATGCGCGTCACCAACACGCGCGACGCTGATAAATTCCTCAGCCGCGAGTATCGCAAGGGCTGGGTGCTGTGAACGACGGCGTCAGCGTTTCCATTTTCCCTGGAATTTGAACCACGGATGGACACGGATAAACACGGACTCACCGAGCAGTTTTCAAAAACCGAAACTTCGCGGTGAAAAACGATCTGTCACGATCATGCAACGCCAGTGTTGAGGCGGTCTTTTTTCCGCATCTG
>JANOAF010000112.1:0-1930 GCA_031411015.1 Opitutaceae bacterium | reverse complement strand
CTGTTTTTTCTTACAGTTAACCACTTAAATAATGGTGTATTTTGTTGATTTGCAGTTCTAGTATCACGTCGTCATTGCAGCTTAGGCAGTGGTATGACGGTGTTTTTTGTATTCGTTCTAGCTGACAGGTGAAATACGAGGATACTCTTGATTTATATTGAATTAATCAAGGGTTTATTTAACATTTTCTCTAACACTTTTAGCGGTGCAGTTTCTGGCCATTTAAGTGCGCTAACGGGTAAAGAAAATGTTTGCTCCATCATGTATTGACCAGCCATGGCGGCGTGCAGGACTTGGTCAGAATATACAATCCAAGTGGTTCCTGGCATGAAGTTGACGGATTGCTGAGGTGCGTGCTGTTGGTAATGCATGTCAGCTTTGAGCTGGTCATGCAACTGCAGCATACGATGGTCGTATTCGGTGCGTGTTTTTTTTGTGATGTGAAGTTTCTTCATTAGCCAAGCTTGCATAGGCAATAGTGCGCTGGTTTTTGGTAAAAAGACCTCTGCCATTTTATCAAAGGGTTCTCCTACTCGCCAAACACGAGGTTTGCCGTTGGGGTTCACGTTATTAAACACTCTGAGTAGTCGTGTGCCTTGTGTAGGGTTAGATGGAAACGCATCTGAGTGTAAGCGCGTATCATCTTTACGATATGAACTCGCACGAGTTTCCACTTCAAGTGGTCTAAAGCTTGTATTGGCAACGGTTAGGTTTGGCATATAACTTGGCAATATTGCCGAGATAAGCTGTAATGACTGATCTGCATAGCGCTGTATCATCGCTTGGATAGCCGCTAAATCAGCGTCACTGCCTACCGCACCTTTTAGTCCACTGCTTTCCCCTACACGAGGTCTTAATGAGATGTTTTTAGACTTTTTATCTGCCCAATCTGTAGAGAGAAATTTCTGCTCTTCAGGCAATAACTTAAATTCGAGTTGCGGCAGCGCAATCACATGCCCATGCTCTAAGGCATCAATTACTTCATCTCTCACAGAAGAATCTACCGTGGTATCCCACTGATTAAAATCGAATGTTTTGATGATATTCATTACTTCAATCCTAGCGTTTATGCCGTTCCACCTACTGTTAGCGCATCAATTTTAAGGGTAGGCTGACCTACACCAACAGGCACGCTTTGACCTTCTTTGCCACAAGTGCCAACGCCACTGTCTAAAGACATATCGTTACCTATCATAGAGACACGTTTTAACACTTCTGGGCCATTACCAATCAAAGTGGCGCCTTTTACAGGATAAGTGATTTTACCGTCTTCAATCATATAGGCTTCCGCCGCGCTGAATACAAATTTACCGCTGGTGATGTCTACCTGACCGCCGCCAAAGTTCGCAGCATACAAGCCTTTTTTGACTGATTTGATGATTTCTTCTGGTGGTAATGTACCGTTTAACATATAGGTATTAGTCATGCGCGGCATGGGGATATGTGCGTAACTTTCACGGCGCGCGTTGCCAGTCACAGGCATGTTCATGAGGCGTGCATTCAGCGTATCTTGTATGTATCCACGCAGAATGCCATCCTCAATCAATACTGTTCTATTGGTTTGGTTACCTTCGTCATCCATGCTGAGTGAGCCGCGCCTATTTTCTATCGTACCATCATCCACAATGGTGATGCCTTTAGCGGCAACTTGCTGACCTATCATGTTTGAAAAAGCCGAGCTGCCTTTGCGATTGAAATCACCTTCTAAACCGTGACCGATGGCTTCGTGTAGCAAAATACCAGGCCAGCCTGCGCCTAACACTACCGTCATGCTGCCGGCTGGGGCTGGGCGTGCATCCAAGTTCACAATGGCTTGATGCACGGCTTTTTGGGCGTATTCTTGCAGAATTGCATCAGTAAAATAACTATAGTCAAAGCGACCGCCACCACCGCTAGAGCCTTGCTCACGGCGACCATTGCTTTCTGCAAT
>JANOAF010000111.1:0-5369 GCA_031411015.1 Opitutaceae bacterium | reverse complement strand
TTTCAATTTCGTGCGGATATGCGCCGCGACCTCGCTTGGATCGTAGTAAACGAAATGCCCGACGCGGTGGTGCGGGATGCGGCGGAGCTTGGTCCATTCGCGGAGCGTGCGCACCGAAGGCTCTTTCCCTGATGGAAAGATGCCGCAGGCGCGCAGGCCGATAATGTTGGTGAGCCGGTTTTCGACCGGTGGGGATGAATCGAGTGGAGGGTTCATGCAACGTTCGGTGCGCGTCAACACGCGTGGTCAAATCGCGAAACGCAGCACCGTGGCCGGGGGCACGACGGAGAATGCGACTTCACTGTTTGCCGCTTTCGCGGCGCGTTGCGGCAGAATGCTGAAAAACGCCTCCGCTTCGGCGGGGCTCTTCAGATCGAGGTAATGCTTGCGGATGATGCTTTCCGAATTGCCCGCTTGCAGCGCGGCTTCGCCCATCGAGCGAAATTTTCCGACGAACATCGAAATGAACGTGTGCCGCAAAATGTCGTGACTGAGGCCGAAGCGCTGCGCGAGTATGGCGCGGTATTTTTGCAGGTTCGGAATGATGATGGGAAAGGATTCGAGCGGATAGGCATGGAGCCACGCGGCGAGGTTCGGCTGAATCGTCACGATGCGTTTCATTTTGACCTTGGAGACCTCCGGCTCGATGTGGATTGCGCCGGTGTCGAGCCGCACATGCTCCGGCTTAAGCTTGAGGATTTCGCCGGTGCGGAGACACGGGCGGATGCCGGCGAACAGGCAAAGCGCGAAGAACGGCACGAGCCGCCCGTCCTGATAACCTTCGACGAACTGCATCAGTTCCTGCGCCTGCGCGGCGGTGAACGTTTTTGCCGAGCCCCGCCGATGGGCAATGCGGTGATAGGGAACTTTCTCGATGGGGTTGCTCGCGATCCAATCCCGTTGGAACGCGAACTTAAGAAAGGTCGAGAGCACGCCGCGCCGGTTGTTGTAGGTCTTAAGGCCGGCGTTTCCGCGCTGACAGTGCGCGGTCAGCCGCGCCGCCGACAGGTCCGAAACCAAGGCGGCAGGGAAATACCGTTCTAGCACGCCGAGGTGACGCTTGATCGTCGTGAGCTGGCAGACAGAGATGACGCCCTGCGCATGCTCGCGCGTTTTCGTTGCGACGTAGTCCACCACCGCGGCGGCGAGCTGCTGTTGCGCTGCGGACTCGCGGTAGTTGGCCAAAGTGTAATCGACGCAGAATGAAACCGAATGAGCCCTGCCGGCCAGCCGGCGAAATACGGTTTCCGCCTCGCGCACCTGTTCCTCGCTCAGATGCGTCGTGACGGCGCGCAGATTGGTGCTGATTTGCAGCGCCTTGATCTCAAGTGCGGACTTTTCGGCGGCGGCCTCTTCCTGCGTCTTGAAATTGCGCCGGATGCGCACGCCGTTGAGGCTGCCATCGACGCGGAACGAGAAAACACCGTTGCGGTTTTTGAACCGGCTGACGGCGAAGGATGGATGGGACATGCTTAGGTTGCCACGTCAACTTGGCAACCTAGCTTCGGGTTTTTGCTCCTCAGAGGAGAAAAATGGCGGAGAGGGAGGGATTCGAACCCCCGGTGAGCTTGCGCCCACAGCGGTTTTCAAGACCGCCGCGATAGACCACTCTGCCACCTCTCCTTGCAACATATAATATTGTTAATAAGATACTTACGTAATTATATTAAATTTTCCAGTTTTCCAGAAACTCACCCTCCGGCTCCTTTTTCTTGGTGTTATTTGGTGTTATTCCTAGCAACGCCGAGATACTTGGTGCTGTGCCGACGAAGAAACTTGGGACAGCCATTTCTGTTCGGCAAGCTTGGTTTCCGTACATCGTTGTGGGTGGCAGTAACTCCATCCGGCAGCCACTCGGAAAAATTGGGTGGGGGTTACCGAGAGGATTGCGGCGCCCCGCCGACCCCTTTCGCGATGCACCGTAGACTGGATTGGATGACCGGCGTGGCAGATCGCCCGGTATTCGAGGTCGGGATGCGACGTGGGGCGACAAGGGCAGGGGAGATTCGACGAGATCGCCCCGGCCCTTTTCCGTGGAACCCCGGTTGGCTCGGTCCGGGGGTGAATCGCGCCATCCACGCGTTTCACAGGGCGCACAGTGCGAACGATGTCAGCCGATCTTGCCCAGAGGATGTTTACGCGCGAACAGCTTTCGCAGTGCAGTCAACTCTTTGAGGCGCGCTTTCCGGAAGCGCCGCTGGCGCTCCGCATTGTTTTTTCGTTTCTCTTCGAGCGATTTCGTGGGCCGACCCGCGCGCAGACGGAGTGGAAGATCCACGGATGGCGTGAAGATGTTCCGGCGCTTGAAGGCCGCCGGAGCATGAGCCAACGCCAAGACGCGCAGCGCGGGACTATCGGCGCCATCGTCGAAAATTGGGTCCGTGGCGACGCGGTCGGGCGCGAAAGCCCAGGCTGGCGCCGTGCGGTGGACTTTTTGCGCCAAGTGCTCCGCGTAGGCCGCCAGCCACGCATCGGCAACGCAGCCCTGCGGAAATTTCTCCCGCAGCCGGGGCGGTTCGTCGTCGATAGTGGCCACGGCTTGGGTGCGCGAAGATGCGCGCCGCAAGTCGTGGAGCCAGTCGCGCAGATTCAGGCCGAACTCGCTGAGGGAGGCGGACTGCTCGGCAACTTCCTTCAAAGATTTGGGGCGTGTAATCATGTTCGGGCCTGAACCGCACCTTTGACGACCTCTCGGGCTTCGGCCGTAAGCGCATCGTGCGGAAAGAATTTGTCGTGGATGGCTTCGGCCTCCTCAGCCGATCCGATTCCCATTTTTTGCACCAAGAAACGAATATCTCCGTAATCGCCGGTGTAGCCAGGCAAGGGCGGGCGACAGGCGCGAAGTTTCATTGCCAGAAGATAAGCCGCCGTAGGAATGACGATTCGGATGCCCGCCCCGAAATCGCCTTCGGGGAGGCTACGCTTAGCCTCCTTCTCGGCTAGAAATTGCTTCACGTCGTCATTCAGCCAATCGTCAGGCAGGCCGAGTTCAGCCGCCACTTTCGCGGCGAGTGTTTTGCCGATTTCGCTCGGTCGAACCACGGCATCCACATCCTTGGTCGCGTCGCGTGATCCATAAACCAGCGTGAATACCGCCCCGCCATAGAGGGAGATTTCGAGCGTTACCTTTTGCTTGTGTGCCAGCTCGCCCAAGCGGCGGAGCGCTTGGACAATTCGGTTTCGGCTAAGTGGTTCGTAAGGCACAATAAACCGTTACGTAATCTTATATCAAGTTCAAGATGATACTTCGCCATTCCTTGGACCTCAAACTGCCTTTTAAGGGAGGTTAAGCGACCGCCACAGCTTGTAGCTTTCGCGGGTGCCCTCCGCGAGCGCCGTTGCGTTTTGCAGCAAGTCGCTTCGCTTTCGTGCGAACGCGGCCCCCGCGACTTCCGAGCGCAACGGCCGCGTTATTCTTTGGCACCGGCGGCGGGTTTCCCATCTCCGCGTGGGTATCGAGGGCGAGTTGCAGGGCCCTTTGAATTTCTCGCGCCGCTTCTTCGCGCGTGTCGCCATGGGCCATGATTCCAGGCATATTCAGGACTTGCGCGACAAAGCATTCGTCACCCGGCTCCGGGCTATACCAGATTCGGACTTCGTAATCGTTTGAGTCGGTTTTCATTTTTGATACTTACTGAGTTGATCTCGCACTTGGCGGACTTGGTAGCTCCTCGCCATTCCGCCGGCATCCTGAAGGTTGATGAAGTCGCGGCCTACAAACCGAAAGACCCGGTGGCTGCCGCCAGCCTGACTGGGCGTGTAACTGGTCTGCCACACGCAGCGGAAACGCGGATCGGTGAGGCGCTGGGGCGGATTCGCGAGCGGCGTGCCCTTCAGGTCGTGCGAGGCCATGAAGGTGTTCATCGGGCCGCACCAGTATTCGTCGAAGCCCTGGCCGCCCGGGAGAAAGGCGTGGGCGCCGGCGGCCGGATCGGCGGTTTCGCCGGCACCGCGCGGCGGCGGCTCGAGATGCCACTTGCCGACTTGCGCGGAAACGTAGCCGGCGGGTTTCAAGCGCTCGGCGAGGGTGAGTTCGGCGAGCGGAAGCGGGCCCTTGAGGTTGTCCTCGACGCCGAACCGCTGCTGGTAGCGGCCCGTGAGCACGCCAGCGCGCGAGGGCACGCATTGCGGCGCGGAGACGTAGCCGTTGACGATGCGCACGCCGTCGCGCGCAAGGGCGTCGAGATGCGGCGTGCGGATGTCGGGATCGGTTTTTTCGCACCGAGATCGGCCCAGCCGTGATCGTCGCTTTAGATAAGGATGATGTTGGGGCGCGATGGACTCGTGGGTGTAAGGGCGGCCAGGGGAGCTGCGGCCGCGAACAGCAAGGCGGTGACAAGGGCGAGGGGGTTCATCGAGTTTTCTTGGCGGTATCGGTCGGGAAATATTCGCGATACCAGGTTCGCTCCTCGTTGTTGTGCTTGTCGGAGGGTAGGCCGGCGGGTTGAAGCGTATTGGTCCACGCGTCGAGTTTGCGGCGTAGCGCGCTGACGCGGTCTGGCTGAGCGGCGGCGAGATTGCGGCGTTCGTGCTCGTCGGTGCCGAGGTCAAACAGGCGGTCGGGCTCGCCGGATCGGTAGAGCAGCTTCCAACGGCCTTCGCGAATCGCCGCCTGCGACCAGAATCGCCAGTAGAGCACGGCATGGGGAGCCGCGGAATTTGCGCCGGTGAGGTGTGGAATGAGATCGACGCCGTCGAGCTGCGGGTCGCGCGGCAGGCCAGCGAGGGCGTTGGCGGTGGCGGCGAAATCGAGCGAAGAGACCGGATGGTCGTAGATTTTTCCCACGGGCAATTTCCCGGGCCAGCGTGCGAGCATCGGCACGCGAATGCCGCCCTCGGACAACATGCCTTTTTCGCCAATGAGCGGAGTATTCAAAGACCCGTCCCAGCCTCCCATGTCGACGTCGAGCGGGGAGTCGCGACGCGTGTGGATGGGCGCGCCATTGTCGCTCGTGAAGAACACGAGGGTGTTTTGATCGATGCCGTGGGTGCGGAGCGCGGCGAGGATGCGGCCCACGCCGTGATCGATGCCGGCGATCATCGACAGCGCGGCACGACGGCGGAGAGGCAGGTCGGTCGGGAACTGCGCGGCGTAGGCCGGCGGAAGCTCGAGCGGAGTGTGTGGAGCGAAATAATTGAGATAGAGAAAAAAGGGCTTCGTGTGGTTGCGTTGCAGAAACGCGAGGGCGGCGTCCGTCTGCACGTCGACGCGGAAGCGGTCATCTCTGCGCCACTCGGGAGTAACGGCTGCGCCGGTGAGATCGAAGTTGGCGAAATACTGGTTGATTTCGCCCGTGAAGTAATCGTCGAAGCCCTGCGCTTTCGGCATGAAGCGCTGGCGCTGGGCCTCGGGAATGACGACGCGTTTG
>JANOAF010000110.1:0-26428 GCA_031411015.1 Opitutaceae bacterium | reverse complement strand
GAAACCAGCCCTACTTGGCGGCCCCCATGAGCTCCGCCACACGCCAACCCATCGCCGGACGTTTTGCCGGCAAAGTCGCGATTGTCACCGGTGGCACGCATGGGATCGGTTTCGCGATCGCGTTGGAGCTGATGCGCGAGGGGGCGGCGGTGGTGGTGAGCGGGTTGCCGGCGGATGCGACGGAGGGACGCGCGGCGTTTTTGGCGGCGGGATTTTCGCCGCGGATCGTGACGGGCGATTTGGTGGAGGAGAAATTTTGTCGCGAACTAGTGGCGCAGGCGCTCGCGGCGCACGGGCGCGTGGATTGCCTCGTGAACAACGCGTTTTCGTTTCTCGCGAAAGGGCTCGATGCGACGCCGGCGGATTTTGCGCGATCGTTTGGCGTGGGGCCGGTGGCGTTTGCGCTGCTCACGCAGCTCGTCGCCGAGCCGATGCGGCGGCAAGGCGGCGGCGCGATCGTGAATGTGTCGAGCATCTCGGCGTGGATCGCGCAGCCGAATCGCTGGACCTACAACCTCGCCAAGGGCGCGGTCACGCAGCTCACGAGGTGCGCGGCGCTTGATCTCGCGCGCGACAAGATTCGCGTGAACAGCGTGAGCCCCGGGTGGATCTGGACGCGGGAGGTCGACAAGGCCGCCGGCGGCGACCGGGCGAAATTCGATCCGATCTGGGGGCAATTTCACATGCTCGGCCGCACGGGCTATCCGGTGGAGGTGGCGGGGCCGGTGTTGTTTTTGTTGAGTGACGACGCGTCGTTCATCACCGGCACGGACCTGCCGGTGGACGGCGGCTACAATGGGCTCGGCCCGGAAGGGCTCGGACAAAACACGATCGTCGCGGGCACAAAATGAGACGATAAAATGCCGCGGAATTTTTGACCGCGGATTACGCGGATATCGCGGATAAAATACCGGCCAATCCCAAATTATCCGCGCCCTCTGCGTCATCCGCGGTCAACACGATTTTTTCCTATGCCGAACTTCCCCATCGTCGACACGCACCTCCACCTCTGGGACCTCGGGCGGCTGCGTTACCCTTGGCTCGCGAGTGTGCCGCTGCTGAACCGCAATCATTTGATCGACGATTACCGCCGCGCGTGCGGGCCGGTGCAGGTAGCGAAGATGGTTTTTCTCCAGTGCGAGTGTGATCCGACGCTGTCGTTGGCCGAGGCGGATTGGGTGACGGAGGTCGCGCGCCTCGATCCGCGCGTCCGCGGGATTGTGGCGCAGGCGCCGCTGGAGCGGGGCGACGCCGTGAACGGCCGGCTCGCGGCGCTCGCCATGAATCCGCTCGTGAAGGGCATTCGCCGGCTCATTCAGTCCGAGGCGGACGATGCGTTTTGTCTGCGGCCGGATTTCGTGCGCGGTGTGCAACTCCTGCCGCGGCACGGGCTCACCTTCGACCTGTGCATTTTCCACCGGCAGCTCGCGAACACGATCCGGCTCGTGCGGCAATGTCCCGACGTGAAGTTCATCCTCGACCACATTGGCAAGCCCGACATCAAGGTCGGCCGGCTCGATCCGTGGCGCGCCGAGCTGCGCGAACTCTCGGCGCTGCCCAACGTGTGGTGCAAAGTGAGCGGACTCGTGACCGAGGCCGACTTCACGACGTGGACCGCGGCTGACTTGCGGCCGTATCTCGACCACGTGATCGACTGCTTTGGTTTCGATCGCGTGATGTTTGGTGGCGACTGGCCGGTGAGCACGCAGGCGTGCGACTACCCTCGCTGGGTCGCGACGCTCGACGAGGCGCTGCGCGGCTGCTCGCCGGATGAACTGCACCGCGTCTACGTGCGCAACGCGGAGAGTTTTTACCGCGTGTAGCGGCAGCGCCGGTTGCCCGGGCCTATTTTTTCCCGCCGCTGGCGAGTGTGGGCAAACCCACCGCCCCCACCTCTCCGTGGGTGAGTGTTTCCCAAACCATGTGATTCATATCGGCGCCGGTAGGGCGATTGGTTGGGATTACTTTGGCCATCTTCGGGAGGTCGAGTCCGAGGCGGTGGTGGAAATGATTGTAGGCGATTTCCCACGTGGGCTGGAGGGCGAACTCGATGTCCGCGGGTGCGGGTGTGTTATGGGGCGGGAGGAACTGCGCCTGGTATTCCATGGCGGCGACGATGCGCTTGCCCTGCTCGGCGTAGAGATCGAGACCCTGCTGGCGGGCCGTCTCGGCGGCGTTGACCATGGAGGAGAAACCCATGTTCGCGTGGTGCGGGTCGCGCATCGTTTCCTGGAGGAGGCCGTCGACGAGCGGGGTGGTTTTTCCTTTGTTGCCCCAGGGGGCGCGCTTGCGATTGCCGCTGGGCGGCGCGACGGGCTCGGGGCCGTCGGAGGCGAGGTAGATGTAGGTGGGGGCGCGGGCGCGCCACATCTTGAGGCCGGCGTCGAAGATGGCGCGGTCGTTGTTGAAGATGCCGATGTTCAACAACGCCTCGCTCATGGTGAGCTCCTTGTTGCCGTTTTCATCCGAGCCGGGGAGGAGCGAAGGCACGTATTGCTCGCGGAGCATTTTCTCGAAGCGCGCGATGTCCTCCGCCGCCCAAAAATCCGAGGTATAGCGGATAATCTCGGCGGCGCGGGGCCAGACGGAGGCGGACCACGCGGCTTGCACGGGGCCGTTGGCGAGGGTGTGGCCGCCGGTGAGCGTGGTGGCCCACGCGTTCATGATGCGGATCGCGTTGCGCGCGTATTTCACGTTGCCGGTGATGTGCCAGGCGAGGGCCTGCGAGTAGGCGGCGATGGCGTCGCGGCGCTCGTCCTTGCAGCCGAGGTCGGGGCGCGAAAACGAACCGCACTCCACGGTGGCGCGCGGACTCGGCGTGTAGTCGAGCGCGGCGAACGGGCTCGCGAGCATCGCCGCGAAGGCGGTTTTCTGTGGCTCGGTGCCCGCGGCGACGCGTTGTTTGAGGAGGTCGAGTTGCGCGCGGTTCAGCAGCACGCCGGGGTGGCGGAACGAGACGGGTGAGGTGTCCGGTTGCGCGAGAGCGGTGTCGGCGAGAGCAAACGCGACGAGGAGCAGGGAGAGGAAGCGCATGGGGGAGATGAAGCTTAATAGCCGTGCGGCGCGAGATCGGGACATGCGCGGGCTTGTCCCAATCGCGGCGCGCGCTGCTATTAGCTTCATCACCCGCAACTGTGCTTTCACCTTTTCTACCATGACTGACTCTGCCTCTCGTCGTCACTTCCTCAAAACCGCTGCGCTCGCCCCATTGGCTGTCGGGGCGCTTGGCTCGACGACGGCGCAGGCGGCCATCGAGCCGCCGAAACGCGTGGGCGCGCCGCTGCTCAAGGTGTCATGCAACGCCTACTCGTTTGCGCGGGCGCTCGGCACTGGCGGCACGGGGACGCTGAGCCTGGTCGAGTTTGCCGAGTTCTGCGCGAAGGCGGGCTTCGAGGGCATCGACCCGACGGGCTACTATTTTCCCGGCTACGAGAAAAACGGGCCGGGCGTGCCGACGGACAAGATCATCTTCGGCCTGAAGAAGCGGGCGTTCGACCTCGGCCTCGGTTTCAGCGGCACGGGCATCGGCAATAATTTCACGCTCGAGGACAAGGCCGCGCGCGCCGTCGATGTGCAGCGGATCAAGAACTGGAGCGAGGTCGCGGCGAAGCTCGGCGCGCCCGTGCTGCGCGTCTTCGCCGACACGCAGCTCCGCGCCCAGACTTGGGAGAGCGCGTCGAAGGGCGCGAAGCGCGCCGAGGTGGAGAAATGGATCGCCGACGACATCCGCGCGTGCGCCGAACACGCGGCGAAATTCGGCGTGATCATCGGCGTGCAGAACCACGGTGACTTCATCAAGACGGCGGACGATCTGATCAGTTTGCTCCAGCGCATCGACTCGCCGTGGTGCGGCGCGATCGTGGACACGGGGTATTTCCGCGCGGACGATGTTTACGCCGAGATGGCGAAGGCCGCGCCCTACGCCGTGAACTGGCAGATCAAGCAGAGCCCGCTCGGCGTGGAAAAGGAGGCGGAGGTGCCGACCGATGTGAAGCGCCTGATCAAGATCGTGCGCGCCTCCGGCTACCGCGGCTTTCTGCCGATCGAGACGCTGTCGCCGCGCGGTGGCACGGGGCCGGCCTACGATCCGTTCAAGGTCGTGCCGAAGTTTCTCGCCGAGGTGCGGCAGGCAATCGCGGAGACGGCGTGACACTATGAGACCCACCACAGCAGTTCGCCCCTTTGTCATTGCGAGGAGCGGAGCGACGAAGCCATCCAGCTTGATCGCCACGGCGCGCGTTGCGCGCCTCGCGATGATAATGATGGGTTCGAGTGGGCTTTCCGCCTTCGCGGCCGAGGAAGCCGTCGACAGCCGCTTCGTCGTAGCCAAACCCGGGGTGCATCCCGCCACGCCTGCGCCGGCGACGCTGGGCGCGAAAGCCCCCGCGGGCGCCGTCGTTTTGTTCGATGGAAAAGATCTCAACGCGTGGGCGAAGAAGGCCGGCAAAGACTGGTTGAAAGAGGACGGTCCTGCGCCGTGGAAGCTCGTCGCGCCGCTCGACGGGCTCGGGGCAGGGGGCGGGGCGGTCGAGGTCGTGCCCGCGAGCGACTCGCTCATCTCGCACCGGAAATTTGGCGACATCCGGCTGCACGCCGAGTTTCGCACGCTCGGCGCGCCGACCAACAGCGGGATTTATTTCCAGGCGCGCTACGAGGTGGACATCAACGAGACGTTTGGCCGCACCGACGGATCGCCCTGTGGCAATCTCGGCAACTGCACGCCGAAGGGCACGCTGCCGAAGGCCCGCGCCTCGCGCGCGCCGCTGGAATGGCAGACGCTCGACGTGGAGTTTCGCGCCCCGCGCTTCGACGCCGCCGGCAAGAAAACCGCGAAGGCCCGCGCCACGGTGTGGCTCAACGGCGTCGAACTCTACCACGACCAGGAACTCGATCTGCCGACTGGCGCCGCCGGTCGCCTCGGTGAGGCCGCGGCGGGTCCGCTGATGCTGCAGGAGCACGGGATGCCGATCCAATTTCGGAATATTTGGGTCGTGGAAAAATGACGCCACGCCCGGTCAGCCACTGATCTTTTACCCATGAACAAATCCCTGCTCCTTACCGTTATTCTCGGCTCGACCGCCTTGAGCGTTCCCGTATCCGCCGCCGCCGGCGGCGGCCCGAAGGCCACAATCTTCGCGAAATACGACACCAACAAAAACGGCATCATCGACGGCGATGAAGTCGCGGCAGTCCGCAAGGCGTTCGCCACCGAGCCGAAAGGAGCGTTCGCTGTCTACGACAAGGATCACGACGGCAAGCTGAGCGACGAAGAGATCGCCGCGATCAAACCGCCGGGGCAGGGTGGGAAGAAGGGCGACAAGAAAGAGGGCGGCGAAAAAACGAAGTCCGAGGCGAAGTGAGCCACTGGTAGGGCTGCCGCTTGCCGGTTTGCCGTCGCGATTGCCGTTCTTTGCGTGATCAGGCTCGGTGGCGAGCGCCGGCCCTACCTAAAACTCCCAATCCCATGCAAACCGCACCACGTTTCCGTTTCGCGGCGCTAGTCTGTGTCAGTCTCGCGCTTTGTCCCGCCGTGTTTTCCCAAGCTGCCACGCCTGGGGAAACCGTCCTTCTCTCCGAATTCACGGTGAAGGAATCCGCCGACCGCGGCTACATCGCGTCGGAATCCGTCACCGGCACGCGCGTCGCCACCCCGATCAAGGACCTGCCGTTCAGCGTGAGCGTGATCACCAGCGAGTTCATGCAGGACTTCGACTTCTTCGACATCGCGAGCGACATGGCCTACACGGCCAACCTCAACGGCGTCGATACGCAGGGGAACTCCAACCTCCGCGGCTACGGCGCGACGTTTTCGCTGCGCAACGGTTTCTATCGCCTCGGACTCAACGACCGTGTGAACACCGACCGCATCGAGGTCATCAAGGGTCCGAACGCCGCGATCTACGGCTCCACTTCGCCGGCGGGTCTCGTGAACTTCGTCTCGAAGAAACCGCGCTTCGAAACGTGGTCCGAGCGGCTCACGCTCACCGCGGGCAGCCTTGATCTCGTGCGCGGGGAACTTTCGGTGAACACACCCCTCGGCTCGCTCGGCGGGGTGAAGTTCGCGCAGCTCTTCAGCGCCGAAGGCACTAACGTCGGCTCGGAGACAACGTTTGCGGGCAACCGCAACCGCCTCCTCAGCGAGAGCATCACCGCGAAATTCCGCGATGGCAGCACGCTGAACTTCGAGATCGAGTGGTCGAAGCGCCGCGCCACGCCTGCGACCTCGGCCGTGCCCTTTGAATACAACTCGACCACGCGGGTTTACTCGTCGATCCAGCGCAAGGACCTCGCGCATTTCAGTCAGGGCGGGCCCGACTCGGTCGCAAATCGCGAGGTCACGGCCGCCTACCTGACCTACGACAAGCGCTACAACCGAGTCTGGTCCACCCATGCAGGTGCGTTCGCCTACGCGCGGCACGCATTCAACTTTAACAATGGGTCCAATGATCAGTTCGACCCGCGCACCGGCCGCTTTGGCCGCGGCAACGTGATCACCGATCCGTTGAACGAAGACGGCGGCGGCGTGCAGATCGACACGCTCGCGGACTACGCGGCGTTCGGCGGCAAGGTGCAGAACAAGACGCTGCTCACGATCGACTACGCGCAGAACTGGCGTTACCGCCAGCAGGCGAGTCCGAACACGCGCGTGTGGACGATCAACGGTGTGCTGCTCGCCAATCCCGACTACGTGCTGCCACCGCGCTCGGCGTTCAACATCGTCACCCGCCGCGACAAGACGCGCTGGGATGTGAAGGGATTTCTCCTGCGCCAGCAGAGTTCGTTCTTCGATGGCCGCCTGCTCGCGTTTGCCAGCCTGCGCCGCGACATCGTCACCTACAACTTCACTTTCGGCGATCAGTTTAACCGGGCCGGCGGCGCGCTCGCCACTCGCGGCGCCGTCTCGCACTACACCGACACCGCGTGGTCGCCGAACGGCGGAGTAAATTTCAAGGCCACGTCGAACATCTCCGTCTACGCGAGCCGCAGCCGCTCGTTTTCCCCGCAAGGCCAAGTCGCGCGTCTTGGAGACCCGCACCTCGACAACGAAACTTCCGCCGGCTGGGACTACGGCATCAAGGCCGCGTATCTGAATCAGACCCTCGTCTTCACGCTCGGCGGTTTTTACATCGACCGCGATGGCGTGAAGACCACGCAACGCGATCCCATCACGGGCCTCAATGAAACGGTCTCCGCCGGCCAGCAGCTCACGCGCGGCGTCGAGTTCGAGGCCTCGTGGCGCGCGAGCGAAAATCTCACGCTCACCGGCAGCTACGGCCACGTGAATGCCCGCATCCTCTACAATGGCAACGCCGTGACCGATGTGGGCCGTCGCCCCGCGGGCGTGCCCGTCGAACAGGGCAGTGTCGCGTGGAAATATTCCTTCGGCCGTGGTGCGCTCAAGGGCCTGTCGTGGAACGGCGGCGTGACCTACAGCGGCGTCGCCTATCCGAATTCCACCGCCGCCGTCACCGACGCGCGGCGTTTCATCAACGCGCCGAGCTACGCCTTGGTGAACACCGGCCTCACTTACGCGTGGAGCGCCGGCGCAAACCGCATGAAGCAATCGATCCGCCTCAGCGCGAAAAATCTCCTCGACCGCGACTACGAGGATCAACGCGGCAATCTTGGCGTCGGCCGGGGCGTGTTTCTCGCCTACACGCTCGCGCGCTGATTGCACTGGCACCCGCTCTCCCTAGTTTTGCACCGATGTCAGCCGTCGACCGAGAGAACGAAACCGAGAGCCGCAAGCGGCTCATGGCGCTGATGACGCGTCACCAGCGCCAGATCTTCGCCTACATTTACACGCTGGTGCCCGACCGGCACGACGCGGAGGATTTGCTGCAGGAGACGAGCCTGGTGATCTGCGAAAAATTTGACGGCTTCACGCCCGGCACCGACTTCGTGGCGTGGGCGTGCCAGATCGCGTGGTGGCGGATTCGCTATTCGCGGCAAAAATTTGCGCGCTCGAAGGTGGTGTTCGATGACGACGTTTTGGAGTCGGTCGCGCACACGGCGGCCACGATGCGGGAGGAACTCGATGAACGGCACGAGGCGCTCGCGGGCTGCCTGCAAAAGCTCGCCGCGCGGGATCGCGAACTCGTGCTCACCCGCTATGAACCCGGCAGTGGCGTGGCCGAAGCCGCACGCCGCAGCGGTCGCTCGATGGACGCCGCCTACAAAGCGCTGAACCGCCTGCGCAAACTGCTGCACGACTGCGTGAGCAATCAACTCGCGCATCCGCACGGAGGTGCCGCGTGACTGCGCGAGTCGTAGGGGTGTGGCTTGTCCGCGCCCTCGGGCGTGGGCCAGCCACGCCCCTACAAAACGTGAAATGCGCATGACGCTCACCGATGCCGAGATTCTCGAGCTGAACGAACTCTGCGGCGCGTTGGTCGATGGCACGCTCACGGCGGTGCAGCGCGCGCGCTTGGCGCGCTGGCTCGTCGAGTCCGAGGCGGCGCGGCGGCACTACGTCGGCCTGCTTGGCCAGTCGGCCAGCCTGCATACCTATGCGGGTGAGGTGCACGCGGAGGCGCCCGAGGCGTCGGTGCGTTCCGCAAAACGATTTTTGTTTCCGGCCGCAGGGTGGCTGGCAGCCGCGGCCGCGGCGTTGGTGTCCGGGTTTTTAATTTTCCGCGAGACATTGCCCGCCGAGGGCGGTTCGCAGCTCGGGCAACCGAGTGATTTTGTGGCGCGGATCACGGGCGCGAAGAATTCGCAGTGGGTCTCGGCGGCGCTCGTGCCCGGTGCGGCGCTC
Source organism: Opitutaceae bacterium (assembly GCA_031411015.1). Taxonomy (GTDB): domain Bacteria; phylum Verrucomicrobiota; class Verrucomicrobiia; order Opitutales; family Opitutaceae; genus ER46. The sequence continues at coordinate 17,670 of JANOAF010000110.1, read as the reverse complement.
AGAAAAGGCCAGCGGCTCGAACTTTCCGCCGGCCTAATCGAAATCACCTTCGATTCCGGTGCGCGCGTCGTGCTGGAAGGGGCGGCATCGCTCGGGATCGATTCGGCGTGGGATGCCACGCTGAACCACGGCACGCTCAAGGCCAGTGTGCCATCGCAGGCGATTGGGTTTCGCATCTCCAACGCCGCCGTCGAAGTCGTCGATCTCGGCACCGAGTTCACGATGATTGCCGATGCGCACGGCGCCGAGGTGTTGGTGTTGAAGGGCGAGGTCGAGGCCGCGCCGCGCGCGGCGCAGCAGGAGGCGATTTTACTGCGCGAAAAGGAATCGCGCCGCTTTGCGCGCGGTGGTGTAACCGACGTGAGCGACCGGGAGCGGAAATTCGCCCTCCTGCACGAACCGCTCGCGCTCGATCGGTTCGCACAAACGACCCACGTCACCCACTGGGCGTTCGACGAGGCCGAAGGCGACACGTTCCGCGCCGATGCGATTCAGGCCCAGTTGCACGATGCCCCACCGGATGGAACCGCGCATATCGCGGGCCGACGGGGCGGGGCTTTGCATTTCGACGGCCGGCTCTACGCCCGGGCGGACGTGCCGGAAATTTCCAGCAGCACGCCGCACACGATTTCGTTCTGGGTGCGTGTTCCCGAGGGTGCGCCGCTGTCCGATGCCTACTCGATGGTCACGTGGACGACGCGCAGCCGGAAACTCGGCAACCGCCACGCCGGCATCAACTGGAACCGCGATCGCACCGAGGGTCCGCTCGGCGCCTTGCGCACCGACTTCGGCGGCGGCCACGCGATCGGCACCACCTCGCTGCGGGACGGCCGCTGGCATCATGTGGCGGTTTGCTTTGCGCCGGGCACCGACGAGCAGGGCACGCCGGTGCAAGTCCGCCAATATGTGGATGGCCGCTTGGAGAGCAGCACGGTTATGCCCGGCCGCACGCGTGGCCCGGCCGTCGCGGAAAACGCGGCGCTCACTGACATCGTGTGGCTCGGTCGCCGCCTCGGCCCGGGTGGCCCCCGCGCGGATCGGTTTCGGGGCGACCTCGACGAACTCTTCATCATCGATCGCGGGCTGGAGCCGCAGGAGATTGTCTCGCTGATGAACGACAACCGGCTGCCGAATGCGGTGCTGGCGGCGGCGCGATAATGGCACCGGCAATTTTTCTCATGCACCTCAGCCGACTCTTTGTTTTCCTTGCGCTCGCTTCCGCCGTCGTCGCTGCGCCCGCGAAAAAAATCCTGTTCTTCAGCAAATGCTCGAACTTCGAGCACAGTGTCGTGCGCGAGCGCGCCGGGCAGCCGAGCTGGGCGCAGCAGGTGCTCACCGAACTCGGCGCGAAGCACGGTTACGCGTTCACGTTTTCCAAGGACGGCAGCAAATTCGCGCCGGCGTATCTCGCGCAGTTCGACGCTTATTTTTTCTACACGAGCGGCGACCTGCTCTCGCCGGGTAAAGACGGCAACCCGCCGATGACCGCGGCGGGCAAGCAGGCCTTCCTCGACGCGATCGCGGGCGGCAAGGGCTTCATCGGCACGCACTCTGCGGCGGACACTTTCCACACCGACGAGACGGCCGAGACCAACACCAACCAGCCGCGCACGTGGCGCTACAAGAATCGCGGCGACCAGGCGGACCCCTACATTCGCATGATCGGCGGCGAGCTGATTATCCACGGCACGCAGCAGATTGGGCGCGTGATCGTGACGGACTCGAAGTTCCCCGGCTTCGGAAAACGCGGGGCCAGCTTCGAGCTAATGGAGGAGTGGTATTCGATGGTGAACTTTGCGCCCGACCTCCACGTGCTGCTCGTGCAGGACACAACGGTGATGAAGGATCCGTTCGCCGGCACGAAGGACTGGCCGCCGGTAGGCTGGGACACGCCTTACCAGCGTCCGCCGTATCCCTCGACGTGGGCGCGGATGCACGGCCAGGGCCGCGTCTTCTACACCTCGATGGGCCATCGCGAGGACAACTGGCTGAACCCCGTCTTCCAGGAAATTCTCCTCGGCGGCATCGCGTGGGCCGTGCGCAATCTCGACGCCGACGTGACGCCGAACATCGCAAAGGTCGCGCCGCGCGCCAAGGAACTCCCGCCCGTGTCCGGTCCCGTCGGCGGTCTGCCGAAGGGCGTCACCGTGCCGGGTGCGGTGAAGTAGGGCGTGTCTTTGACCCACTTTTACCCGCGATCTGAATTTCGATTTCCCGTCCCGTTTCGATTCGTTTTCAACCCTCCAAAGCCCAAGCCAGGGCCGGCCGGAGACCGGCCCCACTCCCATCCATGAAAATCCGCACCTTGCTGCTCGTTTCGATCCTCCTGACTCCGCTCGTCGCGCAAGACGCCCCGTCGCGGCCGCGCATCACGGGCATCTCGCACGCGGCATTCTACGTGAGCGATATGGTGAAGGCGCGCGCGTTCTACGAGGGCTTCCTTGGTTTCCAGTCGCCCTTTTCGATCCCGCGCAAGGATCCGAAGGAGCAGCTCGTCTGGATCAAGATCAACGATCGTCAAAGCGTGGAGCTTTTCCCGGGCTCGGAGGTCACGCCCGACGCGGATCGCCTCTACCATATCGCGATCGAGGTCGATGATGCGGAGGCGATGCGGCTTTATCTCCAGTCGAAGGGCGTCACCGTGCCGCCGAAGACGGGCATCGGAAAAATCGGCAACAAAAACTATTTCGTGAAGGACCCGAGCGGCAATACGGTCGAGATCGTCGAGTATCTGGCCGACGGCTGGACAAAACGGGAGCAGGGGAAATTTTTGCCCGACACGCGCATCTCGACGCGCATGAGCCACGTTGGCGTGATGATCGGGCAGCTCGACGCGGCGCTGAAATTCTACGGCGACATCCTCGGGTTCAGGGAAATTTGGCGCGGCGCCAAAACGGCGAACATGCTGAGTTGGGTTAATCTGCAGGTGCCGGACGGGCAGGACTACATCGAGTTCATGCTCTACGACAAATTCCCGACGCTCGACCGCGTGCGCACACTGCAGCACATCTGTCTGGAAGTGGCCGACGTCGAAAAGGCCGGAGCGATTTTGAAAACGCGGCCGTATCCCGAAGGCAGCAAACCGGCAACGCCGATGGCGACGGGGGTGAACGGCAAGCGCCAGATCAACTACTACGATCCCGATGGCACGCGCGTCGAAGTGATGGAACCGGGAACGTTTGATGGAAAACCGCGCCCGCCGGCGACGGCACCGGCGCCGGTCGGGGAGCAGCGGCCGGCGCAGCGCTGACTTCTTGTCACGCTAGTCTCCCGACGCCGTCGGGACGGAGGACAAGTGCCTTTTCGGCCAGACGCTGGGAGTCAGGAGGCCCCGCCTTACAATTTCGCCAACGCTTCCCGTGCGCGGCGCCAGGCTTCGTCGTCGTATTTCTCGCGTTTCGGCATGGCGAGGGCTTGTGCCAAGGACTTTTTCGCGGCGTCACGCTGGCCGTCGGCGAGTTGCGCGAGGCCGAGTTCGACCCGATGAGAGGGCAGTTCAGGGGAGATTTCGGTGGCGCGAGAGAGATAGCGCACGGCTTCGGTGGTGGAGGGCTTGGGCAGCCCGCCGTAGATCACGCGGACGATGAGGCGCGTCGCGACGCCGAGAGTCGCGACCTCGTAGTGCCAGCGGCCGAGGACGTGGTGCGCGTAGTCGTAGTTGGGATCGAGGGAGAGGGCGCGCTCGGCGTGCTCCTTCACGAGACGTGAATATTCGAGCTTGGTGCGGGTGTCGGCATAGGTGGCGAGTTTGCCATAGCAGATTGCGACGGAGAGGACGTTCACAGCGTCGGTGGGCTTGAGCTCGACGGCGCGCTGGGCATGCCTGAGCGACTCGGTGCAGAGGCGCTTTTTCTCCGCGAGGTCCGGTGTGTCGATCGTAAGGTCGGAAAACTGGCGGGAGATTTTTTGCTGGATGAGAGCATCGCCCGGCCGCGCGGCGTCGGCGCGCTGGAAAAGCGCGAGCGCTGCGCGCGAGTCGAACCGCGCCTCGGCGGCAAGGGCGTCGCGGAGAAGTGGGGCGGCGTCTTCGGCGCGAAGAGGGACAAGGCACGCGACCGCGGCCAATAGAGCTGCGAGTCGCCGACTCATGGCTTGCGGAAGAGGTAGTGACTCACGAGCCATTCCTCGCCGGCGCGGTAGCCCCAGAGTTCGGCGCAGCTCATGTAAAACACGCGCCAGTAGCTCCACCACTTCGTCGCGTGCGCGGCGCCGTAGGTATCGGCGAAGAGCGGCATGATTTCGGTGCGGTGGGCATCCATGTTTAGCAGCCAGTGTTCGGCGGTGCGTTGGTAGTGAGTGCCGTTGACCTTCCAATCGGAGACGTGCTTCAGGTCGGCTTGGAACTGCATGAACAGATCGTGCGACGGAATCTGGCCCCCGGTGAAAAAGTAGCGGCTCATCCAGTCGGTCGAATCGCGCGGAACGAAATGATAGCTCAGGCGGTGATGCGTGAAGATGTGCGTGAAGAGCAGGCCGCCGGGCTTGAGCCAGCGCGCGATGCTGGCGAAGAGTAGCTGGTAGTTTTTCAGATGCTCGAACATCTCGACGGAGACGACGCGGTCGAACTGGCCGGGCGCGGTGTCGAAGACGTTAATATCGCAGGTGACGATCGTGAGGTTGGTGAGGCCGCGTTTTTTCGCCTCGGCGTCGATGTGCTCTTTCTGCGTGCGAGAATTGGAGATGGCGGTGATGCGGGCGCGCGGAAATTTCGCGGCGTTGTAGAGACAGAGCGAACCCCAGCCACAGCCGAGTTCGAGGATGCTCTGGCCATCGGCGAGTTGGGCGCGCTCGGCGTAGAGGGCGAGCATCGCCTCCTCGGCTTGATCGAGGGATTCGCGACCGGTCGGGTAAAGGCAGCCGGAGTATTTCAGGCGGCGACCGAGACAGAGCTCATAAAAACGCGTGGGCACCTCGTAGTGCTGCTCATTGGCGGCGGCGGTCTGCTCGGCGAGCGGGCGCTTCTTCAGATCGGCGACGTAGGCCTCGCGGTTGTAGTGCGCGGATTCGTCCCGAAGGCGTTGCGCGAGCAGGCGGCGGATGCCGATGCGGACGAGCCAGTCGGGGAGGAGATTTTTTTCGAGGAGGGAATCGATCATGGACGAAAGTAGTGAGTAGCGAGTAGCGGGTAGTGAGTAGGTGGCGGGCGCGGCTTTCGTGGATGCTCGCTACTCACTACCCGCTACTCGCTACTGCTTGGGAAACCACGGCACGAAGGCACTCGTGGTCCTTTGGTAGTGGCGAAAGGCGTCGCCGCGGCTGCGGAGGCTTTGGGCTTCAGCCATCGGTATGCCTGTTACGCGCAGCAGGAGAAACAGGATGCCGGCCGGCCCGATAATCGCGATCCAGCCCAAGGGGGAGGCGAGCGCGAAGAGGAAATAAGCCACCCAGATCAGCCACTCGAAAAAATAGTTGGGGTGCCGGCTGTAGTGCCACAGGCCCACGGTGCAGACGCCGCCCTTGTTGGCCGGGTCGCGCTTGAACGAGGCGAGCTGGGCGTCGGCCAGCGCCTCCCCACTGATGGCAAGGAGCCATAGTGCGGCACCGGCGAACTCAAGAGCGTGAAGCTGTGGTGCGGGGTTCTGCGCCGCGAAGAGGAACGCCACGCCAAGTGCGACGACCGAGACGGCTTGGAGTTGGAAGAAGCCGAACATTTTGGTGGCGAAGACGTCCGCCCAGTCGCGCCGGAGCTGGACGTAGCGGCTGTCCTCGACCGGATGGTGGCTGGCGACGCGCACAGCGAGGTGCGTGCCGAGCCGCAGGCTCCAGACCGCGACCATCGCCGCGAGGAGCGCACGGCGCACGGGCCAGCCTTGGCCGGCGAGCGCGTAGAAACCGGCGAGCACGGCGAAGGCATACGACCACACGACATCGACGAACCCGTAGTTGTCCACGCGCCGGGAAAACGCATAGGCCACCGCAAAGAGCGTGCACGCGCCGGCAGTCGCGATGAGGGCGAGGACGAGGGTGCTCATGATTTCAGGGCTGCAGCCGCACGACGAATGGCGGGGCGAACGGAAAAATAAACGATCGCGGCGAGCCCGGGCGCGAGCAGCAGCCACGCGCTCAGCGCATGGATACCAGCCCAGCCGAAACGCGCGAGAAACTCGCCGATGCTGTGGTCGCGAAACGTGCGCAGCATCTCGCCGACGGTAAAGCGGTCACCTGTCGCGCCCCAGAGCCACTCGCCGATGCGGACGTGGACGAGGATGAGCACGAGCTGCACGGGGCCGAGGAGCTGGTTGAGCGTTTGGAGGATCGGCTGGTTCATCCGAAGCGCGAGGCCGACGCCGAGGTTGAGCAGCGAGGTGAGGCCGAGAAACGGCAGCAGCGAGCAGGCCATGCCGACGCCGAGGGTGAGCGCGATTTTGTCGGGCGTGACTCCCTGCGTGAGCTGTGCGCGGATCGGATTGACGACGCGGCGGCGCCAAAAACCGGGCCGTGGCGCGGGTGCGGGTTGGTTCAAATCCACGGGCGGGACTCCCGTGCCACTGGGTGCGGCGTTCACGCGAGCAGATAGACCGCGACGCTTGCGGTGGTGAGCAGACCGGGCAGCACGAGCGCGCCGGGATTACGTCGGGTGAAGATGGGATCGAGCGGGCCGTCGGTGGGCACGCGGAAGAGTTCGCGGAGAAAATACGCGGCCATCGCGATATTCCCGAGCGCGATGATCGCGACGAACCACAGAATGCGCGCGGCGAGCGACTGCTCCTTCCATGCGACCCAGACGTAGAACGCGACGAACGCCCAGTAGGCGTCGAAGAGCGTGGCGATGAACCATGGGTGCGTGAAGACCTCGCGCGGAATCGCGAACAGCGGCGTGTGCAGGCTCGCCCACGACGTGACGGCGAGCATCGAGGCGATGACGACGAGGAAGAGGGCGCGGAGAAAGAGGATCATTGGGGGAGTAGCGAGTAGTGAGTAGCGGGTAGCGAGTAGGACGAGCCGCGGCTGCACAGAAGCTCGCTACTCACTACCCGCTACTCGCTACTTCAAACTGAGATTGTTCGCCCGCGTGTGCAGCGTGTGGACGACGGAGATGTTGCGCAGGGCAAAGGCCGCCTCGCAGTAGCAGAGGTAGTAGCTCCATTTGCGCTCGAAGCGGGCGTCGAAACCGAGGGCGCGCACCTGGGCGAGCTTCGCGTTAAAACTCTCGCGCCAAAGGCGCAGGGTGCGCGCGTAGTCCTGCCCGAAGTCGTCCATTGCGTGCAGGGTGAAACCACCGGCGCGCGCGAGCAGATCGTTGAGGCGGTTGGGCGAAAGCAAAAGCGAGCCGGGGAAAATATGTTTCTGGATGAAGTCTACCCCGCGGCGGAACTGGCCGTAGCGGGCATCGGGGCACGTGATGAACTGCAGCGCGAGCAGGCCTTCGGGTTTCAGTAAACGGGAAACAACCTTGGCGAACGTCGCCTGATATTTGTGGCCGAGTGCCTCGACCATTTCGATCGAGACGATCTTGTCGAAGGCGCCGCGGATGTCGCGGAAATCGCAGAGCTGAACTTCGACGCGGTCGGCGAGTCCGGCGTCGGCGACACGGCGGCGGGCGAGTTCGAATTGCTGCTGCGAGATCGTGACGGTCGTGACGTGGCAACCGTAGGTTTTCGCGGCGTGGATCGACCAACCGCCCCAGCCGGTGCCGATCTCGAGGACGCGGTCGGTGGGCTTCAAGCGGAGGTGGCGGCAGAGGGCATCGTTCTTCTCGCGCTGCGCGGCCTCGAGCGGGAGATCGGGCGCATGGGCGGGCCACTTCGCGGCGGAATACATCAGCGACGGATCGAGCCAGAGCGCGAAGAAGTCGTTGGAGAGATCGTAGTGCTCGGCGATGTTGCGGCGGGCGATGGCGCGGGTGTTGGGGCGCAGCGCGTGGCCGAGGCGATTGGCGAAGCGCAGGAGGTTGAGGGCCGCGGTGCGTCTCGACCCGGAGAGGGTCGGCGCGGAATCGACGTTGAGAATGAAGAACGCAATCACCGCGGTGAGATCGGGCGTCTCCCAATCGCCGTCGATGAACGATTCGGCGAAGCCGATGTCACCGGCCCAGAAGCATTTTTTGAAAAACGCCTCGCGGCGCACGCGGATGACGGCGTGGGCGGGCAGGTCGAGCGGCAGGGCGCGCGCGAGCGGCGTGCCGCCGATCTCGTGAGTGAGGCCGCCGAGCAGTTCCAGGGTGAGGCGACCGCGTTGCATCGCGCCAAAGGCGTCGAGCACGGCGCGGCGCCAGACGGAGGATCGCCGGGCGGAGGCGACGGTGGAGGGGAGCGTGGTTGGGGCGCTGGAGGACAGACTCATGCGGCGTCGGAGGGCTGAAGGGAGCCGCCTTCGCCAAGGCTACGGTGAGCCAAGACGGGCGGTGGGTTTTCGAGGGAGGAGGTGGGACGGGTAAGCGATGAATGTGGACGATAGAGGTCGCGCTGGGCCTCGGGGCGCGCGGACTTGGAGAACCACGGGACGCGTTTCAGCCAGAGACGAAAGGCCTGCCAGTGAATGAGCGCGATGATGCGGAGCGTGAGCGCGGGATACTTGAGCGTGAACCAAGCGAGGCGGGCGGTCGTGAGTTCGCGACGCGGCCCGGTGAGCGTGCTGGTGAGCATGCGGTTCTCGCCAACGTAGTCGTCGATCTGGATCGAGAGGCGGTCGCCGGGGGTGCGCAGCGTGAAGTCGAAGGCGACATCGACGTCGGAGTAGGGCGAGACGTAGAAATTTTTTGGGACGCGCACGCGGAAACTGGCAGAGGTCACAGAGGAGAGGTCAGGAGTCAGAAGAGCGGGGGAAGGCGGGGCTTTGCTGGTTGGATTCTGGTTTCTGACTTCTGCGGGCTGACTTCTGGTTTCCGGTCCGAGGAAGTAGGGCTTCATTTCCTTGAACGTATTCGTCACCTCCGCGATGGCGCAGGCGGGCGCGCCGTGACGATCGTAGCAGAAGTAGAACGAGACGGGATTGAAGAGGTAGCCGAGGACACGCGGCAAGGTGACGAGGATGACGCGCCCGCCGGTGAGATCGATGCCGCGGGTGGCGGCGTGGGCGTGGACTCTGGATTTGAGATTTTGGGTTTCGGATCGCGGCTGGGCCGGCGAGGGGGCAGTGGAGTTGTGAAGTGGTTCGCCGGTCGGGAGAAAATCGCGGTCGCGAAAGGAGTAGAGGTTGCGGCGGTTGAGGGAGAAGATCGCGTGCTTGCGGTGGAGCGACTCGAGTTCGTCGAGGTCGATGGCGAAGAGGAAGATTCGGTAGAGAAACGAGTGCGTGCGCGGGGCGAAACGCGCGTGCATGACGTGACACTCGTAAAGGCAGGAATTCATGGGGGCCGCTAGGCGAGACTGCTACGCCCGAAGTGAGGGGGCGGATGCCGCGCGAGCGTGAGGTGGCGGGTAGCTAATTCCGCGCCATCCGCGGGGGCAAGCCTGCCGGGGAAAATCAGGGCTGGGCCGCGAGGACGGATGGCGTAGGCTTCAGCCACGGATCGCGGCCGAGGAGGAGCTCGCTCAGGCGGACGGCGCTCAGCAGGCCGTCCTCATGGAAACCGTAGCGCTGCCAGGCGCCGGCGAAAAAGGTCTCGGTGTTGCCGAGGGCGGAGGCGTTGAGCGCGGGGATCTCGGCCTGTGCGCGCACGGCGCCGAGGCTGAAGAGCGGGTGCTCGTAGTCGATGCGGCGCAGGACGCGGCCGGGCGCGATGGCTTCGGGGCGGTTGATGGAAACGAAATAGTTTTCGCGATCGGAGACGCCTTGGAGAGAATTCATCCAGTAGTGAGTGGCGGTGGAAAGGCGGCCGGTGGCGTCGCGGGCGATCTCGTAGTTCCAGCTCGACCAGGCGAGGCGGGCGCGGGGCATCACGGATGCGTCGGTGTGAACCGTGGCGACGTTGGGCTGGTAGCGGAATTCGCGGAGGAGACGCTCCTCGTCGAAGGTCGGGGCGGCGAGAAGGCGCAGTGCTTGGTCGCCGTGGCAGGCGAGGATCGCCTTGTCGAAAATCTGCGTGCGACCATCGGAAGTCGTGACGGCCACCCCATCGGCGACACGCACGATGCGCGTGGCGGCGACGCCGGTGCGGATGCGGTCGCGCCACGGGGCGGTGAGGCGGGTGACGTAGTTTTTCGCGCCGCCGTCGACGGTCCACCATTGGTGCTGAGTGTGGAGACCGAGGAAGCCGTGGTTGTGGAAAAAGCGCAGGAGCGTGGTCGCGGGAAAATCGAGCATCAGCTCCGGTGGCGTGCTCCACACGGCTGAGCTCATCGGCACGAGATAGAGGTCAAAAAAATCCGCGCCGTAGCCGCGGCGGCGCACGTAGTCACCGAGCTTTTCCTTTTGCACCGCGGGATCGTCGACGGCGGCGACGGCGTCGGCGTTGAAGCGCTTGATCGCGGCGAGCAGGCGCCAGAAACGCGGGCGGAGGAGGTTGCGGCGCTGGGCGAAAAGGTGGTTGAGCGAGGAGCCGGCGAACTCGAGGCCGATGTCGGCGTGGCGCACGCTGAACGACATCGCGGTCGGCTTGATCGGCACGCTCAGCTCGGCGAAGAGCCGCGTGAGGTGCGGGTAGGTGACCTTGTTGAACACCATGAAACCGGTGTCCATCGCGACGCGGCGCGACGACGGCGGGGTCGGGTGACCCCGCCCTACCACGGCAACGGAAGGCTCTTCGACTTCGACCGTGTTGGTGTGGCCGCCGACATAGCTCCCGCGCTCGAAGAGCGTGAGGTCGAAATCGCGGCGGAGGAAGTGCGCGCAGCCGAGGCCGGCGATGCCGGTGCCGATGATCGCGAGGGTGGGCATGTGGACCAACAGCTACGCTTCAACCCGTGGGACGGACGCAGCGGGGCGACCGCTTGGCGGGGAAATAAGAATCACACCGAGTTCCCTTCATTCTCTGGCAGTGGGTCCGGGGTAGCAGCGAGCGTGAGCGAGTGGACGGAACCACTCGCGATGAAATCAAATCGACACGGGTGCCGCGATCAGACGATTCGCGTGGGCGGGTTCTGCTTCGCCTTCGCGCCGTGCTCGTTCTGCGCGCTGACGTCTTTGTGAATCGCCGGGCCGTCGGCCTTCTTGGGCATGACCATCTGTGAGGCGGTGGCGGTCGCGACGGCAATCGCCGCGGCGGCGGGCACGACTTTCTTGAGCGAGGAATATTCGCCGTGGGCGAGGGCCGCGTGTTGCGCGGCGGCGATGCTCGCAAGGTGATCGGCGCGGGCGGCTTCCTCCATGATGGATTTCGGCACGGGCTTCAGGCCCCAAATGAGGCGCGTCCACGACAGCGCCTTCAGGCCGTAGTAGGTGATGTCAATTTCCCACCAATAGAAACCGTTACGGGTGGCGGACTGGTAGCGGTGGTGGTTGTTGTGCCAGCCTTCGCCGAGACAAATAATCGCGAGGATGAAGCTGTTGCGAGAGTCGTCGTCGGTCTTGAAGCGGCGGCGGCCCATCAGGTGCGCCATGGAGTTGATGCACGCGGTGCCGTGAAAGAGAAACGTGGTGCTGATGAAGAAACCCCACACGAGCATCTGCCAGCCGTTGGTGCCGAGGCCGGGGGCGTAGCTCTCAAGCAGCGCGCCGAAACCGAAGACCGCGAAGGCAAAGACCAAAGGAACCGCGGTGTCGAAGCGGTTCAGCCATACCAGCTCGGGGAACTTCGCGAGGTCCTTGATCGTGGAGTAGTCGGTGGGAAAATTTCGGCGGCTCGTGATCCACCCGATGTGGGACCACCAGAAGCCGTGCACGTGGGGCGAATGGGCATCTTCCGGTTCGTCGGAGTGCTGGTGGTGATGGCGGTGGTGGTAGGCCCACCAGAGCGCACCGCGCTGGACGGTCGTGCCGCCCCACAGCGCGAGAAGAAACTGCCCGACGCGCGAGGTGCTGTAGGTCTTATGCGAAAAGTAGCGATGGTAGATGCCGGTCACGGCGAACATCCGCACGACGTAGAGGACGACTGCCGTCCAGACCGCGACGGGACTCATGCCTACCCAGAATACTCCGAAGCACCCGAGATGCAGAATGAGAAATGGAATGCACCGCATCCAATCGACCCGGTCGGGTTCGGCCCGAATCTTTTCCGGACTTTCCGCCGAATAGTCGGAGTCGATCCATTGCAGGACCGCAGCGCGGGCGCGTTGAATTGGTGTCAGTGGGCGGGAACTGGCGGAGTCGGGCATGTGAGCGTGCGAAGCCATGAGGGAAACCGCTGCGGCGGGCACTGCAAGCCGCGTTTCGGTCAAGACGTCGTGAGGGTTATGGGCCATGATGAGTTACGTTTCAGCTTCGAGGATGGTTGCCGCTTGTCGCCGCGGCACGCGGGCTGCTTAGGTGACTTGCTTTCGAAGTTCTCCCCAATGGGTGTTCTTTGAATTTGCCGCGCCGCGGGGGCAGATTCCGCAGTGTGGTTTTGGTAGCCGAGGTGGCCGACGAGTTCCGCCACCCGCTTGGTTTCCCCGAAACGGACCCTTTGGCGATGCCGTGCTCACGCGGGGCACCGTCAATACCGTCCAAGCTTCGATCGCGTTTACGCGCGGCCGGGGTTAGGGCGTTTAACCTGATAGAGATAGAAATCAAACTCTCCGCCTTATCCGCGGAGTTTAATACCATGAAAGCAGTCAGTAAACTCGTCGTCCTCCTAAAATTGGGTGTGCTTGCCGGTGCCGTCGCTTATGCGTCGGATACCGACGAACAGATCTACCTCAAATCCTGCAACAAGGATCCCGGAGTTCCGGTTCCCGTCGTCGTGGTTGCGCCCACGGTCGGAGCGGAATTCAACGGGGGCTTGGTGCAGCTTGAGTTCACGGTGGACGAATATGGCATCCCTGCCGCCTTCAGCGTGAAGTCCGCCACGGACGACGTGCTGGCGACGGCGGTGGTCAAGGCGGTCAAGCAGTGGCGCTTCCTCCCTGCGGAGCTCGATGGCAAGCGGGTCGCGAAAAAAGTTTCGCTCCCCGTGAAGATCATCGACTACGCGGTGCCCGGAGAGCGCTATGCCGCGGCTAAGTAAACTAAGACAACAACCAGGGGCGCTCTCGCGTGCGGGGGCGCCCCTGCTAATTTTCCGGTGAAGCGCGCGGTGCGGATCTCGCTGATCGGCCAACGTCTATAACCCAGATTCAGTTATCGTTGCCGTTGGGCGACGAGGGCTCCGTCGCCACGAGGGCGGTGAGCAGGAGGAGGACAATGACGATGGGCAGCATGACGGCGAAAGTGCGGGCGGTGAGAAGCGCTGAAGATACAGTATTTGCAACCGGTGGGAATACGCTGACCTGCGTATTTCAGATGCAGCACTGTGCCTACGCCGTTCGGCTAATACCCGTCACCGCGCGATCCCGAGCAGGACGGAGCGACGGACCCAGCTTGGTTATTTTCTATACTGCGGTGGATTCGCCGCGACGTAGCCCGGGCCGCCTGCTCGTGTTGGGCCTGAAACGCGGTCAGGCTGACCGAGCTACGGTCGGCACCGGCCGCCCGCGGGAAGTAACTGAGGGGAGCCCGAACGCCTCCTATTTCGGGTCCAGTTTTCGCAGCGTCACGTCGCCATTCATGGTCGAGACACTGATTTCGGGGCCGCCGCCGTTGAGCGTGCCGGTCACAAGTTTTCCACCGGTAATCGTGGGCATGGGTGCCTTGGGCGGGAGCGGGGCCATCGGAGCCATGGGCGCGATCGCGGGGGCAGGTTTCGCATCGGAATTTTCATTCCGGTTGCCGCGGGAGGCGCGGTCACGGTCCGAGGCCCGCCGCGCGGCTTCGAGGCCTTCGCGGGCAGCGCCGACACTCTCTTTGACCGCGATGATGGCTTCCTGCACGGCGGCCGCACTCGACTGGGCGGCGTCGCGGATGGCCTCATGCACATCATCGGAGATGACTTTGCCGCCCGTCCTGATGGTCGTGGTGCGTTTCGGCCGCGGGAGGCCGGCGGTGCTTTCCGTCTTGGTCACGAGCGCAGACTCCTCGAAATCCGTGAGCACGGAGCCATTTTGCGTGCGCAGGCGCACGCTGGCCTTGGCATCCGAAGGGACCCGCAGCACGACCGCGCCATTCCACGACGTAAACGAGAGCGATTTGTTTTCGCGGAGTTCGCGAATGCTCGCGGTGATCTCGCCGTTCATGGTTTCGACCAGGGCGCCACCGGAGACATCGTTGAGCCGGATCTCGCCGTTCATGCTTTTGATTTCGAGATCGCCGGCGAGGTTGCTGCACGTGATCTCACCGCCCCAGGAATTTTGCACGACGATGGAGGTGCTCCGCGGCACGGTGAGGCGAAATTCGGCGCCGCTCTTCATCATGTCAGACGTGGCGTCGAGCGTCACGACGTTGTCCGTCTCGGTGAGCGCGAAGCTCGACGAAGCGGAAAGCACGCGGAGGCCGTCCTTGCGGGGCGACTTGGCCACGGCCTTGGCGCTGGATTTGACGACGACTTCAGACGAATCGGCGCCCTGCACCCAGAGATCGCCACGCCCGAGCATGATTTTCACTGTGCCGGGTTTGCCGGGTTCGGAGAATTTGATGATGCTGGGGGCTTCTTCGCCGCGCGTGGTGAGCGTGAAGAAGCAGACGGTGGCGAGGAGGAAGGCGGTAGATAGCGGTGGCTTTTTCATGGCGTGAATGTGAGGGTTGATACGATCGAGTGCGCCCGGGCTTCGGGTGCAGTCGCGGAGTTCTGGAAAATCAGAGTTGGGCCAGTGCGCGTTGGGCGGCGGTGCGGACGTTCTGGTCCGCCTGCTCATCCTTGGAAATATGTTCGAGCGCGGGGGCCGCTTCGCGTTCGCGCGCGGCGGCGACGAAGTCGATGAGTTCGAGTTGCACGAGCGGGTTTTGCTCACGCGGGAGCGCGGCCAGCACGCCCGCGCGGACCAGCGCGCGGTCGGCGTGCGGGTAGAGCGCCTCCAGCGCGCGGAGCCGGATGTTGGCGCTGGGATCAAACGCGAGGGCGCTGATGAGATCGTCGAGGACCTTGTCACTGGGTTTTTCCGCCTGGGCTGAGACGAGGACCCCGCGGAGGCGATCGTTGGCGGGGCCTTGCTGCTGCTGCAGGAGCGAATAACCGACAAGCTGCCCCATCTTGTTCATTTGCTCTTGGAGTTTCTTGAGTTCGGTGCGCGTCGCCGTGTCGGCCGCCACCTGGACACTGTTTGTTTGCCGACCGGCGAGGAAACCAACGGCAAGCAGCGCGCACCCGGCGAGCGGGGCCAGGAGGAAGCGCCATAGCGACGATCGCGGAGAGGTGGCGGCGTTTTGCGCTGCACGGGGCGAATGGGCGGCCGAATGCTGTTCGTCAGCCAGCATCGCGTAGAAATTTTTCCGCAGGCGCGGCGAAGGTTCGGGGGTCGGCATGGCGTCGAGGGCGGCGCCAGTTTGCTGGAGCGCGGCAAATTCCCGCTGGCAGTCGGCACAGCCGGCGAGGTGGGCCCGAGCCTCGGCGGAGCCAGCGGAGCTGGCGCGCGAGTCGAGGAGGTCGGGAAAGGCGTCGCGGGTGAGTTGGCAGGTCATGGTGAAAAAGTAGCGGGTAGCGAGTAGCGGGTAGTGAGTAGATGCGGGTGTGTTGGCGGGATGCTCGCTAGCCACTACTCGCTACCCGCTACTCGCGGTTGGCCGCGTTGCAGGCGGAGATAGATTTCGCGCAGTTCCCGCAGGGCGCGGTGCGCGCGGACTTTGGCGGCGCCCACCGAGCATTCGAGGATGCCGGAGATCTCGGCGAACGAGAGTTCCTGAAAACGCGAGAGCAGCAGCACCTCCCGGTCGTCGCGATCGAGGCGGGCGAGGGCGGTGCGGAGCAGCGCATGGTCGTCGCGCGTCGTCGCATGGTGCGCGGCGTGGGGTGCGTCGTCGGCGTGTTCCTGCAGGTCCGCGGGGTCGGTGGCGTGGGGCGCCGCATTGCTCTTCCGGAAATGGTCCGCGGCGCAGCGGCGCGCGAGGTGATACATCCAAGCGGTGAAGCTGCCGTCATCGCGATAGGTGTGCCGGTATTTCAGCATGCGTTGAAAGACCGTCTGGACGACATCCTCGGCGGCTTCGCGCTGGCCGGTGTGTTTCACGAGAAACCCAAAGAGCGGGCCGTGATGGCGCTCGAACAGCTCGCCCAGCGCATCGAGTTCGCCGCCGCGCACGGCAAGCATCAAGGCATGGTCGGAGCGTTGTTCGGTCGTCGGGTCCACGGGGGCTGAAACGCAGGAGCGATTAACCAGAGTGGGACGCGGAGGAACATGAATTTCGTCGAGGGCGGAGATCACGGCGGCGGCGGGACATGGTTGAGTGCTGACGGAAGAACCGGGCGGCGGGCGAATGGTTACCGGGAATCGGAATTCACCGCGATTCTCCGGATTCGGACGCGCTATCTTGATTTTATCGTCACTCCCCACGCTTCTGATCTTCTGGATCTATATCTTGCTGCGAGAGGTGAGGTGGAAATAGAGTCCAGGACCTCGCATGAAATCCTCGCTTGCTTTCCTTTTAGTAGCGGCGAGTGGCGGGATTCTGGGCGGGTGCCAGTCGACCAGCATGAGGGTGGAGCCGGCCATCGTTTTTGCGCGGAGTGAGACCAGCGAACGGTCGTATCATCTTCAGTCGCTAGAGGCGGGGCGGCAGCCGGTCGCTTTAAACATGCCGCGTTTCGCGGGCAATGTGCAGACGGCGCCCCGCGCGGGGGTGATGGCGGCCAACGTGGGGGGCGACGCGAATGGTTCCGCCGCCTTGTGTGTCTTTTCGCCCGGTGCCGATCGGGGGAACGACCAGGTGGTGGCGGCGGAGTGGGCTTGGGATTTTTGCCTGCGGGAAGACGGTGCGGCCATCGCGTTCATCGCGGGTCGCGAACAACGTCAGCTTTTTGTCGCGTCGGCCCCGACGTGGAAATCGGTGGCGGTGGCTTTGCCCTCAGACGCGACGCCGAGTGCACCCCGGTGGCTCGGAGCGGGCGGGTTGCTCGTGGTGCTGCACCGCCCGGGTGGGAGCGAACTCGGGGTGCTGACCGTCGCGACAGCCGAGTTGCGCACGATCTATCGAGCGGCGGCGGGTCATGCGCTGTCCGATCCGTGTCCGGCGGGTGAAAGCGCCGACGCGATCGTGGTCGAGTCCGCGAGCGAAAATTCCCCGGGCCGTTTAATGCGAGTCGCGTTGGCGGGCGGCGAGCCGCGGGTGTTGGCGCGAGGTTATTTTCTGCCCGGCAGTTTGGCGGTGTCGCCCGATGGGCGTTTCGTCGGCGCGGTGTGGAGTGGCGATGCGGATGCGGTGCGCCGCCGCGTTGCGGCGTTTCAGTGGGCGGGTGAGACTTGGAGCGGCGTTCCCCGTGAAGTGCCGGGCGTCACGTCGGCGGTCTGGAGTCCCGATGGCACGAGCCTCGCGTTCGCGCGGCAGAGTGAAGGCCGGCGTTGGATCGAGGTGTATGCGGCGGATAAGGCGGGCGCGCCACCGCGTGAGATCGGTTTCGCCGGCTCAGCTTGTTTCGCTCCGCAATGGTGGCAGACGCGGCCGTAAATTTTACCCCATGAATAAAACCCCGGGTTTGCTGTGCGCGTTAATCGCACTGGTCGTCGGATCGGCGCGCGCCGTCACTCCGCCCAAGAGCGAGGTGCCGCTCACCGTCGCCAAAGCGCTCGCGCTGTCCGTCGCGCAGGAGCAGCTCGTGGCGCCGACGCTCGCTTCGGCGCGGCTCTACCGGAATCTCGACGATCAGCCCGCGGTGTGGGTGCTGGAGTTTCGTTCCGCTTCCAGCGA
>JANOAF010000109.1:0-13254 GCA_031411015.1 Opitutaceae bacterium | reverse complement strand
GGCCGACGCCCTCGAAATAATATTCGAGGCGCACTTTTACGGTGTTCGCGGTCCAGGGTTTGATCGCAGCGTTGTTGACGACGATGCGGTTATTGGCCGCGGGCAGGGTGTCGGTGTTGGGGAGCGTGAGGCCGCCGGCGTATTGGTTAAAGTCAGGCGCCCCGAGACTGGTGGAGACGGCGGCACGGAGGATGAGATTTTCGCGAAGGTGGTAGGTGGCGTTGAGAGAGGGGAAGAGGCGGAGGTATTCTTTCTGCACCTGGGCTGCGCGTTCGAGAAAGGTGAGTTGGGCGGTCGCAAGTGCATCGGTGGTGATCGGAATAGTGGCGCCGGTGGCGGTGCGGAGCGGGCGGCCTTGGGCGTCGCGCTGGACGTTGAGGGTGAGGTCGGTGAGCGGGCCATCGGCCTCGATGTTGGTCTGCTCGACGCGCACGCCGCCGACGAGGAGCAGACGGCGATCGAGGAGCGCGACGTCGCCGCGCAGGTAGGTGGCGGAGACGGCCTCTTGCGCGTGCTTCGAGTTGGTGACGTTGCTGCGGTAGAGGTTGTTTTCGTCGAGGGTGAATTCACTCGGATTCTTGCGCCAGTAGGCGAAGATTTCCTTGTTATCGACGTGCTCGACCTGCGGGAATCCGTAGGGCGCGAAGCGCGTGGAGAAGAGCGGGTCGAGGAAGGGCAGCGCAGTGCCGACGGTCGTATTTTGGCGGCCGTCCTTGCCGACGTAGGTGTAGGTCCCGGTCCATTGCCGCGCGTCGCGCGACGACTGGCGGAAGTCGAGCCCGGTGCGCAGCGTGAACGGCACGCCCCAGACGAAATCACGGCGGGCGTTGGCGGTCGCGGTGAAGTTGATGTCGGACGCGCGCTGCGGCGTGCTCGTCATCGTGTTGAGCGAGTAGTTCTCGAGCTTGGAGGGATCGAGCGGGCGGCCGGTGGTGCCGTCGGTTACGGTGATGAGGCCGGGACGGAAAAAACCGGTGTCGGCGAAACCGATGGTCACGCCGGTGCGGCGGGCGTTGACGGCGAGGAAGCGATCCTTGTCCATGTCGCGAATGGCGTTTTTCCCGTAGGCGCGGCCAGTGGCGAAATCGAGTTTCCACAGCGGGCCGTCGTGCCGCCACGAGAACGTCGGCAGGTAAGTGCGGTTTTCGCGGATGCGGTTATTGCCGTTGGTGAGGGTGAGCTGGCCGACGCCGGCCACACCCTGGACGGAGTTCGGCGAGATCGAGGAGGCGACGATCTGGTTCGGCGCGAAGAGCAACTGGCGTGCGGTGATTTCTCCGTCGAAGGACGAGTATTGGTAGGAAAGCGCGATGCGATCGCGGGGCGACAGACGAAAATCGAGCGTGACGCCGAGCGAATCGCGGGAGGATTCCTTGGGCGAGTCGTTGACTTGGTAGGCGGAGAGGTAGGGCCGGCCGGGGACGGTGTTGGGAAACGCGCCGACGGCGGTGGCGGTGCCGTTGGTCGCGGCGCTGACACCGCGCCACGTGTTGATGGTGCGGTCCTGGCTGGAATACTGCGTGGAGCCGCCGGCGGCGATCGAGAAGCCGAAGTTCTTGTTGACCGGCACGACCCACGAGAGATCGGCGCCGGGCCAGACCTTCGGGCGCGCGTCGCGGTAAAGCGTGGCGCCTTTGCCCAAGCCGCGATGATCGTCGCGCATCAGCAGATAGAGACTGCCGTCGAAGACGGGGCGCGAGCGCTCGAACGAGCTGCGTGGGACGAGATTCACGGCCCCCGCGAGGGCCTTGCCGGGCGCATCGGGGGTGGGGGACTGCGAGACCTCGATGCGGGAGATATTGTTGAGGTTGAAAAATCCGACCTCGATTGCGCGGCCGGTGCCGGTGGGACTCGAGAGCCCGATGCCACCGATCGTGATGGGAGTGTTGGCGGCGGGCGCGCCGTCGATGGAAACTGTGCGGCCATCGCCGCCGCTGAGATCGATGGAAATACCGGGAAGATATTTGAGGAACTCGGTGACGTTGCCCTCGGCGACGGCGCCGAATTCGTCGGTGGAGACGACGTTGCGGATGTTGGCGGCGAAGCGTTGATCGTTAATTGCGATCGCGGCACCGCTCATCTCGCGCGATGCGCCGACCGTGAACTGGTCGAGCTTGACGATCTCGCCCTTGCCGGCGACGGCCGCGGCCGCGAGGGAAATATCATGGGTGGTCGTCTGATTCGCGGTAACGCGAATGGTCGTGAGGCTTGGCGGTGCCCCGGTGTAGAACACCCGCACGCGCGCCTCGCCCGTGGGCACGCTGGAGAGCGTGTAGCGGCCGGAGTCGTCGGTGAACGTCTCAAGCGCCGTGCCCTCGATGGTCACGCGCGCGCCTTCGAGGTAGCTCGCGCTGGCGGTATTGAGGACGCGGCCCTCGATCATGCCGGTGGCACGTTCGGCCGGCTCAGGGCGCGCGGTTTGCGCGGGCGCGGTGCGGGCCAGGGTAAGAAAACCGAAGACCAGTGCGAAAAGGGCGACGAGGGGACTTGGTTTTGGGGTGGGTCTTTTCATGGGAGCATAAGGCAGCAAGAGCGGGAACGTGGGGAAGCCGGGTGCTGAAGGGGGAAAATCCGAGCGAGCGAAAAAACCCGCCGGGTTGGGATTTCTCAAGGGAAGGTTTCTTCGCGAATGGGTCAACGCGAGGAAATCGGCGAGCGGTGACGTTTCACGGATTCGGAGTCGCGCCGAGCCCGCGCAGAATCTTCGGATCACTCTCGTTGAAAATGTGAAGGCCGTCGGCCCCGGCAGCATACCAGCGGGCGGCGCGGGCGCGGTATTGATCGACCGTAAGACTGCTGCGCGGGGGCGGGACCATTTTGCCGGCGGCGATGAGCTTGTCTTCTGCGGCGGTGCGATCGTGGCCGTTGAGAATAGCCTCTTCGGCAAAGAGCACGGCGCAGCCATGGCCGCGCGCCATCGCGACAAACGGCGCGAGGTCGAATTCATAGCCACCGAGCGAGTGCTGGCCGATGGCGAGGTAGTCGAGGAGGTTTTCGTTGAGCCACGTCGCGACATCGCAACCGACCGTGCGATGTTCACGCCAGTCGATGCGCGCGGAGAGGCCGAGCCGGCGGCCTTTTTTATGGCCCGCTTCTTCGAGGAGCTGGCGCACGTCGCGGAGAAATCCCGTCATGATCTCGGCCCGCAGGGCCAGCCAGCGCGCATCGTCGGCCGGGAGCGCCCGCGGGTCGGCGCCGAATTTTTTTTGAAACGCGTCCACGAGGGGCGCCTCGAAGCCGAAGAACGGCGGGTGCCGCAGAAAATCGAGCTGGATGCCGTCGATGTCGCGCGCCGCCGCCTCGCGCAGAATCGCGAGCTTGAAGGCGCGCACCTCGGCAAACGCATACGAGAGCTTGGTCTTGTCCTCGCCTTTCGGGCCGCGCACGCGGAACTCCGGGTGTGCGCGCCAGAAATCGCTGTTGAACTGGCGCGAGAGCGAATCGTCCTTCGCGCTCGCCGCGTAGTCGCCGTTCATCCGCATCGTGGCGTAGCACAGCAGTCCCGCCTCGTGACACGCCGCGGCGACGACTTCGAGGGTGTCCACGCCCGCGTCGGCGAGTCCGCGCAACGTCTCCGCCGCGAGTTGATCGCCGCGCCGGCCGTAGTCCGTCACGCCCGCCCCGATCAACTCGGAGGTGCGCGCCGGAAAATTCACGCGACTCCCCGAGGTGATGCACCATTCAAACACCGCGACCGGCGTGTCGCGATACGTGAGCACGTGGGAGCGGAGGTCTGCCGCGGTTTTATAGCGTCCGCTGAAAAACGCGCTGAACCCGTCGTCGTTGATGACGATCACCTTCGAGCCGCCGCGGGGTGCTGGCGGTGCGGCGACTGCAAACGCGCCGAACGCGGCCAAGAGAAGAGCGCGCTGGAGGTGAGAAAATAATTTCACGCGAGGCGCTCGAGTTTGACGGGGTAGGTCTGAAACGCGTTCCACTGGCAGACGATGAGGTCGCCGTTTTCGAGCACGCACACATCGTGGCCATGATCGATGATCGGTTGGCCGCGCGTGAGCGGCGTGAGTTTGCCGCCGACGTAGGTGGGCTCGGTGCCGCCGGGCGCGCTGATGACTTTGCCGGCGGCATCGAGGACGACGGTGAAACCGGAGGGATTACCCGGGAGCTTGCTCGCCACGGGATCTTTGGACCAACAGACGCCGGCGTAGAGCTCCTGCCCGGAAATCACGGCGCGGCAGACGTTGCAGCCGGGGACGGGGAGCGTCTCGAGATACTTTCCGTCGAGTGTGAAGCGCCGGAAGCAGAGATCGGCGCGCGAGGTCACGAGGAGGGTGGCATTGTCGACGCCGGAGCGGAGATCGACGGCGATGCCGTGGGCGTTGTCGAGGCGCTCGGTTTCGGGGACACCGGTCTTGCCGCCAAAACGCGCAAGAAATTTTCCGTTGCGGTCATAGTGCAGCACGAAGTTGGAGCCGTAGCCGTCTACCACGTAGATGTCACCGTTGGGCGCGATCGCGGACTCGGTGGGGTTGAACGGCATCGCGGGCTCATAGGCCCCGACGCTCATGGGATGGCTGAGGCTGAAAATCTCGCGGCCGGTGAGGTCGATTTTCGTGACGCGGCCGGTTTGGCGGTAGGCCCCGGTGCCGGTTTTCCAGAGGCCGGAATCGCAGACGAAAAGAAACTCGGCGCCGTTTTCGCGCGCGAGGGTGAGACCGTGGCCACCGGGCCAGACGCTGCCCCAAGACTCAAGGATCGTGCCATCGGGTTTGAACACGAGCATCTGATGATCCGGGTGATCGCCGACCATGAAGAGGCGGCCGTCGCGCACCTGCACCATCTCGTGGCAGTTGAGAATCGGGTGGAAGCGGCCCTGGCCGGGCGGCACCCAGTTTTTGTTCACGCGGTAACGGTGGCGGCCGTGACCCACGATGGTTTCCTTCGCGGGATCGGCGGCGGCGCGGAGCGGTTGAATCCAAGTCGACGCAGCGGCGGTGCCGAGGCCGGCGAGAAAATGGCGGCGGGTGGGGAACATCATAGGGTGGGGGCGATGCGCGAAACGGCGAAGAGGCGGGTGTCGAGCCGGGCAGTGGTGGCACCAGAGTGTAGGCGTGACGGTGCGTCGCTTGACCGCGACTGCCAAAGCCAAAATCGCCGACGTCGAGGGGGAAACCGTGAAGGTGGGCTCTATGGAAAAAGGCGCGATTGGCGATCGGGCGCATCAGGTTTTGAGCATCGGCTCAAACTCACGGGCAAGATGGCAATTGTGTTCGGCAGCCGAGTAAGGGGTAGCGGCCACGGCACAAGAATGTCACACCCGGCGGAGAAGGAAATGGGGTAAGGTGAGGGCATACCGAAAATCGCGACCCCACCGCCGCAAGAAAAGGATCTCCGGCAATGGAGGTTGGTGGAGGCGTTTCAGCGGGAGTTGGCGAGCGCGGTGGCGCAGCGCGGCGGGCTCGACCCGGAGGACACGTGGGGGGACCCGCGGCGCAAACAGTCGATGGGGGACTACCTGAGTCTGCACCTGTTCGGGTTGTTCAATCCGGTGGTCAAAACCCTGCGCGGGCTGGCCGCCGCGAGCCACCTCGGGCGCGTGCAGGCGGAGGTGTGCGGCGCGCCGATGAGCCTGGGCAGCCTGAGCGAAGCGCAGGCGGTGGTCGATCCGGACCTGCTCGCCGCGGTGTTTGCCCAATTGTATGACCGCGCGCCGCCGGTGGCGGGACAGGAATACCTCCGGCTCACGGGCCGCGAAGTGGTGATCGACCGCACCGTGTGGCCGGTCCTGCCGCGGATGGCGTGGGCGTTCTGGCGGACGCAGCACTGCGGCCAAAACGCCCTGCGCCTCCACCTTGAGTTCGATCTCGCCAAGGGCCGGCCCGCCCGCGCGGAGCTGACCCCGGCGAAAGTCTGCGAACAAGCCTGGTGGCGCACCCACGCCCGGCCGGGCACGCTCTACCTCGGCGACCGCAACTACGGCGGCCACTACGCGCTGCTCGGCGAGTTGAGCGCCAAGGGCGTGGACTGGATCGTGCGCGTGCAAGGCGACACGCGCTGGGTCGTGGAAGCCGAGGAAGCGCTCACCACCGCCGACCGCGCGGCCAGCGTGGTGTGGGCGGGCCGGGTGCGACTCGGCGTCAAAGGCGATGGCCCGCCCGCCCGGGCGGTGCAGGTGCTCGGCGAAGAGGAGACGCTCCTCCTCGCCACCAACCTCCCGGCCCCGGACGCGCCACCGGAACTGCTGGCACTGCTCTACCGCCACCGCTGGCAGGTGGAACTGTTTTTCCGCTGGCTCAAATGCATCCTCGGCTGCCGGCACTGGCTGGCGGAAAGCCCCCGCGGCGTCGCGCTGCAATGCTACCTCGCCCTCATCGCCGCCCAACTCCTCGTGCTCCACACCGGGCAACGCCCCGGCAAACGCCAACTGGAATTGATCCAATTTTATCTGCTCGGCTGGGCCACGCCCGCCGAACTGACCCGCGGCCTCCTGTCCCCGGCGAAAAACTCCCACGCGAAAAAAACCTGAACCGCGCCCACCCCGCCCGCCGGCCCCGCGCCGGCGGGCCGCTCGTGTTGCCCACGTGAGCCGGCGGCGCCACCCCCGGCCGGCCCGACGCCTTCAACCCTCCGCCTTGCTCGCCGCCGGCCCCTTCGACCCACCTCCCTCTCGCACTCTCCGTGCCGAACACAACTGGCGGGACGCCCGTGCCACGTGGCATCGGCGTCCCGCCCCAGGTCTTCAAACCGGCGGTCGCTCAAAACCTGATTGATGCCCTTGGCGATCCTCCGGAGGAATTGGGCCTTGCCCGGTTTTCTGGGCATGGCCACGGTGCGCGCGGTGAAAATTGGATTTCTCGGCGGGAGCTTCGACCCAGTTCATTTCGGGCACCTATTGGCGGCGCAGGACGCCTACGAGCAGCACAAACTCGACCGGCTGATCCTAGTGCCGGCGGCGCAGGCCCCGCTCAAGCCGACTGAAGTCCAATCCTCGATCGAGGATCGGCTGGCGATGTTGCAGTCGGCGGTCGAGTGGGACCGGCGCTTCGAAATCTCTGACCTTGAGCTGCGGCGCGGAGGAGTGAGCTACACCATCGATTCGGTGCGGCATTTTCGTAAGCTCTATCCGAACGACGAACTCTATTGGGTAATTGGTGGGGACCAGCTGCCAAAGTTGCACTTGTGGAAAGATATTGGGGAATTGGCGAAACTCGTTGAGTTCATTTTTTTGGAGCGGCCCGGATTTCCGATCAAGTCTTTACCTGACATACCCGGTCTGCGCTTGCACCGATGTGACGGCCATTTGCTCGCGATCAGCTCGACGGAGCTGCGGGATCGCACGAGGCAAGATCTGTCGCTCGACTATTTTGTGCCCCACAAGGCGATCATTTACATCCGAGAGCACTCTCTTTATCGCGATAGGTGATGAAACTAAAAAAAGCGGCCATCCTTGAAGTCGTGACGTTGTGCTGCCGTGCGCTTGATGACAAAAAGGCAGGGGAATTGACGGTGCTCGACGTGTCGGAGCAATCGTCCATCACCGACTATCTAATCTTGGCGACGGCAACATCCGAGCCTCACCTGCGCGCTTTGCGAGTTGAATTGGAGAAAGCCCTGGACGCCAACCAGGTTCATATTGTCGGAATCGAAAAAGCGCAGGAAAGCGGCTGGATGATCGTCGATGCGTTCGACGTGATGGTGCATCTTTTTATTGCCGCGGCGCGTGAAAAATACGGCCTTGAGCGGCTGTGGCGTGACGCGAAAGAGGTGTCGGTGGCCAGATTGTTGGGGCCGGCACCGAAGCCAGTCGTGAAGAAAAAGGCCCCCGCTCGGCGCGCGACCAAACCGAAGCGCAAGCCCGCGAAGCGCTAGCAGCCTGGAGTAGCTTCGACGGAAGGTTTTGAGCCGACGCGCTCGCCGGCTTCCCGGTGAGGTATCGACGGAAGTGCATGGCCGATTTCCTAGGTGCGTCTGCTGGCCTCTGGCTGCCCTCGACCATGATGTCGCGTTAAACACTAATGGTTATATGTTTATTGGATATTTTGGGCTTCGCAGCAAGCACTGCAATCGGGCTGATCTAATGCTTTTCAAGCATCAGACATATTCATAAGTATCTTTATAATAGAATCTAGCGTGTCGTGTGTGTGTGAGTATGAGTTCGAGGTTACTTGATGGAGTCCGCCCCGGTTTGAGATTTTACAATATTTTGCTAAATGATGTTGGCCATGTGTTTACAATTCTTTGCGCTTGTAGGAATCTGGGTGGGCATCTAATTTCCTCACCACTGCTCACGGCTGAGCGAATATTAATACATCATCACGACCGCTAGGTTTACTCACCGAAATAACATGAACAAGCACACCTCCCAAAACAAGGGTTTCACCCTCGTCGAAATCATGATCGTCGTTGTCATCATTGGCCTCTTGGCCGCGATGGCTATCCCCGCCTTCCAGAAGGTCCGCGTCGCTTCGCAGGACAAGGCTGTCCTCAACAACGCCCGCCAGATGGCCGCTGCGGCCGACCAATACTACTTGGAAAACGGCTCCTCCTACGCCAATTCGACTAGCCTCGTTGGCGCGACGAACTACGTGAAGGCGCTCAATACTGTGGCGAGCGAGGTTTACCCGACCGCTTACACGCAGGGCATCACGATCACCATCACCGGCGTGGCTAGCGCCCGCACGATCACCTACGCTCCCTAATTTGGGGTAGTTCGATTTTCGAAGGCCGCCCGATCAACCTCGGGCGGCCTTTTTTTGCCCAGCCCTCAAGGGGTAGGGAAGTCGTTGGCGACCTGCAAACCTGCCATTTCACAGTGGCCGGTGCCCGCCCTTCGAAGAAATTACGCATTGTCCGCATTTGAATCTCACCCATTCCGAACCGTTTAGAAACCCATGACTTTGCTTCGTCGTGCCGGCCCTGCTTTCACCTTGGTTGAGATTATGATCGTCGTGGTGATGATCGGCTTGTTGGCGGCGCTGGCTCTGCCCGCGTTTCAGCGGATTCGTGTGGCATCCCAAGACAAGGCTGTGCTCAACAATGCCCGCCAGTTGTCGTATGCGGCTGATTCCTACTATTTGGAGACCGGCGCCAACTATGCCTCCTCGACTTCCCTTGTCGGCGGGGGCCTCTACGTGAAGAATCTGAGTGTGGTGGCAAATGAAACCTATCCCGACAACTTCACCCAGGGGGTCACGCTCACGGTGATGGGTGTCGGCTCCGCCCGCACTATCACCTACACACCCTGATTCAAATCAGCGGCTCGGGGTAGACTGATCTCAACTCATATTTCAGGTTGGCGTTTTTGAGCTGGTCTGAGATCGCTTTCGCTGTCCGCCCGGGAATTCTTTGGGTGTTCGCATGACCAATCCGTTGCTCGTTGCATTCGTTTCCGACCGGCGTTGCTGGCTATTCGCCCTGATCGCGGCGCTGGCTTGTGTGCTTGGATTCGTGGCCGTGCCGGATCAGTTGGCGATCAAGTTGGTTTCGAAGGTCGGCTTCTGGTTCGTGCTCGCGGCGTTTGTGATTTGGGTCCGGGCCCTGTGGTTGACGTTTTCCGCCGATCTCAAGGCGTGGTCTTGGCGCACGGCTGATTGGGCCTCGATCGCGGTCGTGGCGCTGGGCGGCATGGTGCTGCTCGCGCACGAGTCGTTCGGTTTCAAGATCGTCATGGATGAAATCATGCTCCTCGGCACGTCGATGAGTATGCACCTCGACAAGACCGCGCTCACGCCGCTGCGCGGGAATGATATCCAGGGAGCTTTCGTCATCATTGAGGGGATCGTCGACAAGCGCCCGCTGTTTTTCCCTTTTCTCGTTTCGTTGCTGCACGACGTGACGGGCTATCGCCCGGCCAACGCCTTTGTGCTAAATGGCGCGCTCTCGTTCATTTTTCTCGGACTCGTTTTCATCACGGGCCGGATGTTGGCTGGTCGGGTGGCGGGCTGGTTGGGCGTCGTGCTTTTAGCGGGGCTTCCTTTGTTGGCGCACAACAGCACGGGCGGCGGCTTCGAGCTGCTCAACCTCACGATGATACTGGCCACGCTGTTGCTGGGCGTGCGGTGGCTGGATAAACGCGATGGCAACTCGCTCACGGCGTTTTGTTTTTCGGGCCTGCTGCTGGCCCAGGTGCGCTACGAATCGGTGATCTTTTTTCTGCCGGTGGCGCTGCTCGTGGGCTTCGTCTGGCTGCGCGAACGCCGGCCGATTTTCACCTGGCCCGTGATCTTCGCCCCGCTGTTGATGGTGCATTATCCGCTCCAGCACCGGATATTCGATGTGCGCGCCTCGGCTTGGGAGATGGGGAGCAAGCCCGGTTACACGACACCTTTTTCAGTGACCTACATTCCTGAAAACCTGGAGCACGCGCTGAAATTTCTATTCGACGAGGCGAAGAACCAGCCGAACTCCATTGTGCTCTCTGCCTTGGGTCTCATCGCGTTGCCCTTTTTTCTGCTGTTGGTGATTAAGCGCCTGCGTGCGCTCGCAGCAGAGCCTTCCCTGTCGGTGGCTGTGGTGGGATTTGCAGTTGGGTTCGCCCTACAGTTCCTGCTCCTGATGTGTTATTTTTGGGGCAAGTTCGATGACCCGGTGATTCGGCGACTCAGCCTGCCGACGCACCTCGCGCTGGTGGTGGCGGTGCTGGCAGTGTTGCATCAATTCAAACACCCGGCCGTCTTGCGCACTCTCCTCGCGCTGGCCGGGCTCGCGCTCTTGGGCCGCAGTGTGCCCTCGATGGCGTCGCACGCCTACAGTCAGGAATATCTTCCCGGTCGCGAGACCGCGTGGCGTCGCGAGTTTATGGCCGCACAGCCGCGACCTGACTATCTGATGATCGATAACGACTCGACGCTTTGGGTTACGCATCGCGTGTCATCGACTCCCACCGTCGTCGCCGTGAAACGCCGTGACGACATCGCGTATCTCATGCGGAACCGGATTTTTTCCCACGTTTACGTGTTCCAGCGACTCAAGATTGATCCGGAGACCGGGGTAAAAGCCATTCGTGACGGCGATGATCTCGGGGCGGAGTTTGTCTTGGAGACTGTCCGCGAAGAGCGCCTTGAGGCGATGAGCGTGACTCGGATCAGCCGGGTGACCGAAATCAAAACAGGCGAGGCCACGATCAGCACACGTGCCCCCGTCGGGCATGCGCCGACGAAAAGCCGGGAGGAAATCGAAGCCGCGCGCCGACTCTTCATGGAGACTCACATGAAGAAACTGCCGTGACGATGCAGGCTCATCCGCCGCACCGATTCGCCATCTGAACCATGGAGACAACCGGAATCCGTGGCTTGCCGTCGCCGCGCGGCACGCGAGTGGCGTTCGGATTGTTTGCCGCGTCGGCGGTGCTGGCGATCTGGCTCGCGTTTGTAGCGGTAGCGCCGGCGCGCGCGGAACGGCTGATTGTGCAGGGCGGGTATTATTACATTCTCGCGGTGTTCGCGCTGTGGGTTTTCTTCGGCGCGCGTGTGGCGGCGGCGCGACGCGGCGTGTGGACGGCGTGGTTGCGCGCGCCCGGGCTGGTCGGGCTGTTTCTCGTGGCGGCGACAGCGTTTGCGGTCTGGACCGATGTATTCGCGCACAAGGTTCTCTTCGACGAATATGTGCTCGAGGGCACGGCGTGGCACATGCACCTCACCAAGGAGGTCGGCACACCGCTCCGCGCTTACGATTTCTCCGGCACGTGGCTCGTGATCGACACGTTTCTCGACAAGCGCCCTTATTTTTTCGCATTTCTCGTTTCGCTGCTGCACGACCTGACCGGCTTCCGGTTGGAAAACGTTTTCGTGCTCAACGTCGCGCTCGCGTTTCTGCTCCTCGCGGCGACCTATTGGCTCGTGCGTGCGATTACTGGGCGAGTCGCGCCGGGTCTCATCGCGGTCGCCTTGCTCGCGACGCTGCCGCTTTTTGGCCAAAACGCCACCGGGGCGAGCATGGAGCTGCTCAACCTCGCGATGATCGCCGGGGTGATGCTCGCGGCGGTGCTCTATCTGCGCGCGCCCGGCGATGATCGGCTGTCGGTGCTCGTCCTGGGCGCGGTGCTGCTGGCGCAGACGCGCTATGAATCGGTGCTGTTTGTTTTTCCCGCCGCCGCGGTGATCGTGCTGGGCTGGTGGCGGACGAAGCGCGTGTTCCTGCCGTGGCCGGCCTTGCTCGCGCCGCTGTTGCTCGTGCCGTATGTCTGGCATGATCGCTTCGTCTCAACCAAGCCGATCCTGTGGCAGCTCCGCGAGGGTGAGACGACGCGCTTTGCGTGGAGCTATGTCGGGAACAACCTCGAGGGCGCGCGCCATTTCTTTTTCAGCCTCGCGCCGGCGCAGCCCAATTCGCTTTGGCTCGCGGTCGTCGGGCTCGCGGCCGTCGGTTGGGGCGTGGTTCGGCTCTGGCAGCGGTGGCGCGCGCGGGAACTCGCGCCGGTGATCGCGACGGCGGAGTTTTCCGTCGCGGCGCTCTTCGCGCTCACCATCGCGGCAAATCTTGGGATGCTCATGTTCTATTATTGGAGCCGGCTCGATGAGCCCATCGCCTCGCGGTTTGCGCTGCCGCTTTGTTTCGTGTTCGCGCTCGGGGGAGGGTGGTTGGCTCATTCGGCGGGCGCGCGCTGGAAACCGGCGCCTCTGGTCGTGGGGGGCGGACTGGCGGCGTGGTTGCTGGTTCTTGGCGCCCCGGCGTATGCCCACCAATTTTACACCGCGCAGAATATGGTGATGCATGAGCTGAACTGGGAACTGGAGCAGATCACCGCGCGCCAGCGGCCCGTGCTTCTGATCACGGCCAAGGCCACTTTGCCGTTCCTGCTCAAAAAAGTTCCGGCCGTGAACACCGTGCTTGCTCGGGTGCGCTCGGCGCAAATCACCTGGCACATGCAGCAGGGCACGTTTCGCGAGGTGCTCGTCTCGCAGGTGCTGCGGCCGACCTCCGCGGAAGGCGAAGCGATCGTCGATCCCGACGAGGAATTGCCGGAAAATTTCCGCTTGGAAATGATCGCAGAGAAACGATTTGGCGCCCGCTGGCTCCGCATCAGCCGAGTGACAGAAATCTTGCCCGAGGCGCCCACCGCAACTCCCGTTGTGCCGTAAAATCAGCGCCGTTTAATCGCGGCTTCGATGAGGTCCTGATATTCCTTCGCGGTGCCGCCGACCGCGCCCTTGATCTCGGCGTTCGTGAGCCGGAAAATAAAAATCGAGTGTCCGATCACCGCGTCCGCCTGACGCGCGCGCAGGTAGTGACACAGCCGCGCGAAGCGGAGCGTCTCGTAGCGCGTCCAAATCGGCTTCCAGTCTTCACTGGTGGGCG
>JANOAF010000108.1:0-5792 GCA_031411015.1 Opitutaceae bacterium | reverse complement strand
ATGATGTGCCCCTCCCGATCGCAGACGATGCCGTGGCAATCCTTCACCGGCGTCTCGGTCCCCAGCACGCCCCATCCGGGCACGACGCGATAGCGAAACTTTCCCTGCCCGAGCACAGTCGCTGCGGTTTGGGCACGGACGACGGAAAAAGCGCACGCGGCTCCGGCACTCGCCCGAAGAAACTGCCGGCGATTCAAACGCGACATGGCGGTAGAAAAAACGCCGGCCGTTTCAGCGGCCGCAGCAGTGCTTGAATTTCTTCCCGCTGCCGCAGCTGCACGGATCGTTGCGGCCGATTTTCGGGTGCGCCGATTTCACCGGAGCCGGACCGAGGCGCAGCGCCTTCACGTAAAACCACGCCCCATCGATCCGGGTGAATTCCGATTTTTCGTGCAGCGCCTGCTCGCCTTCGCCCGCTGCGTAGTAGGCGGAGAAATCGACGATCGCCTTGTCGGGTTTCGATCCAGCTTCATGCGCGTGAATCACCAGACGCGTCCAAGAGAGCTCGCCCCCATCATCGGTCTCTTCGACGTAGGGTTTGTTGGCGGTATCGAGATAAGTGCGGTGCAGATAACGATAATCGCGCACGAAATGGGCCGTGAACCGCGAGCGCATCAATTCCTCCGCCGTCGCCGGCACGCGCTTCTGTTTCAAAACCGGGCCGCAACAAACGCCAAAGGCGGCACCGCTGCCGCACGGGCAGGGTGAATCTGGTTGCGGCAGGGCGCGGGTCGCGGAGGGCTGGGTCATGCCGGGAAGTTGCAAGGCCACACCGTGGCAGGCGAGCCCGAAGGTCGCTGCACCTTCGGGTCGCTCGCGCTCAGTTGCCCTCTGATTTCGGTGCCGGTCGCGCACCCCGGCCGCCCCCTTTCAGGCTTGAGAGGTAACTCACGACATCGCGGATTTCGCGCGGCTGCAAAATCGCGCCCATGGGCGGCATGATTGAAATCGGTGGCGTCTGACTCGCGATCTCGGCCCGCGGGATGACGCGTTGCTTCCCATCGAAGAGCCGCACGGTCACGGCCTCCGGCGTCTCCTTCGCCAACGTGCCGACAACCTCGCTCTTGTCTTTCTTCGTCACGTTCACGAGCCCGAAGCCCACCGCGATTTTCGCCGACGGCATGAGCAGTGATTCGAGCAAATACGCCGCGTCGCGCTGGGTCCCGATCGCGCGGAGATTGGGGCCAACCTCACTGCCACCGGAATTCTCCACGGAGTGGCACGCGGTGCAATTGGCCGCGAGGTGATTGGCGACGATGTCACGCCCGCGGGAAATATCTCCGCCCGTGAGCAGCTCGGCTTGCGTCCCTGCGGTCGGAGAGGCGGAATGCGTTTTCAAAACGGCCGCGACCGCCGGGCTCACGCTCGCCCGCGCCTGCAGCGCCTCAAGAATATCGAGCTTCAGCGCATCCTCGCTTTTGCCGGCGACGAGCGCCTCCCCCTCATGGACGAGAAGTGCGTCAGCCGCAGGAGTCGCCGCCTGCGCGAGCAACGCGAACACGTGTTGTTTCTCGGCGAGCGTGCGGGTCTTGAGGACGGCCGGCGCTTCGTTCACCAATCGGGCGGCCTGCGCTGGCAACAGCAGCTCCAGCGCGGCACTGTGCAACGCCGCCGGCGCCCCAGCCGCGAGCGCCAAGTCCAGCACCGGCCCGAGCTCCGGACGTGTCCGCTCTTCACCGGCCAAGAGGCGCAGCGCCTGCGCCCGCAAATCCCCCGAAGCCTTCGCGTCACCCACGATCGCCGCGATCTGTCCGACACCCGCCTTCAGCGCGTGCGCGATCATGATTTCGACCGCGAGCGTCTTGAGCCCCGGATCCGCCAGCGCGAGCAAGCGGTCGAGCTGCGGCGTCAGCACGCGATCGATCGCGGTGGGTTGAAAGGTGCGCGCGCAGCCGTCGACGCGGTCAAGGCGCGGCGGATTTTTCCAGGCGCGCAGCGTCACGAGCGCCTCTTCGCGCATCGCCCGCGGTGCATTTTCATCGAGAGCGTAACTTAAAACTCGCGCGGCGGTCTCCGCGGTGCCGAGGCGCAGACTGGCGTTGATGGCGCGGCGCACCACCGGTTCGGTCACGACCGGTCCGCCCACGAGCGCCGCGAGCGCCGGCAGCGCCGCCGGAATCGCAAGGTCATCATGGATCGCGCGCGCGGCTTCGGCCACGACGAGCGGCTCGGCATCGCGCAAATATTCCGCGATTTCAGGCGCGGCTTGCCGCCGCAGAGCCACCACGGCGACCAGCCGCACGTGCACTGCCGGATTATTTTTCTGGGCGACGAGTTGGGCCACCGTCGCGCAACCGCTCAACCCCGCCACCGCCGCGTGCCGCAGAATCGGCACCGTGGCGTCGCGTTCGGCGAGGGCAAAGAGCGCGTCGACCGCTTTCGGTTCGCGAAACTTTCCGAGCGCAATCGCCGCCTGCAACCGCACCCGCGGCGCGGGATCGGCGAGCAGCGCCACGAGCGCGGCACCCTGGCCTTTCGCGGCCGCATCCCCCGCATCGCCGAGAATCTTTGCCGCCTGCGCCCGAATTTCCGCATCCGCATCGCGCAGCAACGCAACGACCGGGCCGGCCCCCGTGGCGTTGCGTCGCAGCAGCTGGCCAAGCCCCCAAAGCGCATGAACGCGCGCCAGCTGTGCCGCCTTTGCATCGTTCGCGACGGCGAGCAGCTCCGCGGCCTTGTTTCGTTTCGCGAGCTCAAGCTGTGCACCTTGCCGCACGCGTTGATCGACGTGGCCGAGGAGCGCGGCGAGTTCGGTGTCGATGCGACGCGCAAAACCGGCGACGAGAACATTTTTTGTTTCTACCCGCAGCGGACTCTTCACGGCGTCCTTGGTATCGACACGCCAGAGCGCACCGAGGCCATCGAGCGGATAGCCGCCAATCCAGTCAGCCATCATGAGCGAACCGTCGGGCTGCCACGCGAGGCCGATACCCATGATGCCGTCGTTCAGGATGCGCGCATCGACCATCTTGAAAGTGGCGCCATCTTGAGCCGCGCGAAACGCCCGCATTTTCCCCGAGGGAAATTCGTTGAGGATAAACATCCCGCGCTGCGCTTCGCCGAGCGCCGTGCCGGGATCGTGTTTGAATCCGGCGGGACCATCCGAGTAGCTGAGAATCGGCGGCAGGATATGGGCGGCCTGCCCGGTAAAGTGCGGCTTCCACAGGCCCTCGCGCATCCACGGGCTGTCCGTGCGCATGTATTGATAATTATTGCGCCAGCCGCTGTCGCTCGCCTCCGCCAGAAACACGAAGCGCTCGCGCTCGCCGGGTTGGTCCGCGTCGTTGTCCACGCCGATGAGATCGCCGAATTCGTTGAACGCCGGTTCCTGCACGTTGCGGTTGCCGCGCGTGTAGACTTCGAAGCCCGAGCCGTCGGGCTCGATGCGCATGGTCACTCCTTCGTTCGGATAAAAAAATCGCCGACCTTCCTTCGACACGACGTTGATGCCCTTGTCGCCCATGCTCCAATAAATCCGCCCGTCCGGACCGACCATGGGGCCGTGCATATCATGCCCCGCGTAGGCGAGGTGATGCCCAATCCCATGCGCCACGATCTCGCGCACATCGGCGATGCCGTCGTCATCGGTGTCCTTGAACCGCCAGAGGTCGGGCGCGATCGTCGCGTAAACCCAGCCGTCGTGATAAAGCACGCCGGCCGCGATTCCAGTCACCTCGGTGTTAAAGCCCTCGGCAAAAACCGTGATCTTATCCGCGGTGCCGTCGCCGTCCGTGTCGCGGAGTTGGTAGATCCGCTCGCTGTGAAATGTAAGATCTTTCCAGTCGATTGAGCCGTCGCCGTTGTGGTCGGCGAGCATGCCGCGCGGCGCGCGGAGCTTTCCGGGCGCGAGTTCGCGTTTCAGAAACGCCCTCTTCTCCTCGACACTCGAGATCGCGACGTCGTCGGGAATCCACATCGTGTGTTCACGGATGTCGAGGTCGGCGACTTTGCGCCGGGTCGTCGCGGTCACGTAAACGCGCCCCTGCGGATCGACCGCGCAGGCCACCGGATCAGGGACGTTGATCGCACCAGACCACTTGTGGAGGACGAGTTCGTTCCCGGCATTGACGGGAGCGGCGGTCGATTTCGTTTTCGGTGCCTGCGCATACACACCCGCGGTGATCACGAGACCAACACAAAGGAGGACCTCGGCACGGAATGAAGAGAGGGGAAAAAATCGCATGGAGAAGCCTCATCCTGTAGCGCGCCGCCCAGAGATGTCGCGGATAAACTCAGTGATCGCAGCGCCACCTTCGCCGTTGCCCGCGGCGCGACGGCCTTACAGCGTCGCCGTCGCGATGAACGTTTCCGGTCAACCCACCCGCACCATCTGGCCCGCAGCCGGCGGCACCGCCTTCGAAATCATCGACCAGACGCGGCTGCCGCACGTGTTCGCTACAACACGCCTCGCGACTCTAGACGACGCCGCGCACGCCATCCGTGCGATGCTCGTGCGGGGTGCGCCGCTCATCGGTGCGACCGCGGCGTGGGGGATGTGGCTCGCGTTGCGCGCCGATGGTTCCGACGCCGGCCTCGCGCACGCCCACTCCACGCTGCTCGCCACCCGTCCTACCGCCGTGAATCTCCGCTGGGCGCTCAACCGCGTGCGGGCACACGTCGCGCCGCTCGCACCAGCGCATCGTGCCGCCGCCGCCCGCCAGCTCGCCGTCGAAATCTGCGACGAGGATGTCGCACTCAATCGCAGCATCGCCGCGGCCGGTCTTCCCCTCATCCGCGCCCTCGCCGCGCGCAAACCCACCGGTGCGCGCGTGAATATCCTCACACATTGCAACGCCGGCTGGCTCGCCACGGTCGATGTCGGCACGGCCACCGCACCGATTTACGCGGCGCCCGACGCTGGGATTCCGTTTCACGTTTGGGTCGATGAGACTCGCCCCCCCAACCCGGGCGCGAGTCTCACCGCGTGGGAGCTGCTCAACCACGGCGTGCCGCACACCGTCATCGCCGACAACGCTGGCGGTCACCTCATGCAGCACCGCGAGGTCGATCTCGTGATTGTCGGCACCGACCGCACCACCGCGACCGGCGATGTCTGCAATAAAATCGGGACCTACCTGAAGGCGCTCGCCGCCCACGACAACGGCGTGCCGTTCTACGTTGCCGCGCCTTCGCCCAGCATCGACTGGACGCTGCGCGACGGCCTCCGCGAAATCCCCATCGAGGAGCGCAGCGCGCGCGAACTCACTCACATCTCAGGCCGCCTGCCCGATGGCTCGGTCGGCACCGTCGCACTGCTCCCGGAGAAAAGTCCGGCTGCCAATCCCGCCTTCGACGTCACCCCGGCCCGGCTCGTCACCGGCCTCATCACCGAGCGGGGAGTGTGCGCGGCGGGCGTCACCGGCCTGAAAAAGCTTTTTCCCGAAAAATTGCACGAGTCGAAATAGTTTTTTTCATGGCGAGGAGCGCAGCGACGCGGCCATCCGTCTGAAATATTTGCTGGATTGCCGCGGCGGCCGCGCCGGACTCGCAATGACAACCCAAGCCGACCCACTCACCGAAAAATGAATTCGTTTCCCGCCACCCAGCTCGCACTGCGCACTGAGATCATTTCCACTTGCCGGCAACTCGGAGCGCTCGGTCTCAACCAAGGGACCTCGGGGAACGTGAGCGTGCGTGTGAGCGCTGATCCCGCCGACGGCTTTTTGCTCACGTCGACCTCGCTCGACTACGCCGCGATGCAGCCCGCCGATCTCGTGCACGTCGCGCCCGACGGCGCCTGCGCCGGTGCGCGCCGTCCGTCGAGCGAACTTCCCTTCCATCTCGCGATCATG
>JANOAF010000107.1:0-2959 GCA_031411015.1 Opitutaceae bacterium | reverse complement strand
GAGAAGAACCCGCTGAAACTCGCGGATTACATTTGGAACGAGTTCTGCGACAGATGCGGGCGCCCCGGCAAGGCACGACTATGGGTGCCGAGCCGAATCAAGATCGAAGGCATGACCGCCGCGGCCACCGATCCGCGTTTTGAAGACTACAAGGAGGCTGGAGGCATCGTCATTCGCCAAGGCGACGCGGCTGATTGCGCGCTGTGGGGAGGCCGATTTACCGACTTAGCGCTGAACTCCGTCATGGTAAATTCGAGCGGCGGGTAATCTTTCAAACCTTTGCGAGAATGCGGGATTTCGGCGGATTTCCTCTCAAACGGCGATTCGTCGGCGGGAATGACGCAACGCGCTAATTTTAGGCCTCGTTAGCTCTATTTAGGCCTCGTCGCGCTGATTTTCAAACCTCACGGCAACCTTCATCCGAGGAGAAAACTGGCGGAGAGGGAGGGATTCGAACCCCCGGTTCCTTGCGGAACACCTGATTTCGAGTCAGGCGCGTTAGACCACTCTGCCACCTCTCCGGTTCGGCTCGCCGTGATTTTCGTCCCGGTGAGCGGACGCGAGAACGTAGAACCCACTTCGGAAAACGAAAGGAAAATCTCGCCTACCCGTTGTCGTCCTCGCCGGCCCGGCCCTTGCCTCCGTTGGCCGGCAGGTGGTGCGGGAAGAGGATATAATAGTTCATCAGCCACCAGCTGCGCGACGAGCGATAGAAGAGCGCGGGAAATCCCACCGCGCCGATGACCGCGAGCACGATCGCGAGGGTGTCACCTACGACTTTGAAATACCAAAGGAGCAGCACGGGGAGCAAAAAACCCACGAGGGTCACGCCGTAGTTGAGCGACATCGAGCCAAGGAAGAATCCCTCGTCGTTGCTCCGCTCGAATTCGAAGTCACACGCCGTGCACCGCGGGTTAATGCGGAAGAGCGTGCCCTTCTTAAATAGCGTCGGCGCGCCGCAATTGGGACAGCGGTGCGTGAGGCCCCGGGCGACAATCTGGACGCGAGTGACGTTCATAAAAAAGGCGCTTCACTGCGGAGCGAAGCGCCTGAAATCAGAAGACTCTGATTCGCTTAGGAACCGAGTTGGTAGCGCACGAAACGTCGCACCTGGATGTTCTCACCGATATGCGCAATCTGGTCGGCGAGGAGATCCTTGATGGATTTTTCGTTCTGCTTCACGAAGGGCTGATCGAGCAGGCACACGGTCGAGTAATAACTCTCCAGTTTCCCCTCGACGATTTTCTGAATCACGGCCGGTGGCTTGCCCACGACTGCGGCGGCGGCGATATCACGCTCCTTGGCCAGATCAGCCTCGGGGACTTCCTCGCGTCCCACGTAGAGCGGAGCCGCGGCGGCGATCTGCAGGCAGAGATCCTTCACGAAGACGCGGAAGCCGTCGTTACGGGCCACGAAGTCGGTCTCGCAGTTGACCTCGATGAGGACGCCAACTTTGCCACCGACGTGGATGTAACTCTCGATCACGCCTTCCTTGGTCGCGCGGCTGGACAGCTTGTCCAGTTTCGAGCCGAGCTTCTTGCGGAGAATCGTGGTCGCCTCTTCGATATTACCGTTGGACTCGGTGAGAGCCTTTTTGCAGTCCAGCAAACCAGCGCCCGTTTTGACGCGCAGATCGCTGACCATTTGAGCGGAAATAGTTGTGCTCATTAAGTGAGATAGTTTTTCCAGTGGGAATTACTCGGCCTTGACGACGGGGCGCTTGGCCCGGATCGGCTTCTTCTTCGCGGCTGCGGCGGCACCTTCGACGTCACCCTCGACGACCGCGGCAACATCGGCCGGGAGATCGACCTTGGCGAGCACGTCGTCATCGCCGACGACCGGAGCAGCGACTTCGACGCCCGCCGTGGTATTACGAATATCGGCCTGGCCACGCTGGGCGCGGCGGGTGTCGCGCAGAGCGAGCCCGTTCTGAATCGCCGCGGTCACGGTCTCAACGATGATGCGGATCGACTTCACGGCGTCGTCGTTGCCGGGGACCGGATGCGAAACGGTGGTAGTATCGGAATTGGTATCGACGAGCCCGACACACGGGATGCCAGCGCGCGCCGCCTCAGCGACCGCGATTTTGTGGTGGTTCACATCGACGGCGAACATCGCGGCGGGCAGGCCACCCATGTCGGCAATACCGGCGAAATTCTTCTGCATGCGGGTCATCTCGCGCTTGATGGCGGACTCTTCCTTGCGGGGAAGCTTGGCCATCTCGCCCGAAGTCTCCATCGCCTGATACTTCTTAAACTTGGTGATCGATTTCTTGACCGTCTCGTAATTGGTCAGCGTGCCGCCGAGCCAGCGATCGACGCACATCGGCATGTTCACGGAGGTCGCCGCTTCGCGGACGATTTCCTTGGCCTGGCGCTTGGTGCCAACGAAGAGCACGCTGCCGCCGTTGGCGACGGTGTCTTCGAGGAATTGGCAGGCCTTGCTCAACGCCTCGTGGGTCTTGCCCAGATCGATAATCGTCACGCCTTGGCGGTGATCGAAGATGAAAGGCTTGGAACGCGGGTTCCAGCGCTTGGTTTGGTGGCCGAAGTGAACGCCTGCGTCGAGCAGGTCCTTGGGAGTTACGCTGATGCTCATAGTGATCTGATGTATCTGGCGATAATCAGGCCGGCCGATGGGCCGCCTTGCGATCGATGGATGCGGTTTGGTTTTGGTTGATGACGATTCCTAACAACGAGTCGGTCAAAACACCGCGCGCCACCGCCACTGGCAAGCGCGAATTCCGGGAAAAAACGAAAATGACGTTGACAGAGCCGGATGCGCTAAGGACTTTCCGCCTTCCTTTGTTGCAGGGTGGAGCAGCCTGGTAGCTCGTCAGGCTCATAACCTGAAGGTCGTTGGTTCGAATCCAACCCCTGCACCCAATTATTAAGCCCTCCCACTGCTCGGGAGGGCTTTTTGTTGAGCGACTTGCGCGAATTTCAAAAGAGCGATCACC
>JANOAF010000106.1:0-1813 GCA_031411015.1 Opitutaceae bacterium | reverse complement strand
GGTCACAGACCCCGCCCTACTCCCAAGCCCATTCTATTTTCCCACGGCCCGGCTCCCGCTCTTCGCCACCCATGCCTCATACTCCGCCCGCGGCATGAACCGCAGCGAGGCGCTGTTGATGCAGTAGCGCAGGCCGCCCTGCGTGCGCGGGCCGTCGGGGAAGACGTGGCCGAGGTGGCCGCCGTCCACATTGCAGTGCACCTCGACGCGGCGCATCCCGAAACTCACGTCGACGTGTTCGCCGACGAACGCCGGCTCGATCGGTTTGGTGAAGCTCGGCCAGCCGGTGCCGCTTTCGAATTTGTCGCGGCTGTCGAAGAGCGGGGTGTCACTGCACACGGAAAAATAAACGCCATCGGCGTGATGATCACAGAACCCATTTTGAAACGGCGGCTCCGTGCCCTGCTGGCGAGCCACGCGATACTGGATCGGCGTGAGCAGCGCCTTCCATTCGGCGTCGGTGCGCTGCACGGTGGCCTTGGCCATGTCGATGATGACGTTTGACGGTAGGCCGCAGGCGGATTTTTCGCCGGGCGGACAGGCGGGATCGGCGGCGGGTTTCGGAGTCGGTGCAGCGGGTTTGTTCGTTTTCATTTCGGCAGCGATGCCGGCGGCGAGCGCCAGCGCAATGATGGAAGCGATAAGGCGAAGCTTCATTGAATGCGTGAGAGTGGTGAAGCCGCCAAATATTCCGCGCGTCGCGTGTGGACGCGGTGGCAGAGCGCGAGATTAATTCAAAGTGGAGCCGGCACGGCCTCGCGAGTAGGGCGGGGTCTGTGACCCGCCCTCGGTGCGAATACGCAGCGCGCGAAAGGGCGGGTGACCGGGGAACCGCCCTACTCATCGGGCCGCGGCATGCGATGCGGTTACCCGCCCTTCTCCTGCGACCCAAACGGGCGGAAAAAAGGCCGGTCCTGCGACCGGCCTTGAAAAATATTCCACGGCGATCTTTTCGCCGCGATGACTCAGACCTCGTAAGCGGGCAGAATCTTATCGACGCGCACCTTGTCGAGGCGGGCGAACACCGGGACGCCGTTGTCGTGCGGGACGACGACTTCGCCCTGGATGAGCGGCTGGGCGTAGCGGAGGAACTGGAAGTTCATGCTCACGCCGTCTTCGTTGATCCACTCGCGGGGGAGTTTCTTCACGGAGTTGGCGACTTCGCTCAAGGGAGCGAGGCCGGTCTCGGTGGTGTAGGTTTCGCCATCGCCGCGGATGAGCGTGACCATCTTGTCGGTCTCACCCTTGATGGCGGCTTCGACGGCGGCTTCGCCGGCGAGGTAGGCTTCATCGGTGTCGGTTTTCGAGGCGGCGTGCGAGGCGCAACGCTGCATGAGGCCGGGCTTGGCGACGCGAACCTTGAGGCCGGGGATGTTGGCGTTGACGATCTCGGCGAG
Organism: Opitutaceae bacterium; assembly: GCA_031411015.1. Taxonomy (GTDB): domain Bacteria; phylum Verrucomicrobiota; class Verrucomicrobiia; order Opitutales; family Opitutaceae; genus ER46. Next base: position 416 of record JANOAF010000106.1, on the reverse strand, counting down.
AGCATCGCCGGCGCCACCGAGCGTGGCATGACCAAAGGCATCGGTCGCACCGTCGGCGGCGACGTAGTTGCCATCGGCATCGACGAGCCCCTCGGCGACGACGATGAGGCAGTATTTCTCGCGCTTGAGGACGCGCTTCACGTCTTCCAAGACCTTCTCCTGGTTGAACGGAATCTCGGGGAGAAGGATGAGGTGCGGCGGATCGTGCGGGTGGTCGCGGCGCTTGGCGAGCGCGGCACCGGCGGCAATCCAGCCGGCGCTACGACCCATGACTTCGACGATGGAGACGAGGTCGCCCTGACCCATCGCCTCGTTATCGCAGGCGATCTCGCGCACGGTGGTGGCGATATATTTCGCGGCCGAGGCGTAGCCCGGCGTGTGGTCGGTGCCCGGGAGATCGTTGTCGATCGTCTTCG
>JANOAF010000105.1:0-6214 GCA_031411015.1 Opitutaceae bacterium | reverse complement strand
GGAGTTGTCGCGGAAGATGAGGCCCTGGCTCAGCGACTGGCCCGAGGTCGCGCCGGAGCCGATCAGGGTGGCGTTGTAGATTTCCGGAATGGCGTAGGGCGTGCCGTCCTCGGGCGTCGTGCCGCCGTCCATCTCCATCGCCTGGTTGCCCTTGTCGGACGCGCCGATGGCGAACCAGAACTGGCCCTTGCCACGGAAGCCTTCGTCCCAGTCGAAGTTGTCGTCGTCGTTGAACGAGCTGATGAGATACTTCGTGTTCACCGTGCCGCCGAAGAACTCGAAGCCGTCGTCGTTGGCGGCGTAGGCATCGACATACTCGATGGTCGTGCCGCGGCCCACGGCGCCGAGCGAAAGGGCATTGAGCTCGACGTTGGGCGCGACGATCGCGCTGCTGTGCTTGATCTGCACGTAGCGGAAGACGCCGGAGTTGTCGTCGTCGTCGTTGCCGCCGTAGGTGCCGCGCGGGTCGGTGGTGGCGATGCCCTCGATGTTGCCCTGGCCGCTGACGGTGTTGATGCGGGCGCGACCGAGGATGACGACGCCGCCCCAGAGGCCGCGATCAGACTCGGTGAGGTTGGGATTGGACGTGCTGAGGTTGTCGGACTCGGCCGTGAAGATGATCGGCGCAGCGACGGTGCCGTTGGCGGCGATGCGTGCACCGCGCGTGATCACGAGCGCGGTGGCGTCGGCGGGATTCGCCTTGGCGCGGCCCTTGATGACGGTGCCGGGCTCGATCGTGAGCGTGGCGCCGGCCTCGACGAAGACTTTCGTGTCGAGGATGTAAACGTTGGTGCGGACCCAGGTGGTGTTGGCCGTGACGGCCGCGGTGACCACGATGTCGGCCGCGCGGAGGGCGGCGGTCCCGGCGGCAAGCGCGAGGAGCGAGGAGAACAGGACGGTGCGATTCATGCGCATGATTTTTGTTTTTGTTTGGCGGGAGAAAATGCAGCCGGCGGGGCGGCGCTCAGAAGCCGTAGCCCAGGCTCAGGGAAAACGTGCGGCCGCGTTTGCGCTCGTAGCGCAGATACTCGGTGCCGCGGAACGTCTGCGCGGCCTTCTCGGCGGGGTTAAGGAGGTTCTTCGCGGAGAAGCCGACCTTCCAGTGCGCGCCGAATTTCTGGGAAAAGATGAAGTCCAACTCGGCCGCCGGTTGCTCGAAGATGTCCGGTGTGCCGGGCGGGCTCACGAGCGCGAGGCGCTCGCCGAAGAGATTGTAGTAGATGCTGGCCGAGGTGCGCGTGCGCGGATTCGAGTAGCTGAGGTCGCCATTCACGAGGTGGTTCGACTGGCCGGCGAGCGGCCGCGTGTCGGGCGCGCTGGGATGGTAGAGCCGCGCGACGCGCAGCTCCTGTGCTGGCACATCGACCGTCGATTCGACGATCGTGAGGTTGAGCCCGAAGGTGACGTGCTTCAGCGGCTCCCACAGGGGGTCGAGCTTCTGGCGGAATTCGAACTCCGCGCCGTAAACGCGGCCCTTCTCCGGATTCTGAAATTGGATTTCGCCCTGGTTGATGATCAGTCCAGTCGGCGCAAAGATCGCCTTCTCGATAGGGTTCTTCAGGTTTTTCAAAAAGGCGCTGACCGCCACAATCCGGCCCGGCCCGCTGAACCACTCCCACCGCAGATCGAAATTGTCGATCAGCGTGCGCTTCAGGTCCGGGTTGCCGATGTAAACGAAGTCGCCGACGAACTCGAAGGTCTCGTAAGGCGCCATCTCGCGGAAATTCGGCCGCGCCAGCGTGCGACCGAAGGCCGCGCGCAGGTTCATCTTCGGCCGCAGCTCATACACCAAGTTCACCGACGGCAGCATGTCGCGGAGGTCGAGCACGCCTTGGCGGCGCGTCGGGTCCTGGCTCGTAACGACCATGTCCGTCGTCTCGATTCGCGCGCCGGCAATCACGCGGAGTTTGTTCGTCACGGGCACGTCGGCCATCAGGTAGGTGCCGTTCACGTCCATCGTGCCGTCGTAGTTGTTGCGCGGCGCCGAAGTGTCTTGGATGAAAAGCGTGTCGGTCAGGAAGCGCCCGGTTGCGGCGTTGACGTTGCCGACATTCTGCGGGGCAAAAAACGTCTGCTCGTTGCCATCGAAGCGCCGGCCGAGCGAACGATAGACATACTGCCGCTCGCGGAAATTGCGCTCAATGCTCGCGAACGCTGCGCCGGCCTTGAACTTCGCGTCGCGGCCCCCGGCGAAGGAAAACGGCAGCGTGACATCCACCCCGTAGTCGTGGCGCGACTCCTCCAGCCGGCGGTAGAAGCGCGCGGGGTTGGAGAGCCCGGAGGTTTCCCATTCGTAGAACGTCTGGCCGGCAATGACGCGGCTAGAGTTGTTAAAGAACCGCGTGTCCGGCTCGTCCTGCGTGTTGCGCGCGCTCGAGGCCGACCACTCGACGAGCATGCCGTGCCAGTTGGGGAAGAGATGCCGGCCCGTGAACTGGCCGGAACGGAGCTCGCGCTCGGTGAATTTTAGCGTGCGCGTCGTGTAAACCTGATCGTTGTCGAGCCCGCCGCCCGCGATGTAGAGGCCGCTTTGCACACGCGCGACATCCTCGCTCGCGGCATTGAAGAGGCCGTTGAGCGCAATCTCGTGCTCGGGGCTGAACTGCCAGGAGAGCTTCGCCGTCGCGCCCGCCGACGTTTCCTCGGAGCCGCGTTCGTCGTCGAGGCTGACCGTGGTGGAAAGCGCCGAGCTGTTGATGCCCTGCAGTTCGTTGCGCGCGATGCGCCCGCCGACGTAGCTGTGGTAGGCGTGATCGTAGGTGAGCGAGGTAATGACGCCGATTTTCTGCGCACCAAAATCCAGACGGTCGCCGTAGCTCGCCGAGAGCTTGCGGTTCCACGGCGCATCGCTGCGGGTCGGAGCCATCACGGGCGAGAAGAGCCGCGAGAGCCGGCCGATCTCGGCATCGGTCGCGGTGCTGCGGGCAGGAATCGTTTTGTCACGCAGCTCGGCGGGAATCGCGCGCGAGCCGTTGTCGCGCCCCAGCCAGTCCTCGCCGCCCGCGTAGCCGAGCAGTGGCTTGCCGGTGGACTGGGCGTTGAACGTCGTGCCGGCGGAAAATGCAAACGTGCGCGCGTCCGGCAGCGACTTTGTGCGGATGTCAACGTTGCCACCGGAAAAATTCCCCGGACGATCCGGCGTGAAGGTCTTCGACGTCACGATCGCGTCGATCAGCTCGGCGGGAAACAAATCCATCTGCACCGCGCGGCGCTCGGGATCGGCGCTGGGCACCTCGGCGCCATTCAGGGAGGTGGAGCTGTAGCGCTCGCCGAGGCCGCGGATGTAAACGTATTTGCCGTCGACGACCGATGCGCCCGTCACGGCTTTCATCGCCTGCGCCGCGTCATCGAAGCCGAGCCGGCTCATCTGCTCGCTGCCGATGGCGTCGCTCACCGCGCCGGCCTTCTGCCGCTGCGCGAGCAAACCCGCGCCGGAGTTGAGCACGACATCCGCCGAGACCTGAAACCGCTCCAGCCGGATGATCGCTTCCTGTGCCGGCGCGAGCGCGAGATCGATTCGCGCCACTTCACCGGCCACGACCAAGACCTCAGTGATGCTGCCGCTCTGAAAATCCGGCTTTGTCACCACGAGTTCTCGCGCGCCGGGAGTAATCCGGTCGAGGCGAAAGGCGCCGTTGAGATCCGTCGCCGTCCTGCGATCCGCGCCCGTCACCTCGACGACGGCAGCGAAGACCGCCTGGCCGTTGGTCGCATTGACGATGCGGCCGCTGACGGTGCCAGTGGGCGCACCCGCCGCGCCTGCTGCGGCCGAAGCCAACGGGATCGCAATCGCGGCCAACGCGGCGGCGAACCACCGCCGGAGCGGGGCGATCATCGTGGAGAGATTCATGCCGGCCATCACGGCGGGGCGAAAAACTCTCCGGCAACGCTAATGCTCGTGTGTCGCGGAATCTTCACCCGTCCGACACGGAGCCGTCACAAAGCCGGCCACCCAACGCCGCTGCCACGATCAATCGCATGGTCACATTTTCAGCGTGATTTTTTGCGGCCGGAAATCCGGATGCGCGCGCCGCGCCGCCGCATATTCGGCGGCGGCGGTGGGATCGCCCTTTTTCTCCAGGAGATTGCCGAGCCGGAAATGCACGCAGGCGAAAGTCGGCAGATTTTCCCCGGCGGGCGCGGTCAATTCGAGGCAGCGCCGCAGGGCGGCGATGCCGCGCTCGATCTGCCGGCCGCTGAGCGCGGCACAGCGGCCGACTTGGTAAAGCGCCAAAAAATTGTCCGGCATTTCGCGCAGCACGGGATCGAACTCCGCGAACGCCGCCTCCCAGTTCTGTTCGGCCAGCGCCAGCGTCGCTCGCGCGGTGCGACCCTCCATCGGGTCAAGCCGCGCGATCTCCCCGGCTTGGGCGCGGGCCTTTTCCAGACCGCCCCCGGCGAGGCGCGGCGCCACGCAAAAATAGCCGACCAGGCTCCAGCGATACGCCGGGTTGGCGGGATCGAGCTCGACGGCGCGCTCGTAGGCCGCGCGGCATTTCCGCGCCCAGCCGAGCTTCGCGAGCAGATGCGCGTTTTGGGCCGCGCTCCCGTAGGCGTCACCGAGCGCATTGTGAATCCGCGCCTCGCCGGGCGCCGTCCGCAACGCGCGTTCAAGGTGCGTCAGCGCGAGTTCGCCCTCGTCGAACCACAGCGCCAGCCGCCCCAGATGGAAATCGATTTCCACCTTGCCGGGCTCGCGGCCGGCGAGGCGGCTGAAAATTTCCCGCGCCTCGGCGAACGCTTGCGCCCTATAGCACTGCATCGCCCGGGTAAATTCGTCGCTGTCGCCGGCCGGCGCGCCCAGCACGGCGACCCCGCAAAGAAAAATCAGCCACGTAGGGCGGGCGTAGTTTCGCATCCTCCGCCACAAAGAGAAATTTGCCGGCGGGAGCTGGCAACGCGCCCAGGTGACGATTGCGGAAAAAAAGAAGGCCGTCCAACCCCTTGGACGGCCTTCAACTGACCTGCCTACACAACTGACACCTTGAACAACCAACGGGAAAGACGAACCAAGGCGCGATCTGTTCAATAATTTTCTCAATCAATTCGGCCAAGTTTACCGTCCCGTCACACAGCGGGCAGAGGCACCGAGTTTTCACGGTGCCGTCGGTCAGGCCACCGATCGGAGGCGTTCATCGGAATTGGCCAGCTCGATCAGCTCGAACACCTCGAACTCGGCGCGCAACCACGCCCGGCGGGCCAAATCCCGCGATGCCGCCGCCACCCGCGTCGTCACGTCAGCCCGCATGGTCGCGTCAGCCCGACGGGCGACGCTCAACAGCCACTGCAATACCTGTTCATCCGGGCAAGAGATCGATTTCGCATTCATGGTGGGAGCAGTGTGCGTCAGAAAATGCTTCTGCCGCGCGGCATCACCCTGCCCACGTAGCAAACCCCCGCAAGGTGTGGCCAGTTAAGTTTCCGCGACATCGGTCGTGAACCTCCCGCTGCGTGCAAAAAAAACGCCGCGTCCGTGGAGGCGCGGCGCTGGTGCGGGCAACGCCGTGCGACTCAGAATTCGCCCGACACGGTGAGGAAGTAGCCGCGCGTCACGAGCGGATTGTAGGTGCTGGTGAGCGGATTGAGCGCGCCGGCGGTGGCGCGCGCAGCCTTGATCAGGACTACGTCGCGGTCGAAGAGGTTGTTGATCTGGAGGCGGGCCTTGTAGCTCTTGATGAAGCCGCCGCGCTGGAGCTTAGCGCCGTAGCCGAGGGCGAGGTCGTGCAGCGTGTAGCCACCCTGCACGATCGAGAGCGTGCCAGGGGCGAGCGGCAAGTCGGGCGACGCCGGCGTGGCCGTGTAGGTGGTATACTGGCCGCTGTATTTCGCCATGAGCGAGCCGAAGAATCCCTTTTGATCATAGACGAAGCCGTAGCCGGCGGTCATCTGCGCAAGCGAATCGATGCGGCGCTTGGAGCCCTCATAGGTGCCGTAATTGCGCGATGCATTGGCGAACACGCCGAGGCCGGCGCCCACGTAGTAAGTGCCCTGCGCCTCGACGCCATAGTAGAAGGCGCCGCGCGCGACGTAGGTGATCGTATCGTTGGGGCTGTTCGTGCCGTTGGGTGCGGGATTGGTGGCGGGATTCGGGATCGTGACGGGCAGGTTGTGCGAGCGGATGTAGTAGCCGGCGAAATCGGCGTTGAAACGGTTCGTCTTGTAGACGGTGCCGAGCTGATAGTTCGTCGTCGTCTGGGGCTTCACGCGGTTGAGC
>JANOAF010000104.1:0-11970 GCA_031411015.1 Opitutaceae bacterium | reverse complement strand
CTGCGCCTCCGCGCGCTCGGCCGCGCCCCTGAACTCAATTGCATCGGCAGTTATCCGCGCGACGAGGAGCCCGGCCCCGTCCCGACCGACGTCTACTCGTGGCACGCCGACAGCGCGCCGATCGAAGCTGACACATGGCTCTGCACCTACCACGGCGCCGCGTCCGAGGGCCTGCGCAACGTCGACGCGCAGCGCCGCACCGCCGATCCGGCCATTCGGGCTGCGCTCCTCAAGATTTTCGGCGGTGCTGACGACGCGGACTTTCGCGAATTTCTAAACGAGAACTGTTACGACCTCCACTACGCCGCCGCTCCTGCTGCGCAGCCCTTTTCGTTCGGCCTCGGTCATCTCTGGCGCATCGCCGTGGACTGGCCCGACAGCCCCGTCCCGCCGTGCATCCATCGCGCCCCGGAAACACTCCCTGACTCACAAGCGCGTTTGCTGCTGATCAGCTAATACCGGCGGCTCGTATGCCCCAGACATTTGTCATCGCGAGGTGCGCGAAGTGCGCCGTGACGATCCAGCTGGATGGCTTCGTCGCCGCGCTCCTGCTCGCAATGACAACCCAAAAATTAAGAGACGTTGGTATAACAACGCGCGGCTCGTTTGGGGCAGCGCCACTCGCCCGATCACGGCAATGCCGACGTGCTCAGGGTCACATTTATCTCCGTAAGCTCGGCTGAGATTTCTGTTAGATTGAGGACAGCAGTGCGGCGGCCCACGCTCCAGTAATGCGTCAGGATATGGGAGCCGGCGGCGGGATCGCCTTCTTCGCGCCGCTGGCTCTGTTCCCATTCGGCTTGCGGAAGGCGGTTGACGAAGAAGCCTTCAGCTTTGGCGAGCGGAACTTTCGCGCGGTAGACCGCGGTTTCCTGCGGAGCCTTGGGGGTGCCCGAAGCTGAAAAGGATTTTCTCACGGAGCCAGTGATGCGCGGAAAGTCGGCGGGATCGCGCGCACCCAGATCATTGGGCGAGCCGCCGGCGGAGGCGAGGTCGGCATTCATTTCCTTCATCGCGGCGTTGAATCTCCCGAGTGCGCCGGCGCGATTCGACCAAAGTCCGATCGAGATTTCGCTGCCGCCCGTCTTGGTCTGGTAGATGTTAATGTCCGAGCTCTGGAGTTTTTTGGACCACATGAGGCGGAGGTTTTGGGTGCCGCCGGCGGCGTCGCCGGTCTCGCTGCGTTTGCTTTCCTCCCAGCCGGCCTGGTTCAGGGCGGATACGTAGGCGGCGGCGATTTCCTTGGGCGCTAGTTTCGAGGTGTAGGCGATGGTCTCGGTCGCGGAGGATTCGCGGTAGTCAGAGGAGTAGGATTTTCTGACGATGGACCCGATACGCGGGAAATCAGCCGGATCATGCCCGCCCGCATCGGCGGGATCGACAGCGGCAGCCGGGGACGCAGGATCCGTGACGACTGGAGTAACGGGTTCTTTCGCGGGTGCGGCGGGGCTGGTGGGCGCGGGCGGCGGCGTGACGGCGGGGGTGGAGCCGGTCGAAGCGGCGGCACCGAGAGCGAGAGTTTCGTAATAGAGTTCGGCTTCGAGTTTCCGCACCGTTTCACTGGGGGGTGCCGGCACTCGACTCAGTCGGACGATACCAACGTGGGAGAATTGGAACGAACACTCCGTGGTCGTCAGCGAAGGTCCGAGGAGGTCGAGCGTGGCATTTCTTTCCTGACTGTCGGCACGATTGCCGTTGATTAAGAAATCGTCGGCCCAGGTTTTCCACGTCGCGGACTGCGCTTCGCGCACGGTGACGACAAGGTTGGACAAGACGAGCGGGCCTGGGGCCGCAACGCCGCGAGACGTGCCGATCTCGTCGGCGGAGGGCCGGCGTTTTACTGAGAAAGCCGAGATGGCACCGACGGCGGTCGGCAACGCTCCATCCAGCCGGAAAGAAAAATTCGAAGCGAGGACGGTTTTCGTGATTCCAGTCGAACGGGCGGGCGTTGTTCCCACCGCCGGACTAGCGCGCACGGTGCCTTCAAAGACGAGCGTCACCTCGGCCCTCGCCTTCGAGGCCCCGTCGAGGTCAGCGAAGTTGACCTCGGCGAGAGTGGCACTCGCGACCTCGACGGAGGACGCGAGGACCTTGCCGTTTAAGTCGAGATCGGAAAGTGCGACGGTGCGCGGAGTCGCACGATTGCCGAGGAAGTCGTTGATGAGGGTGATGAGTGGCGCCGCGAGCGGATAGCGCAGCGTGACCGAAACCGGGGCGTAGTGGAAATTTCCAATGTGTTTTTTCGGCGCCGCACCGGCGACGGCACTCTCGATCACGACCTCGCCGACGGCTTCGCCGCCCTGCCAAACTTGGACGGCACCACACGCGGTTCCATCGACGGAAAGTTCCGTCTTGATCGCCGAGAAAGTCGTGCCCGCGGTGGCAGCAAGGAGGAACGAGATGTGCCCGAGACCGAGCCAGGCAAGAGCGAGAGGGAAAATGGAGCGACGGATAGCGTTCATTGGTGAGAAAGCGGAAAATGAGCCGAGATCGAAGGCATGGTCGTGGTGTGAGAGTGAGCCGAAAAAGTGTCAACGGGCGAGGCCGTCGAGCCGAGGCCACTTGCTTGGGCGGTCGCCGGTGGTTCATCCTTTACCCGGCAACAAGGCGACGATGAGCGAAATGAGGAGGAAGGAAACGACCTGATAGGACCGGCACCACTTCAGCCGGCGCGGCGGGCCCAGCGTAATTTGGCGGGGGCGGAGCGTGGGTTTGCGCTCTGCTCTCCGGGCGACGGGCGGATGACTTCGTCGGCGATCGCGGCGTAGTGGCCGGCGCGCTGGCCGGCGGCGAAGGCTTTTTTTACGCGGCGGTCTTCACCGGAATGGAACGTCAGCACCGCCACGCGGCCGCCGGGTTTCAGGCACTGCGGCAGGGAGCGGAGAAAGGTATCGAGCGCGGAAAATTCGTCGTTGACTGCAATTCGCAGCGCTTGGAAGACGCGGCGCACGGTCAGATCGGCGGCGTCATCGCCCACCCGCGGGAGCGCGGCGCGGATCGCTTCGGCCAACTCGGAAGTGGTGCGGAGGACACGTCCGGCGAGCAGCGGCGCCAGCGCGGCGGCGTGGGGTTCGTCGGCATTGTCGGTCAGCAGGCGAGCGAGATCCGCGGCGGAAATGCGGGCAAGGAAATCGGACGCGGGGAGCCCGCGCGTGGGATTCATGCGCATGTCGAGCGGGCCGGAGTGTTTCACGGAAAATCCGCGCAACGGATCGTCGATCTGCATCGATGAAATTCCGAGGTCGGCCAGAATCACGTCGACGCCATTCAGGCCGGCGGAGGCGATCACCTGCGCGAGGCCGGCGAAGTTACTGCGATGGGCGGTGAAAATCTCCGAGCCAAAACCCAGGGCCCGCAGCCGGGCCTCGGTTTTCGGCAGCTCGATGGGATCGGCGTCGAGACCGAGCAGGCGTCCGCCCGGCAACAGGCGCGCGAGAATCTCCCGGGCGTGTCCGCCGTAGCCGAGCGTGCAATCCGCCGCGCTCTCTCCGGGCTGCGGCGCGAGCGTGGCTAAAATTTCGGCCACCATAATTGGGCGGTGCGTGCCGGCGGGCGTCTTGCCGGAAGCGAGCACCTTCGCGACGGTCGCGGCGTGGCGCGCGGGGTCGTGCTCCTTGTATTTGTCCGCAAAATGACGCGGATTTTTTCCGGTGTAACGCGGTCGGCGGCGATGAGGCGACGACGACGGTGCGGGTGAGGAAATGGGATCAGGCCCGTCCATCATGCGAAAGATTCAAGCGGGCCGGAGAAAGAGGATCTACTCGTCATTTCGAATTCGGCGCGGGCGCTGCACCGCTGCCGCCAGACTTCGTGGCGGCTGACTTCGCGGCCTTCGCCGCATCGCCCGGTCGGGCGGTGTGGGTGACCACGTCGCGGGCGGTGAGCGCGTTTTTCTCGGCGTTGGGAAAAAGCACTTTCGGCTGCGCACGCTCCCACTCGGCCGGCGTGACGCGCTTCGCTTCACTGGTGAAAACAAATGCGCCTTTCTTATTGCCGATGATGAGGTCGGGGCGGCCGTCGCCGTTGACATCGCCAAGGCCAATCTGGCGTCCAACGCCGGAGTCGTTGTCGATCAGGTGCGGCACCCAATCGACGCCGCCACCGGGCAGGCGCGTGAGTTTGAACCAATAGAGCACGGCGGGCGCGCCGGCGTCGGGCGCGGCGATACTCGTGCCCGGCGGGCCATGCGCCCAGAAACATTTTCCAGTCACGATGTCCTTCAGGCCGTCGCCGTCGACGTCGACGAGCTCCACGGCGTGGATTTCCGAGAACGTCACGCCGTAGCGGTTTTCGGCCGGCTCTTTGTTGAGGAAAACGTGCGGCGCAAACTGCAATTCGCCGGCGGCGTCGCGTTCGGCGAGTTGCTCATACCACGCGAAGCCCCAGCCGTGCGCGGCAAGCGAGGTGATCACATCGGTGCGGCCGTCGCCGTTCACATCGTAGGCAAACATCTGTGCGCCACCGGGTGCGAAGAAAAATTTGTGCAGCTGCCACGACGGGTTGCCCGCAAGCGAGGCGGGTTGCTCGAACCAGCCGTCTTTGAACAACACGTCGAGGCGGCCGTCACCGTTCATGTCGCCGACGCCGAGGCCGTGCGTGTAGCGCTGCCATGCACCGCCGGCGGAGATGGGCGTGAACGTCCACTTTGCGGTCGGGTTTTTCCAGTCGGGGGACGCGTAGCCGAAGTTTCCGTTGTTCACGCACACAATCTCGGGTTTGCCGTCACCGGTAAGGTCGAGGAAGGTGGGCGATTCATTGTCCACCTCGTCGAACACAGCGTGGCGCGCCCAGTGACCGTCGCGACCGGCGGGGTTGAGGTAGAGATAAGCGGGCGTATGCGGGAGGCCGTAAGTGAGCACGTCCGGCCAGCCGTCGCCGTCGAAATCGTGGACGAACGTGAAGAAATTATCGTTCGAATAGGCGTTGGCGTTGCCCATGCCGCCGTGCCAGCCGGCGAAGGTGCGGGTGGTGCCATCTTTTTCTTTCACCGTCGTCGTCTTCGCGGGCGCGTAAATTTCGTGGCGCTTGGCAAAATCGGGACCCTCGAACCAATAAGGTCCGTAGATCGCGTCGGGCTTCCCGTCGCGATTGAGGTCGCCAAACGCCGCGCCCTCGCTCCAGTAAAATTTCTCGAGCTGCTGTTTCTTAAGCGTGGTCAGCGAGGGCGTGGGAGCTGCGCCAAATGAATGGGCGGTCAGCATCCAAACGAGGACTGCGAGGGGTAGCAGTTTCGAGATCATGCGTGACGGTGGCGGACGCAGCGCCAGCGGGTCAAGACGCCGGACATCACCACGCCAGCCCGGCGCTTGACTCGTCCCACGCGCTATGAATTATCGCACCTCCACTCTACAAACACCATGGGTCAACAACTGAACAAGCTCATCAAACGCAAACGCCGCGCCGCCTACCTGAAGCGCAAGAAGGAAAAGGCCAAGGTCGCGGCCAAGAAGAAGTAAGTCGCCCGCAAAGCCCCCCTGCTTGCGAATGACGGCGGTCTATCCGACCGCCGTTTCGCTTTTCGGCATGATCAAAGTCAGCCTCATCTCCCTCGGGTGCGCCAAGAATCTCGTCGATTCCGAGATCATGATCGGCCACCTGCACCAGGCCGGCATGAGCGTCATCCCCGACGCGGAGAACGCCGATGTCGTGATCGTCAACACGTGCTCGTTCATCGACTCATCGAAGGAGGAATCGATCGGGCACATTTTGGAAGTGCACCAGCAGCGGGGCATGACGAAGCGCCGCAAGAATCAGAAGCTGATCGTCGCCGGCTGCATGTCGCAGCGGTTCTCGAAAAATCTCACGACCGAACTGCACGACGAAGTCGATGCGTTCATCGGTCTCGACCAAGTCACGAAGGTCGCGCCGATCATCGAACAAATTTTCGCCAAGGAACGCGGGGCCGAGGACGCACCGGCATCGTTCATCGAAGGCCGCTCGACCTACATCCCGGACTACGACACGCCGCGCTTCCGGCTCACGCCAAAACATTTCGCCTACATCAAAATCGCCGAGGGCTGCAACCACCCGTGCACCTTTTGCATCATCCCGCAGATTCGCGGCCGGCATCGCAGCCGCACCGTCGAGAGCGTGGTCGCCGAGGCGCGCCAACTCGTGCGCGAGGGCGTGAAAGAGATTAACCTGATTTCGCAGGACACGACGTTCTTCGGCATGGACACCTGGGAGCAGCGGCCGAATCCGCGCACACCCGTCGATTCGTCCCGCGGCACCGCGCTCACCACCCTCCTCCGCCAGCTCAACGCGATCGAGGGCGATTTCTGGATTCGGCTCCTCTACACCCACCCTGCGCATTGGAGCGACGAGCTCATCCGCACGATTGCCGAGTGCCCGAAGGTTGCCCGCTACATCGATATTCCGCTCCAGCATATCAGCGATCACATGCTCGGGCTGATGCAACGCGAGACGTCCTCCGTCTACATTCGCGATCTCATCAAACGCATTCGCGTGGGCATCCCCGGCATCGCGATTCGCACGACGTTCATCGTGGGCTTTCCGGGCGAAACCGAGGCCGACGTGGACGAGCTGTGTGAGTTTATTAGCGCGGCCAAGTTCGATCGGCTCGGCGTCTTCCGCTACTCGCAGGAGGAAGGCACCCGCGCCGCCAAGATGGATGACCAGCTGCCGAAGAAAACCAAAGAGGCGCGCTGGCACCGGGTGATGAAACTCCAAAAGGAAATCGCCGCGCACGTAAGCGAAAATTTTGTCGGCCGGACGTTGCAGGTCCTCGTCGAGGAGCCCGGCGTCGCCCGCGGCGAGGCCGACGCGCCCGACATCGACGGCCGCGTTTACCTTCCCATCACCGTGCCCGTTGGTGAATTCGCCCAGGTGAAGATCACTGGCTACGAGGACTACGATTTGCTGGCGCTCCCAACCGGAGAAGAGCCCGCGACGCGCAAGGTCGCCCGCCAGGCGCAATAGTTTGGCTGGGTTGAATTCCGCGAGCGTAGCACCACTTAGGGGCGCGCGCCGTTGGGTAAGTAATCGGTAAGTAACGCCGCCTTTTGCAGCGCGCGCCGAACCCGGGCAGTCTCGCCGGTTGAAGCTGCCTCCATGCCGTCGACCCTTCAAATGTTAGATGCCGTAGTGCGATTTCGCGTCGATGCGTTCGGCTTGATCGCGCTGGCCCTAATCGCTTGCGGCTATGCCCGAAACTACGCCCTGCGGCGCGATGCGGGCGATGACCTCTCCCGATTCTCGTGTGTCACCATGATCGCTGTCGCCGCCGCGGGCGCATTGCTGGCCGAATGGACTACGCTCGTCCTCGACTATCCAGCGTCCGGCTTGGTTGCGACGGTCGTGATCGCCCGCACTGCGGTGTTGGGCGCGGCGGCGCTCGCGAGTGCCGTGCTGCTCGTGACTGCCGTCCGGATCGCGCTCCTGCGTGCGGAACTCCGCGCGCACGCCGATACCGGACGGCAGCTCCGGGAAGCCAAACTCGAGGCCGACGAAGCCAGCCGGGCCAAGAGCGATTTCCTAGCCGTGATGAGCCACGAGATCCGCACTCCGCTCAACGCCGTGATGGGTTTCGCCAGCCTGCTCGCCGAGTCGCGCCTCGATGAATCCCAACGCGGCTTCGTCACGACCATCATCAACGAGGGCCGCCGCCTTGGCTCGCTGATCAACGATGTGCTCGATCTCACGAAGATAGAAAAAGGCCGGCTCATCTTGGAGCGGCTGCCCTTCGCGCCCGTCGAATCCGTGCACGATGTGCTGCGCCTGCTCGGACCGCGCGCCGCGGAAAAGAACATCGAGCTGCGCTTCGAAGCCCACATCGCCGGCCCATTGCTCGTCTCCGGCGATCCACTGCGGTTTCGGCAGGTGCTCGTCAACCTCGTGGACAACGCCGTCAAATTCACCACGCAGGGCTCCGTCACCCTCTTTTTGGAGTGGACGCCACCGATGGGCGGCCTGCCTCACGGCCGCATGTCGATTCGCGTGCGCGACACCGGCATCGGCATCGCACCGGAGAAAATCACGGATCTCTTCCAGATGTTCACGCAGGCCGACACTTCGACGACGCGGCGCTACGGCGGCACCGGCCTCGGCCTCGCGATCTGCCAGCGCCTCGTGGTGCTGATGGGCGGCACGATCAACGTGACCAGTAAGCCGGGCGAAGGCTCGGAGTTTTCCGTCATGCTGCCGCTCGCGCCTTTTGTTCTGACCGACGAGCCCGAGACGACCCAGTCACAACCTCCGATCGCCGGGCCCAAGCCCTGTATCTTGGTCGTCGACGATCTTGAGACAAACCGCTTCCAGCTCGCAGTTTTCCTAAAGAGCCATGGCTTCGATCCGCGCTTCGCCACCGGCGGTGAAGAGGCCGTGCGCCTCGCCCACGCCAATCACTACGACGCAATCCTGATGGATCTGCAGATGCCTGATGTGGACGGCTACACGGCGACCCGCCGCATCCGGTTGTTGGAAGCATCCGGCCGCCACACGCCCATCATCGCCCTCACCGCCTCAATGACGAAGGGCACGCGCGAAAAATGTCTCGCTGCCGGGATGGACGAACACATGACCAAGCCGCTCGACGTGCGAAAATTCAGGATGCTGCTCGACTCGCTCCACCACGCCGACGCCACGTCGCAGCCGACACACTAGAGGGCGAAACTTTCAGTTGCCGGTTTTGGCCGGCGTGGCCTGTGCGGCCGCCGCCTGCTTCGCCATCTCGGCGATGTCCGCGGCCGGCAAGACGACGACACCGCTGGGCCGGCCATTGGAAAAATATTGTAGCGAAACGCCCAACACCCGGCCCGCTATGTCGAACACGGGAGTCGACAATTGTTGATTGGAAAGGAGGAACAACCGCCGCGGTTTTTCGACGACGCCAATAATATCCGTGGCTTGCACGAGCGGCACGCGCTGGAGCGTCTTCGGTGCCCGCGAAACAAAAAAATAGCGGTTTAAAATTTCACCCGCCGCCGCTTCCGCCAATTTCACGTGCGCATACTCGCGTCCCGGCTCCGCCGTCTCCGGTGCCATGAAGGCCAAGTCGAGATCGGCATCCTTCAAGACGAAGCGAGCCGGCACTTCCTTCCCATCGGCCAGCCGCAGTTTCACTTCCTTGAAATCTGCGCTCACGAGCTCGGCGCCACCGCGCCCGCCCTGCCGCAGCGACCGCTGGCCCTCGAAGGCCGCCTGCGGATCGACGTTCGCCAGACTCGTGACCGTAAGACCATCCGCCGTGAGCACCGTGCCATTTACTTCGATGCGTTGCTCCTGGGGCGGCACTTCCCGGTCACCCATTTTCACCTTCATCGTGACGACCAGTTCCACGCCGATAATCGCATCGGCGTAGCGCTTCACGAGTTCACGTCCCGCTGCCGCCTCGGTGGCGGGCTGGGAACGCGCAACGCCCGTTAGAGAGGCCAATGCGGCGACAACAGTGATAATCCGATTCATTTTGCTTGGAGAGGTTTGAGACTGATCTCGACGAAAAGGGTCTGGCCGCGACGGCGCACGAGCATTACCCACCACGCCTTCCCGGCAGTCACGGCTTGCTCACGGGCGCGTTTTAAATCTTCCAGATTCGCGATCGCGGTTTCGCCGGCACGTTCGATTACATCGTCGGCGCGCAAGCCGGCCAACGCGGCCCAACCAGCGGGCGCCGCACTCTCGACGATGGCACCGCGCGCCTCGGTTCCGATTTGCAGGCGCACCCGATCGTCGAAGGCGATTTCCCGCGCGGAAAATTCCAGCTGCACATCCTGCCACCACGGCATCTCGGCGGCCGGCACCGGCTGCTCCTCAAGCACAACGTCCAATTCCTTTGCGGCGCCTTCGCGCCACAGTGAAAACTTCGTAGTCGTGCCCGTCCGGTATTGGCGGATCTGGCGCGCGAATACATCGGTGTCTTCCGGACGGCGGGCAGAGACAGTCGTGCCGTCGATCGCGAGAATCACATCGCCGATTTGCAGCCCCGCGGCCTCGGCCTTCGTGCCGGGATAAATGCGGGTCAGGCGCACGCCGCCCTCGGCCTTGATGCCGAGCCGCGTGGAAAGTTTCGGCGTGAGCGGTTGTGAGGAGACGCCCAGCCAGGCCTTGCGCGCCTGCGGGGTCACGTTGCGCTCGTCCACCGTCCGTAACTCGACCACGGCGCTCACGACCGCGCCGTCCCGCCGCACGTTGGCGAGAACGCTACGCACGCCTTTCGGCGCATCCACCATGAGTTTTGCGGTCAGGGCCCGCAGCTCCGCCACGCTCTCGACCGCTTTCCCATCCACCGCGATGAGCACGTCGCCACGCCGCAACATCGGCTCCGCCTGGCCGCATGGGCCGGCCGGGCGGATGTTCTCCAGCCACACGCCGCGCGCATCCGGCAGACGCTCCGCCCGCGCGATTTTTTGCGTCAGGTCCCGCATGACGGCACCCCAGTTTCCGAGCTCGGCGTCGTCCGAGCGAGCGGGCTCACGCGCCACGAGCGTCAACTTCGCGCTCTGCTTTTTGCCGCCGCGAACATAGTCCACCACAAAGGCGTTACCGGGAAGTTGTCCGGCTTCGAGGCGGTTGAAGTGCGCCACGGCTTTCTCCTCCGCGCCTTCGATCGCGTGGCCGTCACACGCGAGCACGACATCGCCGGGTTGCAGCCCCGCTTTGTCTGCCGGCGACTCAGCCGTGATATCGCCAATCACCACGCCGATCGCCTCACTGTCCGCCTCAAGTCGCGGTTGCACGGTCGCGCCCGACCAGCCGCGGGTGACGCGCCCCGTCGTGATAATCTGATGAGCGACTTCTTTGGCGAGGTTGCTGGGAATCGCGCCGCTCAGGCTCACGACCCCGATTTCATTGATGCCAACGATATCACCCTTCGCGTTGACGAGTGGACCGCCGCTGTTGCCGCCAAAAATCCGCGCGTCGTGCAGCACCCAGCGCACCAGCATGCCCACGTCTTCACCGCGCAACATCATCCGACCGACCGTCTGCTCCGGCAAGACGAGCGAAGGGTTGGAGACGACGCCGCGCGTGACCGACTGCGAGAGAAAGCCCGGACTGCCCAGCGCGAATACTTCCTCGCCCGCCGCGAGCGCCGCCGAGTCGCCAAACTTTGCCACCACGAGCGCGGGCGCGCCCTTGGCGCGTTGCGAAAGATCGAGCTGCAAAACCGCCAAATCGGTGAGCGCATCCTGCCCGATCAATTTGGCCTCCACGTGCGAGCCATCGTAAAGGTAACAGCGGAAAAAATCCCCGTCCTCCGTCACATGGCAGTTCGTCACGAGATAACCTTCCTTCGAGATAATCACGCCGCTGCCTCCGCTCCACTGCTTGGTCAGCCGCCCATCACTCGGCCGCAACCGGATCGCCTCGATGCGCACGATGGTAGGGAAGACCCGGGTGAGCATCGGGTTCTCCGCCGGGGCCGACCGGCCGGCCGACGCGATGCCGGCGCACGCCAGCACGGCAAATACAATTCGGATCAGGACGGTTCGGGGCGACAATTTCATGGGGTGGCAACGCTCGGGCGAGACAGGCGAACTGCCGACGTGAGGCAAGCGACAAGTGGCCTCCGGCTCACGCACCGGGTGTAATAGAAATAGACGTCAACGATTGGAGTGGCACGGGCATCTGGCCCCTGGTTTTCCGCATCCGGGCGGAACGCGGGTGCCACCCCAGGCACCCGGCTGACCTCATTTCCCATTACACTCCTCACGCACCCGCCGCCTCCTGCGCCGCGGCGACGTATTTGCCGATGATGCCGTCGAAACTCCCGTTGCTGAAAAATGCCACGACGCGCGGTTTCTCCGCCCGCTGCGCCACGGTGTTGGCCAGCATTTTTTCGAGGAGCGCGGTATTTGTCGCCGCGAAATGCGCTTCGACGCCCTGAGCCTCCAAATGCTGCGTGACCGCCTCCGGATCGAAGCGATCTTCCGGCTTCAAACGTTCCGGGCGATTCACGGGCCCGAGGTAGACCTCATCCGCCTGCGCGAACGCCCGCGTAAACCCTTCCTGCAT
>JANOAF010000103.1:0-1802 GCA_031411015.1 Opitutaceae bacterium | reverse complement strand
GACGACGTGGCTGCGTGCGCCCGGGCTTGTGGGATTGTTTCTCGTGGCCGCGACGGCGTTTGCCGTGTGGACTGATGTCTTCGCGCACAAGGTCCTCTTCGACGAGTATGTGCTCGAGGGCACGGCGTGGCACATGCACCTCACCAAGGAAGTCGGGACGCCGCTCCGCGCCTACGATTTCTCCGGCACGTGGCTCGTCATCGACACGTTCCTCGACAAGCGCCCCTATTTTTTCGCGTTTCTCGTTTCGCTGCTGCACGACCTGACCGGCTTCCGGTTGGAAAATGTTTTCGTGCTCAATGTCGCCCTCGCGTTCCTGCTCCTCGCCGCGACTTATTGGCTCGTGCGTGCGATTACCGGGCGGGTCGTGCCCGCGTTGATCGGCGTGGCGTTGCTCGCGACGCTGCCCCTCTTCGGCCAGAATGCGACCGGCGCGAGCATGGAGTTGCTCAACCTCGCGATGATCGCCGGGGTGATGATCGCGGCGGTGCTCTACTTGCGAGCGCCGGGCGATGATCGGGTGTCGGTGCTCGTGCTGGGCACGGTGCTGCTCGCGCAGACTCGCTATGAATCGGTGCTGTTTGTTTTTCCAACCGCCGCCGTGATCCTACTGGGCTGGTCGCGGGCGAGGCGCGTGTTTCTGCCGTGGCCGGCCGTGCTCGCGCCGCTGCTGCTCGTCCCCTACGTCTGGCACGATCGCTTCGTCTCGACGAAACCGATCCTGTGGCAGCTGCGCGAGGGGGAGACGACGCGCTTTGCGTGGAGCTACGTCTGGAACAACCTCGAAGGCGCGCGCAATTTCTTTTTCAGCCTGTCGCCGGCGCAGCCGAATTCACTCTGGCTCGCGCTCGTGGGTCTGGCGGCGTGCGCTTGGGCGGCGCTGCGGCTCGGGGAACGCTGGCGGCGGGGTGAGCTTTCTTCTTTGGGGGGCGGAGCGGAGTTTCCGGCGATCGCTTTGTTCGCCCTCACCATCGCGGCGAATCTCGGGATGCTCATGTTCTACTATTGGAGCCGGCTCGACGAGCCCATCGCCTCGCGGTTTGCGCTGCCGCTCTGTTTCATGTTCGCGCTCGGCGGGGGCTGGCTGGCCCATTCGGTGGGCGCGCGCTGGAAACCCGCCCCTCTGGTCGTGGGCGGCGGCCTGGCGGCGTGGGTGTTGGTTCTCGGCGCCCCGGCGTATGCCCACCAATTTTATACCGCGCAAAATATGGTGATGCACGAGTTGAACTGGGAGGTGGAGCAAGTTACCGCGCGCCGGCGTCCTGTGCTCCTGATTACGGCCAAGGCCACCTTGCCCTTCCTGCTCCAGAAAGTTCCGTCCGTGAACACGGTGCTCGCCCGCGTGCGCTCGACGCAAATCGCCTGGCACATGCAGCAGGGCACATTTCGCGAGGTGCTCGTCTCGCAGGTGCTGCGGCCGACCTCCGCGGAAGGTGAGGCAATTGTCGACCCCGATGAGGAGTTGCCCGAAAATTTCCGCTTGGAAACGATCGCGGAGAAACGCTTTGGCGCGCGATGGATCCGCATCAGCCGGGTGACGGAAATTTTGCCCGAGGTGCCCCCGGTTTCTCCTGCGGTGCCGTAAAATCAGCGCCGTTTAATCGCGGCTTCGATGAGGTCCTGATATTCCTTCGCGGTGCCTCCGACCGCGCCCTTGATCGCGGCGTTCGTGAGCCGGAAAATAAAAATCGAGTGTCCGATCACCGCGTCCGCCTGACGCGCGCGCAGGTAGTGACACAGCCGCGCGAAGCGGAGCGTCTCGTAGCGCGTCCAAATCGGCTTCCAGTCTTCACTGGTGGGCG
>JANOAF010000102.1:0-11043 GCA_031411015.1 Opitutaceae bacterium | reverse complement strand
AACGTGCGACGGGAAACGGAGTGGGGGAGGCTCATGGGTGGGCGAAGAAACGAAACCATGAGACTGGCCACGTGCGGTTGGCAATCTCGCGGTGAGAACCCACGCTTGCCCTCGCCGCGTCTCGTTGCAGCGTGACAGCGTCATGAATCACTCCCGCCCCGAGTTTTCCCACCCGATCGATCGCCGGAAATTTTTGGGCGCGGCGGGCGCTCTGGCCGCAGGCGCGGCGTTGTCCGGTGGCGGCGCTCGGCTCTTCGGCGCGGAGGATCGCGTCGTGCTGCCGTTTGAAAATGGCGAGCGCGAGCTTGTCGCCTATCCGCAGAAGCGACCGCTCATCCGGCTCACCGCGCGGCCGCCGCAGCTGGAAACGCCGTTCTCCGTTTTCAACGAAAGTGTGATCACGCCCAACGACGCGTTCTTCGTCCGCTATCACCTCAGCGACATCCCCACCGCGATTGATCCGGCGGCGTTTCGATTGCGCGTGCGCGGCAAGGTAACGACTCCGCTCTCGCTTTCGCTGGACGAATTGAAACGGCTCGCGCCGCCGGCGGAGATCGTCGCCGTCAATCAATGCTCGTGCAACAGCCGCGGGCACTTCACGCCGCGCGTCAACGGCGGGCAGCTCTCGCACGGCGCGATGGGCAACGCACGGTGGACCGGGGTGCCTTTGCGCGCGGTCTTGGAAAAGGCCGGCGTGAGTGCCGACGCCAAACAAGTTTCTTTCAATGGGCTCGACCGTCCGCCGATTCCGGCGACGCCGGATTACATCAAAGCCCTAGATCTCGATCACGCGCTTGATGGTGAGGTGATGCTGGCCTGGGCGATGAACGGCGCGGACCTGCCGATGCTCAACGGCTACCCGCTGCGCCTCGTCGTGCCGGGGCACTACGGCACTTATTGGGTGAAGCATCTCGATGACATCGAGGTGCTCGACCACACCTTCGCAGGCTTTTGGATGGCGACGGCCTACCGCGTCGCATCGACGCCCGCGCATGCGCTCGAACCCGGCACGACCGCGAAACAAACCGAACCCATCCGGCGATTCACCGTGCGCTCGTTCATCACGAGCCTGACGGAAAACGCGACGGTGCCCGCGGGCCGCGAGACCGTGGTGCGCGGCATCGCGTTCGATGGCGGCCACGGGATTCGCGAGGTGGCGTTTTCCAGTGACGGTGGCCGCTCGTGGCGCACCACCGAGCTCGGCTCGGATATCGGCAAATATTCGTTTCGCGAGTGGCAGATCGGTTTCACGCCTGCGCGCCGGGGTGCGCACACACTGATGGCCCGCGCGCTCAACCGCCTCGGTGAATCGCAGCCGCTCGATCCACTGTGGAATCCGGCGGGCTACCTGCGAAATGTCGTCGAACCCGTCAAAGTGGAGGTTGCATGAAATCCTGTTGCCTGATCGTTGCCACGTCCCTGCTGCTGACCATCGGTCTCGCCGCCGTGGAAATAAAACTTCCCGCCGAGACCGCGCGTCTGGCGGAGTCTTCGCTGCCGGGCTTCGCGCTGACGACGACGCATTGCTACACGTGCCACTCGGTGGACTACGTCCAGATGCAGCCGGTGTCGCCCCGCGCCTATTGGAAGTCGTCGGTGGCGAAAATGCAGAAGACCTTTGGCGCGCCGATCCCCGATGCCGCCGTTGATCCGATCGTCGATTATTTGGTGAAGACCTACGGCACGGAGCGCAGTGGTGCGAGTGTGCCCGCGGCGAACACCACGCCGAAAAAATAGGATTTAGGTTCCGGCGGGGGCGCATCGCAGTTTTTTCCCGTCTCGATTCGGAGTTTCCGGTCGGCGCGGCTCGCCGGCGCCCGTTCCCGAAAGGGCGCGCACGAGGCACGCGCCTTGTTTGCAGGAAACTGAAAAGCGCCCTTCCGGCGTTCTCCTGCACGCAAAGGCTCGACGTCGCGCCGCCGCTCGGCGGAGATCCTGGCGATGAAATCCCCCGTCGTCACGCGCCGCGCCGCACTCAAGACCCTCGCGGCCACCACCACTCTCGGCTTTGGAGCCCACGCGCAGTCTCAACCCGCGCCCTATCGGATTAAGCACGGGCGCATCCGCCAATCGGTCGTGCCGTGGTGTTTCAATCCGATGACCGTGCCCGAACTCGCGCGGCATGCGGCGGCGCTCGGCCTCCAGTCGGTCGAACTCTGCGACCCGAAATTCTGGCCGGAGCTGAAGCAGCTCGGGCTCACTTGCGCCATCGCTGGGAGCCACGGCTTCGCCAAAGGCTTTGCGCATACCGAGGAACACGAGGAATGCCTCACGGTTTTGCGCAAACGCATCGAGGAGTGTGCCACGGCTGGCGTGGAGCGCGTGATCACTTTTTCCGGCTTTCGCCGCGGACTCAGTGACGAGGTGGCGATGCGCAACATGGTCGCCGGCCTGAAAAAAATCGTGGGCTTTGCCGAGGAAAAGAAAGTCACGCTCTGCCTTGAGATGCTGAACTCCCGCGTCGCGATCAACATGAAGGGTCACCCCGATTATTTCTGTGACGACATCGAGCGCTCCGTCGAAGTTTGCCGGCGCGTCGGTTCCGAGCGTATGAAGGTGCTCTTCGATATCTATCATGTGCAGATTATGCACGGCGACGTGATCGCGCGGCTGAAGCAGCATCTGCCCTACATCGCCCACGTGCACACCGCCGGCGTCCCGGGCCGCAACGAAATCGATGACACGCAGGAGATCAATTACCCGCCGATCATGCGTGCGCTGGTCGACCTCGGTTACAAAGGCTTCGTCGGCCAGGAGTTCATTCCGACGGGCAGCGATAAGATTGCCGCACTCGCGCAAGGCGTGCGGATTTGCGACGTGTGATCGGTGTCGGTTCTGCGACCATGAAGTTCGGCATCTGCAACGAGATCTTCCGCGACTGGAAGATCGAAGACACCTTCGCCCACTGCGCGCGCCTCGGCTACGACGGCGTGGAAATCGCGCCGTTTACCATCGCGAAATACGTGACCGATATCTCGGCCGTCGAGCGCGGTCAGATTCGCGCCGCGGCCGCCCAAGCCGGCATTGCGATCTCGGGCATCCATTGGGTGCTGGCTTCGACCGAAGGGCTTTACTTGACGTCGCCCGATGCCGCGACGCGCGAACGCACGGCAGACTACCTCTGCGCGCTGGTGGATTTTTGCGCTGACCTCGGAGGTCGGAGCATTGTCGTCGGCTCGCCGAAGCAGCGGAGCCTTCTGCCCGGTGTCACCCAAGCGCAGGCGTGGGCGTGGGCCCTTGAGGTTTTTCGTCCAGCGGTGCAGCTCGCCGAGCATCGCGGTATCACGATCTGCTTGGAGCCACTGCCGCTTGAAGACACCGATTTCATCAACACGGCGGCCGACGCGATTCGTTTCACGCGGGAGCTGCCGTCGGCAAATTTCAAGGTGATCCTCGATGTTCGAGCCATGAGCCATGAATCGAAGTCCATCCCGCAGATCATCCGCGAGAGCCGCGGGCAGTTCGCCTACGTGCATGCGAACGACAAGAACCTAAAAGGCCCGGGCTTCGGCGTGGTGGACTTCGTGCCCATCGCCGCCGCGCTCAAGGAAGTCGGCTACAACGGCATGGTCTCCGTCGAAGTTTTCAACTTCGACGAAGGCCCGGAGGCAATCGCGGCGCAGAGCCTCGCCTATCTGCGGCGGGTGTTCTCCTGACGAGCGTCAGTTCCGGCCGACTTTGCCCTGCTGCTTCGTCTTGCTCTCGACGAATTCGCGGATGACGGCCATGCGCTCGCGTTGGCGGTCTTCCTCGTCGATTTCCTCGACGGTGCGGACGGCGTCGTTCTTCGCCATCGCTTTCCGCATTTTCGTCAGAGCGAGATACTCGAGCTGGCGAATTCGTTCGCGGGTGACGTGGAACTTCTGGCCGACTTCCTCAAGCGTGAGTTCGTCGCGGCCCTCCAGGCCGAAGCGCAGCTTGATGATCTCAGCCTCGCGCTTGTCGAGGGAGTTGACCATATCGCTCAGGTCTTGGTTGAGATTCTTTTCGCGCAGGCCCTCGTAGGGACTCACGGCATTTTCGTCGCCGACGATTTCACCAAAGGTAGAGGAGCCACCTTCTTCGCCGATGGGCGCGTCGAGCGAGGCGGGGCGGACGCTGACGGACTTGAGGTGCGCGACCTTGGCGGTCGGAATCTGGAGCTCGATCGCCAACTCCTCGTCGGTGGGCTCGCGGCCGAGATCTTCGGTGAGCTTCATCGCGGTGCGGCGCATCTTGGAAATCTTGTCCACGAGGTGGACGGGCAGGCGGATCGTCTTCGATTGGTTGGCGAGCGCGCGCTTGATGGACTGTTTGATCCACCAGGCGGCGTAGGTGGAGAGCTTGCCGCCCTTGCGCGGGTCGAAGCGCTCGACGGCCTTGATTAGACCGATGTTGCCCTCACTGATGAGGTCGAGGAGCGGGAGGCCAAAGTCTTTGTAGTCCATCGCGATTTTCACCACGAGCCGCAGGTTGGCCGAGATCATGTGGTCGCGGGCGGCCTTATTGCCGCGGCGAATGCGGCGTGCGAGGGTGATTTCCTCGGCGATGGTCAGGAGTGGAGTCTTGCCGATCTCCTGAAGGTAGAGCTGAAGGTTGCTGCGCTCGCCGTGAGGGATGGGTGCCTCGGGGGCGGCGCGATCAGATTTCTCAAGAAACGAAGGCGGCGCGTCGAAGGGCGCAGCGGTGAGGGTGGCGGCCGGGGCCTCCGAGCCGGCGGAATCGTCGGTGGAACGGGAGGAGCGAAGCGACTTGGCTTTGTTGGGCATGAGGTGGTTCTCCGGATGGTTAGAGGGATGAGTGGAACGGTTGTTCCCGCACAGAGCGGAATTCGTTCCAACTGCCACTACGGGCGAACACGGGCAGGAGATGCGCGCAGCGACGATTTCTGCGCGCAATATTGGCGCACGCCGTTGGCGCAACGACGCCAAAACGGTAACAAGCCCGTCACACTCAGCCGCCGCCGAGGCTCAGAATTGCTCGGCCATCGCGACCGCCTTGATGAGCGCGGAGGCCTTGCTGACGGTCTCCTGATACTCGGACGCAGGCACGGAATCGGCGACGACGCCGGCGCCGGCCTGGATGTGAATCAGGCCATCCTTGAGGAGCGCGGTGCGGAGCATGATGCACGTGTCCATGTTGCCATCGTAGCCCACGTAGCCAAGCGCACCGGCGTAAATGCCGCGCTGCGAGGGCTCGTATTGCGCGATAATCTGCATGGCGCGAATTTTGGGCGCGCCGCTGACCGTGCCGGCGGGAAACGTCGCGCGCATCAAATCATAGGCATTCTTGTCGGGCGCGATCTGGCCCTCGACCTGCGAGACGATGTGCATGACGTGCGAGTAGCGCTCGATGACCATCATCTCGGGCACCTTGACGCTGCCAAATTTGCACACCCGCCCGATGTCGTTGCGCGCGAGGTCGACGAGCATGAGGTGCTCGGCCCGTTCCTTTTCGTCGGCGAGCAAGTCCTTTTCCAAAGCGAGATCCTCGGCGGGGGTGTTGCCGCGTTTGCGCGTGCCGGCGATCGGGCGGATTTCGACGAGACCGTCAGTGAGCCGCACGTGGACTTCGGGCGACGCCCCCACGATCGAAAAATCGCCGGCCTCCAGAATGAACATGTAGGGCGACGGATTCACCGTCCGCAGCGCGCGGTAGAGATCGAGCGGTGATTTCGCAAACGGCCGGGTGAAGCGTTGCGACGGCACGAACTGGATAATGTCGCCCGAGCGGATGAACTCCTTGCCCTCTTCGACCACTTGTTCAAAGCGCGCCTGCGTGAAGTTGCCCGGTGGCACGGTGAGCGCGGGTGGGTTCACCAGCGGCGCCGGCGCGAGCTCGCTCGGGTGCCGCAGCATCGTGTAGAGCGCCTGCAATTCCGCGACGGCCGCCGCGTAAGCGACGTCGATCGCCGCCGCCTGCCCTGAGCCAGGCGAAGGGCGCACATGGGCATTTACGCAGAGCCGCAGCGTTTGCTTTGCGCGATCGAAGATCAGGAGCGAGTCCGACAGGACGAAATAGAGCAGGGGAGTGCCAAGTTCGTCCTTCGCGGCGGCCGGGACCGTGGGTTCGATGCGCGTGACATATTCGTAGGCGATAAAGCCCACCGCGCCGCCGGTGAAGCGCGGGAGGCCGGGCAGTGCGACGGGTTTGTGTCCGCGCATTTCCTCTTCGATCAGAGTGAGCGGGTCGGCGGGCGTGGCGATGGTTCGGAACGGGCGGCCGGGTTCACGAATTTCCGTCGTGGTGGCGCCGCAGGAGAAAATTTTTCGCGGCCGGCAACCGATGAAACTGTAGCGCGCGAGGTTTTCGCCGCCCTCGACGGACTCAAATAAATACGACGGTCCCGCCGTCTTGAGTTTCGCGTAGGCGGAGACCGGGGTCTCGAAATCCGCCATGAGGTCCGTGTAAACGGGGATGACGTTTCCCTGCGCCGTAAGCGCGGCGAAAGCTTCCTTGGTCGGATAGATGTTCATCAACAAAGGCGGCACTCTGCCCGGCGGTCCCACACGCCGGCAAGGCCGAACACGACCGCGACCGGCACACCCGGGGGGCGGCACCGCTGGGTGGTGTGCGGCGCGGAATAAAAATGTCCAAATGCCGTCGGTTGGTGGCATAACGGTTCGGTCGTCCCATCCTTTCTTCGCGCTTCGCATGCCTTCCTCGTCCGCACCTCCGCCCATCGACGGTGAGAACTTCACCCGCTTGCTGTTGCAAAACCAACGGCGGATCGCGGGGTTGATTTTTTCGCTCGTGCCGCGGGGCGCGGATGCCGACGACGTGATGCAGGAAACCTGCGCCGTGATGTGGCGGAAGTTTGGCGAGTTTACGCCCGGCACTGATTTCGGCGCGTGGGCGCTGCGCATCGCGCGGTTTCAGGTGATGGGATACTACAATCGCCAACGCCGCGCCCAAGCCCGCTTGAGCGATGAGACCATCGAGTCTCTCGCCTCCACTCTCGCTGAATCCCGCTGGGAAGCGTCCGATCGCGCGGAGGCGTTGCGCACCTGTGTGGGGCAGCTTAATGAGCGCGAGTTCGCGCTCGTGCAGCGCCGCTACTCGACCGAAGAGAGCGTCGAGGAAATCGCGTCGCACCTCGGCAGCACGGCGGAGGCGATTTACAAAGCCCTCTCGCGCCTGCACGTGCGCCTGCTCGCGTGCGTCAACTCCAAGCTCCGCGCCGCCCAGCCATGAGGACGGTTTTTTGGCATCCCTTATCTTTTGTAGGGGCGGGGCTCGTCCCCGCCCAAGGCGCGCACGAGGCGCGCCCCTACCGGATCCGCGAGGGCTCACAGCCATGAGCGAGCCCACATCTGCGCTTCCGTCCGCCGATTTACACCGCCTCGCGGAGCTGGCGGAAAAACTTCGCGAAAGCACGATCACCGATGGCGAGGTCGCCGAACTCGATTCGCTCCTCGCGGAAACCGCTGCCGCCCGCGAGGCGTTTGCCTCACTCGCGATGCTTACAACCGGGCTGCGCGACGCCCACGGTCGCTTCACCTGCCCCGTGCCGACGACCACTTCGGCCCGTGCCCGCGTCGGACTTTCGTTCGTCCGTGACCGCTGGTGGCTCCTCGCGCTCGCGGCGTCCCTCGCGTTGGCGGCGGTCGTGGCATGGAAGTGGCCGCTCGATTCATCGGCATTGTCGGCTCTGCCAGTTGCCACGGTCTCAAACGTCAGCGGGGCTGTGCTCCTCGCAAACCAGCACTCGATCTCCGCCACCGTCGGCACCGCGCTCGGGCGCGGTGCGCTTTACCTCAGCGCCGGTCTGCTGGAGCTGACCTACACCAACGGCGTCGTGATTGTGCTCGAGGCGCCGGCCCGATTCGATTTGCGCACGGCGACCACGCTGTGGCTCGGCGAGGGCAACGTCAGCGCCCGCGTGCCGGACGGCGCGCAGGGTTTCGCCGTCGAAACGGCCAGCGCCCGCATCGTCGATCTCGGCACGGAGTTTGGCGTGAGCGCCAAAGCCGGCAGCAGCGAAGTTCACGTCTTCAAGGGCGAGGTGCTCGTCACGAATCCCACTGAGCCCAACGCGCTCCGCCTCACCGAAAACCTCGCCTCACGGATCGACGCGCTGACCCACACTCCCGTTGGGATCGACTATTCGCCCGAGCATTACATCCGCAGCTTCGAGGAGCGCGTGAGCGATTTCGCGCGCATGGTTCATGCGCTCGGTCCCGTGGCCTACTACCGAATGCGCATCACCCCGGATGCGACGTTGCTCCTCGACGTCGCCGCCGGTCGGCATTTGCACGGCGTGATCGTCCCCGGCGCCAGCCAGAGCACCTCAAGCACCGGTAAAGTCGGCGCCGGCCTGCGCCTCCGCGGCCCGGCGACGCAGAGCTACGCCTTCGTTCGCGACTTCCCCAAAGCCCCTGCCGCTGCGCTCACCGTCTGCGCTTGGGTGCGCGCCGGGAGCCGACCGCGCTGGGCCAGCATCGCGAAGCACTGGGACAAGGCCGGCGGCCGAAACGGAGGCGGCCAGTTTCATTTCGGTCTCTGGCACGACGAGGGCAGCTTGGAAGTGCATGTTCACGATCAGGCCGGCGGCGAGGTCGGCGTGCGTGACACCGCGCCGCTGCCCATCGGTGAGTGGCAGTTCGTCGCCTTCACGCTGGATGGCACCATGCTCCGCCTTTACCGCAATGGCCGCGAGGTCGCCTCGGCCCCTTGCGCCGGCCTCAGCGCGTCCGCACCCGATGCGCTCGGTATCGGTGTGAAACTCGACGCCAGCCTCGCGCCCGATCGTAACAACCCCGGTTTCTGGGACGGCGTGATCGATGAGGTCGCGATCTTCCACCGCGCCCTCAGCGCCGATGAAATCGTCGCGCTCTTCAACGCGGCCCCGTGAGCACTTCGCACTGCGCGCTGCCACCCTCCTCCATTTTCCTCTGCCTTTACCCATGAAAAAAATCCCGCTCCGCTGCGCCACCTTCGCTCTCCTCGCCGCCACACTCGCGCCTTCACTTTCTACCGCGACGCCCCGCCCGCCGAACATCGTCGTCATCCTCAGCGACGACCAAGGCTACGCCGACCTCAGTTTCAATCCGCACCACCCGAAGGAAGTCTCCACCCCCCACCTCGACGCGCTCATGCGCGAGAGCGTGTTTTTCTCGCAGGGCTACATCAGCGGCAACGTCTGCTCGCCTACGCGCGCGGGCTTGCTCACCGGTCGCTACCAACAGCGCGCCGGCGTTTACACGGCAGGGGAGGGTGGACGCGGCATCGCGGACTCGGAGAAGATCTTCCCGCGCTTCCTCAAGCCTGCGGGCTACGTGACCGGAGCGTTCGGCAAATGGCACCTTGGCCTCACCGTCGAGCAGGGTCCCATCGGTCGCGGTTTCGACGAGTGCTACGGTTTTCTCGGCCGTGGCGCGCATGACTATGTGAAACTCGACGACGTCGACGATCCGATCTACCGCGGCCGCACCCCGATCAAGGACCAAGGCTACCTCACCACGCGTCTCACCGAGGAGACCGTGGCGTTTATCCAGCAACATAAGGCGCAGCCTTTCTACGTTCACCTCGCCTATAATGCCGTCCACGCCCCCGCCCAGGCGCCCGCCGAAGACATCGCCCGCTACCGGAAACAATTTCCCGACATTCCGGAGAGCCGCGTGATCTTGATGGCGATGCTCCACCACCTCGACCTCGGCGTCGGCCGCGTCGTGGAAACATTGAAAAAAGAAGGCCTTTGGGAAAACACGCTGCTCTTTTTCCTGACCGACAACGGCGGCTCCAAGGCGATGAGCGCCGTCAACACCCCGCTCCGTGGCTACAAACAGGAAAACTACGAGGGCGGCATCCGCACGCCTTTCGCCGTCTCATGGCCGGCGCGCTTCAAGGGCGGCCGGACCATCGCGACGCCGGTGATTTCCCTCGATATTCTGCCCACCGCGCTCGCCGCCGCCGGCGTCGCGACGCCCACGGATCGTCCGCTCGACGGCAGCAGCCTGCTAGGTTTGCTGACGGGTGAGACCGTCGCGCATCACAAAAATCTATTCTGGAGCGAAGGCGGCTCCAGCGGCGAATGGGCCGTGCGGTCTGGCGACTGGAAGCTTGTAGCGATCAAAAATCAGCGCGAGCTCTTCAACCTCGCCACCGATCCCGCCGAGGCGAAAAATCTCGCGGCGACTTCGCCCGAAAAAATCGCCGCACTCACGAAACTCTACGACACGTGGCTCGATCAAATGGCCGAGCCGATGGACGGCGTCGGCAAACGCTGGAACGCCAACGCCGAACCCAAGGCTAAGCAGAAGAAAAACAAGAAGGCCGAAAAGTAGCCCCGCGTCGTCGGCCGCGCCCCTGCTTCCAGAACCCCAACCCCAGCCATGAAACTCCCTGCCTTTTTCTCCTCCTTCGCCGTGCTGCTTACACTCGGCTTTTACTCCGCGGGACGAGCCCAACTCCCTCCCACTCCCGCCGCGCCACCAACGACGGCCCAATCGGTGCCCGCTGAACTCGTCGTTGAACTCAGCCCCTTCATCGTCAACACGACCGAGGACAAGGGCTACCGCGCCGAAAATACCCTCGCCGGCAGCCGCCTCAACACGAGCCTCCGCGACACACCGTCGTCGGTCAGCGTTTTCACCGAGAAATTTTTGGAGGATCTGGGGATCAATCAGATCGAGGACTTCATCGGCTACACCGTCGGCGCGACCCTCGGCGTGCAGGACACGAACGCCGCCTCCAACGCCAACGCCGCCATCAACGGCCAGAGCCTGGTCCGCGGCATCGACATCCGTGGCATCGGGGCTTCGCAGGGCATCGACTACTTCAAGAGCATCACGCCGAACGACGGCTATCGCATCGGCCGCTACGACGAGAGCCGCGGCCCAAATGGCATCCTCTTCGGCATCAGCTCGGCCGGCGGTCTCATCAACCAGAGCTCGATTTTGGCCACGACGAGCCGCAACAGCGGCCGGCTCAGCTATGAGACCGGCGACGGCGGCGTCTCCGCGAACCGCTGGGAAGTCCGCGCGAACCAAGTCGTCGTGCCCAAGAAACTCGCCTTCGCCGTCGCTGCGGTGGACCAGCAGAACAGCGGCTGGCGCAAACCCG
>JANOAF010000101.1:0-14855 GCA_031411015.1 Opitutaceae bacterium | reverse complement strand
AGCTTGGTCTACGCTCCGGCTTTGCCCACGAACTTGAGACGTGGCTGCACGCCCGCGAGATTGATGTGATGATCGCTCCGCTAGAGGGCCGGGCGCCGGCGCGGCTAAGACATGCTCCGCTGGTGAGCGTGCCCTTGGTGCTCTTGGTGCCGTGCAGTTCGGCGCTGCAATCGGCCGATGAACTCTGGGTCCGCCGCGAAATCACCGAGCCGCTCGTCACGCTGCCGGCGACGGAGGCGATCACGCGCTTGTTTCACCAAGGCCTGCGCCGGCGCCGCACCCAATGGCCGATGGCGATCGAGACGAGTTCGCTGGCGCTGGTGGCGCGCTACGTCGCGCGTGGCTATGGGCTGGGGGTGTCGGTCGCGCTGCCGGCAATCATACGCGATCCCAGCGTGCGCGTGCTGCCGCTCGCGGGCTTTGATCCCCTGGAGATGGCGGTGTTCTGGCAGGGCGATATGACGCCCCTGATCCAACTCGTGTTGGACGAGGCGCGCCGCTACGTGCGCGAGACTTGGCCCGACTGGGCGGATGCAGAGCGCGGCGCCCGGGGGGCGAGCCGGGTCGAATCGGTTGGCGCGGCGCACAGGCGATGAACGCGCATCATCTCGAACTTTTCCACTATGTCGCGAAGCACGGCGGCATCAGCGCGGCGGTGCGCCGGATTCCCTATGGTATTCAGCAGCCGGCGGTGAGCGGGCAGATGACAAAACTTGAGGAGGATTTGGGGGCGAAACTTTTCGAGCGGAGTCCGTTCCGGCTCACCCCGGCGGGCGAGGAAGTCTTTGCGCACGTGCGGCCGTTTTTCGACGGGCTCGCGCCGGTCGCGGAGAAAATCCGGGAAGCCGCGGCCCCGGAACTGCGGCTCGGCGGGGCCGAGCTGGCGCTCCGCGAGCACATGCCGGCGGTGATGCAGCGGTTGAAGCGGGGGTTTCCGCGGCTGCGGTTCAGCCTGCGTTCGGGATTTCAGACTCAACTGGAAGACTGGCTGCGCGACGGGCTCATCGACCTCGCGGTGACGGCGGTTGAGGCGCGACCGCCGGCGCGCCTGCGCCGGTTGCGCCTGACCGACGTGCCGCTCGTGCTGCTGGTGCCGCGGGCGTCGAGCGTGACGTCAGCCGACGAACTGTTCGCGCGCAAACGGATCGCGGAGCCGCTGATTTCGGTGCCGACGAGCGGCCTGGTCTCGCGAAATTTTCAGCGCGGTTTGAAGCAACGCGGTGTGGTGTGGCCGCAGACGATTGAGGCGACCTCGATCGAATTGGTGGCGGACTATGTCGCGAATGGCGACGGCTTCGGCGTGAGCATCGCCATCGCGTCGATCGCGCGGCATCGCCGGATCAAGGCGCTGCCGCTGCCGGGCTTCGATCCCATGACGATCGGCGTGTTGTGGCGGGGCGAGCCCACGCCGCTCGTGCGCGCGACCTGCGAAGCGATGCAGGCCCACGCGCGGGAGACGTGGCCGGAGTGGGTGTGGGAGGAGGACGCGGAATAGCGACGCGGAGGGCCGGGTGACGCCTTCGGCGCCGGCTCCGTGTGACCGGGCTTCAGGCGGTCGGCGCAGTGCTGCGCACTTTGTGCAGCAACCAGGCTCCACCGCCGAAAAGGATCAGCAACGACAGAATCGAGGTGCGGTTGTCGGTCAAAGTCGCGGTGATACCCATCAGCGTGGGGCCGAGGATGGCGGCGAACTTTCCCAGCATGTTGTAGAAACCAAAATATTGGCCGCCCTTGTCCGCGGGGATGAGGGTCGCGAAAAACGAACGGCTCAACGACTGCACACCGCCCTGCACGAGTCCGATGACCACGGCCATGACGAAAAATTCCCGTTGCGAATCCATCTGGGTGGCGAAGAAGCACACGCCGGCATACACGGCGATGCCGGCCATGATGCCGCGCTTGGCCCCGAATCTCTCGCCGATCCGGCCAAAGGCGATCGCGGCGGGGAAGGCGACGAGTTGGGTGACGATGAGGGCCTTCATCATTCCGGCGGTGTCGAGGCCGATCCCGCGGCCAAAATCGACGGCCATCTTGATGACGGTGTTCACGCCGTCGATGTAGAGAATGTAGCCGCCGAGAAAAAAGAGGAGGGAGCGGTCGTGGCGAATCTCGCGGAAGGTCGCGGCGAATTGCCGAAAGCCGCGCGTCACCATCGAGCCGTCGCCGGCCGCGGGTATACCCGGGTTCTCACGGACCCAAAGCAGCGCGGGAATCGTGAACAAAAGCCACCAGCCGGCTGTGATCCTGAAGCCGGCGTGCACCGCCGCCACAGTATCGGCGAAGCCAAATTTCGTCGGATCGGCGACGACGACGACCAACGCGGTGAATAGCAGGCCGCCGCCGACGTAGCCTAGGCCGTAGCCCATCGCCGAGACGCGATCGTAATTTTTCGGCTCCGCCACATCAGTGATCAGCGCATCGGAAAACATGTTGTTGCCGGAAAATCCGAGAGCCGCGATCGCGTAAAGCACGCCGGCCAACACGTAGTCGCCCTGCGCCGCCAGCGGGAGCATCGCGGTGGCGGCCGCGCCCAGGAACGTGAAGGCCAGAAGGAATCTTTTCTTGCCGTTTCCCTGGTCCGCAATTGAACCGATGATCGGGGCGATAAGCGCGATCACGAGGCTCGAAATCGTATTCGCGTAGCCGAGATACAGCGTGCTGCGCTCGGGTGTCATGTCGGCCACATCCTTGCACCAGTAGTCTTTGAAGAGCGCGGGAAAGAACGCGGTCATCACGACGAGCGCGAAGGCGGAGTTGGCCCAGTCAATGAAAGCCCAGGACCAGACAGCGCGGCGATTTTGG
The DNA here is from genome assembly GCA_031411015.1 of Opitutaceae bacterium. GTDB lineage: Bacteria > Verrucomicrobiota > Verrucomicrobiia > Opitutales > Opitutaceae > ER46. The sequence goes on along the minus strand of JANOAF010000101.1, from coordinate 12,053 downwards.
TTCATGTGGAGAAGGAGGCGGGGTTGCTCGTTGGAGCTCAGGGGGAAGAGGGAGGCGCGTCGAGTGCCGACGAGGCGATGGCAGGCGCGACGGAGGTCGCGGCTGTTTCGCGGAGCTGCCGTTCGAGTTCGCGGTGGTTCACTTTGCCAGTGCCGAGTTTCGGGATTTCCCGCACGACCCGCAGTTCGCGCGGGGACCAAAGATTGGGCAGACCGCGCGAAGTGATTACGGCGCGGAGCTCCGCTAGGTTCAGGCGCGGCTCGTTCGTCACGGCGATGAGCCGTTCGCCTTTGTCTTCATCGGGCTGCGCGATAACGGCGACTTGGCAGCGCAGGCCGTGATGCGCGAACGCGCCCGCAAACGCGTCCTCCACCGCGGTGAGGCTGACCATTTCGCCACTGATTTTGGCGAAGCGTTTTACCCGGCCCTGGATGCGCACGAAGCCTTCGGCGTCGATCGTAACGATGTCCCCAGTATCATACCAACCATCGAGCGCCTGAAACGCGGCGTTCGCGTCGGCGTTCAGATAACCCTTCATCACGTTCGGTCCCCGCACGAAGAGCCGGCCGCCTTCGGGGACGCCGGGGACGGGCTCAAGGCGAGCTTCCACGCCGGGCAACAGGCGGCCAGTGGTGCCGTGGCGCGGTTGCAACGGAGTGTTGACGGAAACGACAGGGCTGCACTCGGTGGCACCGTAGCCCTCAAGGATGCGCACGCCGAAACGGCGCTGCCAGGCGGTGGCGGTGGCCTCCTGAATTTTTTCGGCGGCGGCGAAGAGGTAGCGGAGGGAGCGGAAATCGTAGGCGTGCGCGCGGCGGGCGTAGAGGTTGAGAAACGTGTTCGTCGACAGCAGGACCGTGGTATTTTCGAAGTAGGCGGCCATCGGAATGATTCGGTAGTGGAGCGGCGATGGATAGAGAAACACGGGGAAACCGCGCACGAGCGGGATGAGTAATCCGGCTGTGAGACCGAAACTGTGAAACATCGGCAGGGCGTTGAAGAGCCGGTCGTGGTCTTGCAGATCGCAGATGGCGAGGACCTGGCGGACATTGGCGAGGAGGTTGGTGTGGGTGAGCTCGACGCCCTTCGGCACACCTTCCGAGCCGCTCGTGAACAAAACCACGGCCGTGGCGTGCGGGTCGCCCACGGGCGGAGGAGCAAGTCGGATCAAACTGACGGCGGCGGCGAGTTTGGCGACCGTAGAGATATTTTTCCGCACGTCTTCCAAGTAGATGAGTGCGACGCCACCTTGGGTGAGCGCGTCGAGTTTCAGTTTCGCTTTCTCGATGAACGCGCGGGAGGTGATGACGTGGGTGAGGCCGGCGAGCCGAGCGCAGGCGAGCATGATGGCCGCGCCGGTCGTGTAGTTGAGGAGGCAGGGAATTTTGCCGAGGGACCAGAGGCTCAGGAGCGAAACGGGCAGAGCGTTAATGTTGGGCAGGAGCACGCCGACGCGCGTCGTGGCGGGTGGCAGCAAACGGTCCCATTGCCGGGCGAGGAGGGCGCTGCCCATGAGCAGGCGGCGATAGGTCAGGTCCGAGGAAACGTCCTTCAGCACCGCACAGCCCGGGCGGAGGCGGGCGGCCGCCGCGATGGCGCCGGGCACGGTATTGGGACCGAAGGCCATCTCGGTGCTGAATTGCTGGCCGACCATCTGGTCGCGCAACCAGTCGGCGAGCCGGTCCCGGGCTTCGGCGGTGCTGCCATGCTGAATCGTCGGCGGGGTCAAAACGTCGCCGAAGTGGAGGGAGACGCGGGGAAAGAGTTTCTTTTCGTCGCGATTGCGGGAGAACGGCAGTCGGTGCGCCCCGCGCAGATACGCCGTGATGACCTTGGCCCCGGTCTTGTGGAGCAAGAAGCCGGTGCCGTCGAAGAGCTTCATCAGGGTCCCTGTATCGGAGATGCGCCCTTCGGGGAAAAGCACGAGGCGCCCGCCTTTTTGGAGGAACTCCGCCATGTGCTTCACGGCATAGGGCGACGCCGGATCGATGGGAAACGCGCGGCTCCCGGTCATGATCCAGCGATGCAGCGGGGAGGTTCGGGCGCTGATGGCGGATGTGACGAAGCGCCAGTCGCCCTCGAGGCAAACGCCGAGAAAGAGCCAGTCGATCCAAGACACGTGATTGGGCAGCAGCAGCACCGGCCCGCGCGTGGCCAGCACGGCTTGGTTGTGGATTTCGAATCGGAAAAGCAGCCGAAGGAGCAGGCGCAGGATCGAACGCATGTGGGGTGGGGTGGTGCTGGGCGGCGCAAAAAAGCGACGTTCGGCATGACTCGGGTTTGGCTGCCGGATAGGGAGGCGAAGGCGAGGGCGGTTTTCCCCGGGTGCGAGCTGCGAAGCCCAGGATGGATATCATGCAAAACGAGCCGCCGCCATCCCGGCACGGAGATGGCGGCGGTCGGTATCAGCCCGGGAAGTTCCCGGAAAAATCCCCCGCAATGGGTCTCGTATTATATGACACCTCTCCGGGGGATCGGCGGCCGTTTTTTTGGCGGAGGCCGGCGTTCTTTACCAGCGCATCGTCGCACACATCCCCACGCGCCGCGGGTCGCCGGCGACGAAGGTCGGGATTCCGAAGGAGCCGCCGGTGTTGCCGGCGTCGATCAGGTATTGCTTGTCGAAGAGGTTTTCGGCGCGCGCGGTGACTTCCCATTTGCCCATGGGCGAGCGCCAGCCGACGCGGAGGTTCGCGACGCCATAACCGGCCTGGCGCAGGCCGAAGCCGAAGGAGGCGTTGTTGTCCTCGAAGTAGTGCTGCGACTTGTAGCTCCAGATTGGTGTGACAAAAAACTGACCCGCGCCCTCGACGGGCAGCGTGTAGGTGCCGCCGAGCGAAACGGTGCGGCGCGGCGTAAGGCGGAAGGAGAAGCCGGCGTATTGCTGGCGCGCGCCATTGTCGCCCGTGGTGTCGAACGTCGCGTCGGTGAACGCCGCGTTGGCGAAAAGGCTGAGCTGGTCGCACACGCGGCCTTGCACGCCGGCTTCGAGGCCGCGGCCGGTGGCATTGCCCGCATCGAGGGTGGTGAAGCGCCCGAGGCTTTGCACCGTCGTCTGGAAATGCGCGTAATCGTAGTGAAACGCGGAGGCGTTCCATTGCACGCGGCCGGCGGCGAGCGAGCCTTTCACGCCGACCTCGTAGTTCATCACGGTTTCCTCGCGGGCGGTCGTGGTCGTCGTGGAATCGAGGAGCAGTGCGCGCGGGCGGTGGCCGCGCGAGACGCTCGCGTAGGCGTTGAGGCTTTTCGAAAATTCATAGCGCCCGATCAGACGGCCGTCCCACGAAGAAGCTGAGGCGCTGGCTTCGCGTTTCCCGCCGGACGGCAGATAGGGATATCCGGGGATCGAGTTGACGATGAAGCCGAGGGTTTGGAACGCGGCGTCGTTGTTCACCTGATAGCCGGAGGTGAGATTCTCGTGCGTGAGGCGCAGTCCGGCGGTGAACTCGAGCTGGTCCGTCGCGCGCCATGTGCCATCGGCAAATACATCAAAGGCGCGCGTGCGGCCGGACTGCGTATATTCGTCGGTGCGAGAAGGGCGCAGCGGCGCGCCGGCGAGGCCGGCGATCGGGCGGAGGAACGCGGGAAGGCCCGGCGTGGCGAAGGCGGCGAACGAGAGAGGGAGTGCAGCCTGCGGCACGAAGGGATTCGCGGGCGGCACGACGGCGTTCGCCAGCGACGCCGGCAATCCGCCGCCGATCAGGCCGTCGCGGAACGAGCCGGCGAGAAACGGCCAGAGCTGGCGCTCGTCCTGATAAAACGGCACGCGCGAAACCCCGCGCTCGCTGAACCAGCTGGCACCGGCAAAGCCGTTGAAGCGGCCGCCGTCGTTGAAGTTTAACCGCAGTTCCTGGCTGAGCTGCCGCCCGCGGGAATCCTCGGCGAACTCGAGCAGCGGGAGGCGCGAGCCATCCGCGTCAAAATTCTCGTAGGAGTCGTATTGGCGCCAGCCGGTCGTGCTGGTGAGCGAGACGTTCTTGTTGAACTCGTGCGCAACGATCGCGGTGACGCCGCCGACGGTGCGGTCGATGCCGAGCTTGGCGCCGCGGTTGAGTTCGGCGGCGGAAAACGGGCTCGTGCTGCCGCGCGAATTGGGGATCACGCCGCTGATGAAGGCGACGCCGGGCGGAGTGTCATGCTGCCAGTTGACGATCACGTCGGCGGTGGTCGCGGGGGCGAGCCGCCAGTTGAGGGCGCCGCGCAGCGCGAGGGTTTTCTTGCCGTTAAGCGTCGAGCCGTCGGCCAGGTTGTCGATCGTGCCGTCGTTTTCGCGGTAGGCGAAGGCGAAGCGGGCGAAGAGGTCATCCTTGGCGAGCACGGTGTTCACGTGACCGGAGGCGCGGCGCTCGGCGTAGTCGCCGAAGCCGAGCGTGAGCTCGCCGGAGGATTCGTTCTTCGCCTTGGTCTGCACGAGGGAAATCGCGCCGATCTCCGCGCCGCGGCCGAAGAGCGTGCCTTGCGGCCCTTTCAGCACCTCGACGCGTTCGAGGTCGAAGAGTTCGACGACACTCGCGCGCGAACGGCTGATCGAGACGCCATCCTGGAAGATCGAGATGCGCGCCTCGGCGCGGGGATCGCCGCTGTCGGTGGTGATGCCGCGGAGGTTGATGCCCGGGTTGTTGGGCGACTGTTCCTGAATGAAGAGGCCGGGCACGAACGGGGCGAGGCTCTTGAAGTCGGATACGCTGGCGCGCTCAAGGAACGAGCCGGTGTAAACCGTGATGGGCACCGGCACATCGGCCACGGACTGGATGCGCTTCTGCGCGGAGACGGTGAACGATTCGAGCTGGACGACGCCTTGCGCGAAGAGCGAGGCGGGAAGCAGCGCGGCGAAGGCCGCACGACGAATGACGGAGCTGGAGCGGGGGGTAGTTTTCATGAGGACAAAGTTGCTGCGAGGGTTTCGGTGCGGACGGAGGCGCAAGCTCCGCGGCAGTTCGCGGTGTGCGCGGGATTTTGGCGGCGGGGGCAGGTGGCGCAAGCTTGGGGGCGGGCGACCGGGCTCGTGGCCGGACGCACGGGTGCATACTCCGTGAGCCACAAGGGGCCGGGGCCTTCGCCGCGGTTGGACGTGTCCTTGCGGTGGCTGAGGCCGGTCGCGCGCTCGATGAGCGCCTCGGCGTGGTTCCAGAAACGGATTTTCTCCAGCAACGGGTTCAGCAGATTCGTGATTGGGCAGTAGAACGTGTTTTTCGGATCCGAGTGGTGAATGGCGTGCTGCTTGGGCGAGAGCAGAACGCCGATGTCCTGGAAGAACGACACGATGGGACTGTTCTCTTTGCGCGTCTGGTGCGACCACTTGTGGACTTGGTTGGCGTTGATCGAGACGACGGCGAAGAGCCAGACGTGCCACGTCAGGAATCCGGCCCACCAGGCGACCGCGAGAAGTGGGACCGCGACCAACATGATGTCCCACGAGCTTTGCCACCAGGACAGCTTCGTGAAGAACCGGGGGAAATGGTGGTGGACGATATTGGGGCGAATGAGAATCGGGCCAACGACGGGTGTGTCGGGCGAACCGTAGGCATCTTCGAGCCAGTGGACGACACCGGCGACAAAATCGGCGAGCAGCACGACACCGAGGGCCTGGGCGAGGTTTAGAACAAGCGAGCGCATGGCTGGATTTGGGTTAAGCGCGCCGGACATGAAATCCGGTGCGCCGCCATCATAGCCGAGAGTGCCGCGCGAGCGTGAGTCGATAAACCTGATGGAGCGTATCGGAAATAACGATGGTCGCCGCGACTCAGGAAAATTTCCGCAACATCGCGCGCCTTCGTCAGTAGCTGCGAGCGTGAGCGAGCGGATCAACGACCACTCGCGCACGCTCGCGGCTACGCTCTCAGCGGCGGCATCGGCACGTCGAGCGCCGCCGCGATGGCGCGCAGCAACTCGCCCTCGGCGACGAGCAGACGACCGTCCGCCGTGACGACTTCCGCCGCGGCCACGAGCGTGCGCTGCTTGATCGGGAGACTTGCGGTGGCGAGTTTGTCGAGAGCGGTGTCGAGCGAAGCGAGCGTGGCGGCCGATTCCGGCACGAAGCGCAGTTGCGCTTCGATCAGTTTTAATTGCGCGGCACCTGCGGCGAAGGCTTGGGCGGCGGCGGTCGCATCGGTGGTCGACGCGCGGGCGAGCGCCGAGAGCACGAGGGAGATTTCATCGACCACTGCGTTGAACGAGTGGATTTGCACGACGGCGTCGCCGGGGCGTTGGCCGAGGGCGAGCGTGCGCGCGAGGAGTTTTTGCAAGGCGAACTCGAAGGGCGAAACGTGTTCGTCGGCATGGACGAGGCCATCGAGCGTTTCAAGAAACGCGCCGAGCGACGTCGCTGGAATCTGCCGCAGCGCCGGCAACGCGATTTGCAGCAGCGGCAGCTTGTGCTCAGGGCGAAGTCGCTGGAGATCGGGCTCCATTTCGCCGAGCTGGCGCAGGGCTTCGGCACCCGTGCTTGTGCCGATGAGGTTGCGCTGACGCGCGCGCACCGCAGGGTCGTCCTCGAGCAGGAGACCGAAAGCGAGCAGTCGGGCGGCACCGGTTGTCTGCGCGGCTAGCCGCAACCGATCGGGTGTCGCGTCAAGGATTGACTGGGCGTTGGCGATGCTCGCGGGCGTGAGCGTGCCGATGGCGGCGACGGCCGCGGCAGCGGCGGAAGTCGGCAACAGGGGCGGTTGGGTTGCGCGCGCGGGTGCGAGGCCGGCGCTCACGAATGATTCCTGCGCGACATCGACAACCTCGGGCGGCTCAAACATCACACCGTCGAACCGCGGGTCGATGGCACGGATGCGCTCGTCGAGCGGAGGGTGCGTGGCCCAGAGCCCGCCGAAATTCGAGCGGAAGGCCTGCGCGAAAAAGAAATGGCCGATGGCCGCGCTCTTCGCCGCCTGGAGGTTTGAGCCGAGCGCGTAACCGCCGATTTTTTTCAGCGCGCCCGAAAGGCCGGAGGGATTGCGCGTGAATTGCACGGCCGAGGCATCGGCCAGAAACTCACGCTGCCGGGACACGGCCGCTTGGATGAGTCGCCCGAAAAAATATCCGACGTAGCCAACGATGAGCAACGCTACGCCTGACGCGACGAGCGCGAGCACGAGGCCGCCGCCGTTTTTCTCCCGGCGCACGGGGGCGTGACGCAGGCTCCACAGAATCCCTCGGCCCGCGAGCCCCAGCACCAAGATGCCGAAAATCGTGGCCGCGATGCGGAGGTTGAGCCGCATGTCGCCATTGAGGATGTGGCTGAACTCGTGGCCGATCACGCCTTGCAGTTCCTCGCGGCTGAGTTTCTCCAGCGTGCCGCGCGTGACGGCGACGACGGCGTCGTTGGCGGTGAGCCCCGCGGCGAAGGCATTGATCGCCGCCTCCTCGTCGAGCACATAGACGGCCGGCATCGGCGTGCCCGAGGCGATGGCCATTTCTTCGACGACGTTGAGCAGCCGCCGCTCGCGGAACTCGGTCGTGTGCGGATCAACGCGGCGTCCGCCTACGCTTTCAGCGACGGCACCGCCGCCAGCGGAAAACTCGTGCCACTTAATCAGCGAGGCGATGCTGACGACGACGAGCGTGCCGATGCCGACGTAAGCGAGGAGGTCCGGCTGCCAGAGGACGATCTCCGAAATCCGCGGGTCGTAATCGCCGAAACGCGTGCGCGCCTCCCTGTTCCCGCCGTGAAGAAAATGCAGAATCAGAATCGCCGCGAAATACGCCGCCGCGATCGTGCCGGCGACGGCGAGCCCAAACAGCCAGACGAGCCGCGCCGTGCGCTGCTTTGCGCGAGCCTGGGCTTCGAAGAAGTCCATGGATGAATTTTCGATTTTCGATTCTGGATTTTCGATTGCAGAGCAACCGAGTTCCGCGAGTCAGGCTCCGAAGCGACAATCGAAAATCAAAAATCGACAATCGAAAATCCGATCAAGTGAAGCTCACCTTCGGCGCATTCCGTTCCGTCGGGTCGTCGATCTTGAAGAGTTCGGCGGGGAGGAAGCCGAACATGCCGGCGAAGATCACGTTGGGGAAGGTTTCGCGGGCGGTGTTGTAGGCCATGACGACGTCGTTGTAGGCCTGCCGGGCGAAGGAGACTTTGTTTTCCGTCGAGGTCAGCTCCTCGGTGAGCTGCATCATGTTTTGGTTGGCCTTGAGATCGGGATACTGTTCGGAGACGACCATGAGCCGGGAGAGCGCGCCGCCGAGACCGGACTCGGCGGACATGAGTCCCTTCATGGCGTTGGCGTCGGCGGGATTGGCGGCGGCGGTTTGGGAGGCGGCGTAGGCGATGTTGCGCGCCTTGATCACGGCCTCGAGCGTGCCGCTCTCGTGTTTCATGTAGCCCTTGGCGACCTCGACGAGATTCGGGATCAGATCGTAGCGGCGCTTGAGCTGCACGTCGATTTGCGCGAAGGCGTTTTTGAAACGATTGCGGAGCTCGACGAGCTTGTTGTAGATGCCGGCGATCCACATGCCAAGGATGACGACAATCAGGAGCAGGACACCGAGCGTGATCAGGAGGGGAGACATGAGGGTGATGGGTTGAAGCGAAAACGAATTCGCCGGCCAGTGTGGGAGGAAGTGGGGGCTGCGCGAGGCGGAACTATTTACAACGCGGTTGATTGTTTCCAGCGAGGCGAGCAACGTGGTGGCTGCGTGACACGCCCTTGGAATTTTTTTCATCTGACGTCGGTCGCCCTGCTCGGTGCGAGCATGACGCCCGCCCGCGCGCAACCGCCGCTGACCACGCCGGCACCGCTCACCGGAAAAGCCACCCCCGCCATCGCGGGCCGCGAAATCGGAATGCTGGCCGCCGCGCAGCGCGCGCACGATTTCGGGCTGCCCTCGCTGGCGGCGGATCTATACCGGCAGTTGCTCGACGCGCCCGGAGTCGATCGGGTGGAGATCGGGCTCGCGTTGGCGACGACGCTGCTTGACGCGGGCCGCAGCGAGGAAGCGGAAACGGTGTTGCAGGCGATGCCCGAGCCGCGCCGTGCGGCATGGCGTCTGCGGATGGGCCTGGCGGCGTTTCAGGCGCGGCGCCGCGGCGACGCGCAGGCGCAGTGGGACGCGATCAAGGCCGACGACGTGACCGAAGCGGATCGCGCGTGGTATTGGTTTCTCACCGGTGCGCTCTGGGATACGGCGCCGGTGCGCGATCTGCGGCGAGCGAACGAATTTTATCTGAAGGCGGAGGCAGCGGCGAAGACGGAATTCGTGCGCGCAAGATTTCAGCTGGCGGGAGAAGAGGTGCGGTTGCGGCTTTTCGGTCGACCGACCGAGGCGGCGATCAAGCAGGTGCGCGAAACGGCCAAACAATTTCAGGGCCTACCCCAAGGCTACGATGCGCTGCGGATCTCCGCCGTGATGCTCGCCGAGAGCGGGCAGCGTGCCCAGGCGATTGCAAATTTGGAATTGGATTTGCGCGGGGTGCCCGCGCGCGAGCGCGGCGTGATCGACGAAATGCGATTCACCCTTGGATTGATCGGCGATCGCGGGCGAGGTGGGGCGGGGCGCAACGCCCTTACGCAGCTTTTGGAAACGGGCTCGAAGCTTGAGCGCCAGCGGCAGGCATTGCAGCTGCTCGCGGAGGCTTCGCGCGAAGAGCCGGCGCGCAAACAATTCCGCGACGATCTCGACCGGCTCATTACGGTGCGGCCACCGCATCCGATCTTGGAGAGCCTGTTATTTTACCGCGCGCAGCTCGCGCTGGCGGGAAAGGAATATGCGCGGGCGGAGGAGGACGCGGGGGCGCTGTTGAAGCAATTTCCGCTTTCGCCGCTGCGCGTGCATACGCTCGGCGTCCTGACGCAGTCGGCGTGGGAGCAGGCGCGTTACCGGCTGGCGGCGGATTACGCGCGGAAGGCGCGCGCCGATCTCGCCGTGCTCGCGGGCAGCACGCCGGGCTCGGGCGGCTATGCGCTCGCGCGGGCCGACCTGGGCGTGTTCGAGGCGGAGGCGTCGTTTCGCGCGGGCGATTATCGCATCGCCGCCGATGCCTATGCCGCGGTGCTGAGTGAGCGGCCGGCCGAGCTCAAGCCGGACCGGCTCGCGTCTCTGATGTATATGCGGGTGCTGGCGGAAATCCGCGCGGGCACGGGTGACGCGGCCAAGGTGCTCGACGAAGTGGAGCGCGATCCGGCGTTTGATTTGGAGAATCGCTGGCAGGCGGAGTGGAGTCTCGCGCGAGCGTTGCAGTTGCGGGATGCGGCGGGCGTGAAGGAAGCCTTTGCCCGCATCAGCGCGTTACTGGGGGAACCGGCGGCCGGCTTGGAGGCCTTGAAGCCTGATCTACGCGCGCGCATCGCGTGGCTGCAGGCGCGACTCGCGTTCGACAACAACCAGCCGCAGCAGACCATCGGGTTCGTCGCGGCTCTGCTGGCCGCGCCGCTGGAAGTGGACGCGACGCTCAGGGCCGAGATTGCCTCGGGGGCGATGCTGCTGAGAGCCCGCGCGGAATTTGCGCTCGGCCGCGAGGCGGCTGCACTTGAAACGCTCGGCCGGTTGCGCGCGGATTATCCGAGGCTCGATGCGGCGATTAACTCCTACCTGATCGAGGCCGAGCACTACGCGGCGCAGGATAAAATCGCCGAGGCGCGCGACCTTCTAATCAAGTTGACGGATAATACCGCCTACAAGGACAGCGAGTATGTGCCCTTTGCGCTTTATCGACTCGCGCTGCTCTCGGAGCGACTGGGGCGGGACGAGAATCTGCAGGAAGCGAACAAGCGCATCGAGGATCTCGTGAAGAATCGGGCGGGAGCGGCGGATCAGTCACTCGTCTTTGCGGCGCGGCTGCGGCAGGGTGGGATCTATCAGAAGCGCGGCGATTTTCCGGCGGCGCAGCGCGCTTACGAGGATTTGGTGAACCGCTATGCCCAGCGGCCTGATGTGGTGTTCGCGCAATTGGCGCTCGCCGACTGCCACAATGCGCAGTCTTCCGCCGACGTCGCGCCCTCGACCGCGCACACCGATGCGGCGCAGCAATACTACGAGCAGCTGCGCGATCGGCTCGATGCGCCGCGCGATGTGCGGGTGGAGGCCGGTTACAAGCTCGGGGCTTTGCTCGCGCGCCGCGGGAAGCCGGATGAGGCGGGTAAGGTTTGGTGGCAGGATGTGGTGGCCCCCTTTCTCATGGCTGAGAAATCTCCGCCCGAGAAGGATGCGACTCGTCCCTACTGGCTCGCCCGCACGCTGCTCGATCTGGGTGACCTGCTGGAGAAACGCGGCCGAATCGACGACGCCCGGGCCGCCTACCAGCTCTTGCTCGAAAAGCAGCTGCCCTTCGGTGAGGCGATGGCCCGGACGCGGTTGCAGCAGGCGGATGCCACGCCGCCGAAGGCGAATCCATGAGCCGTGCTCTTTCGAGTTTGCCGCGCGAGGCGCAAGCCTAAGTCTCACGCCGATGTCTGGATTCGATTTCACGCTCTTGGTGAGGGGAGGCCCGATGATGTGGGTGCTGCTGGCGCTCGGCATGGGCGGGCTGATGCTCTGCATCGAACGCGTGCTGTTTCTGCACCGCGGGCAAATTCGCGCGAAGGCGTTTGTCGAGGGCATCAAAAATATTTTGGCGAAGCGGCGGCTCGTCGAGGCGCTGACGGTCTGCGAAGAAACGCCGGGCCCGGTCGCCGCGGTCGTGAAGGCGGCGTTGCTCCAGGCCGAGGCACCGGCGGAGACGATGCGTTTTCACGTGCAAGAGGCGGCGATCGTCGAATTGCCGGCGCTGGAGCGTCGGCTCGGTGCCATTGGTGCAATCGCGCAGGTCGCGCCGCTTGTGGGCTTGCTCGGCACCGTGCTCGGGATGGTGACGACGTTTCGGGCCTTTGAACAGGGCGGGCACTATGCGTTGGCCGGCGTGCTGGCCGGTGGGATGTGGCAGGCTTTGCTGGCGGTCGCGGGCAGCCTCATGCTCGCGATTCCGGCGCACCTCGCCCACCACTTCCTGAGTGCCCGCGTGCGATCGATCGTCCGCGACATCGAATGGTCCGGCAACGAGATCATGAGATACCTGCTGACGGAGTATCGCGGGATTTCCCCCGCGCCTGATGCGGCGACACCGGCTGCGGCTGCTAAGCCATGATTGC
>JANOAF010000100.1:0-3402 GCA_031411015.1 Opitutaceae bacterium | reverse complement strand
GTCCACGTCCGGCCCGTGTGCTCGCTCGATTGTCCTCCCTCGGGTTTTCTGCCGGCTGGGATTTTGATTCGGCGCCGTCCACGACCGCTTTCGGGCGGCCGGTTCCAGCGCGTCTGGCGGCCGAAGTTTATCCTCATCCCGCGATGGTGCGCCTCCTCCGGCTTTCCCGTATCGTCAAATACAAGAAAGGCCGCGTGGAGGAACGCCACCACGAGTTCGCCCGCTTGCAGGGCCTGCTCTCGGGCCTGCTTGCCGCGGAGTTTCCGTTTCTCGTCCTCGACCACGCGACGTGCGCGCTGCTCGCAGCTCGATGGTCGAAATCATGCGAGGATCAGCTCGACGCCGTCTTCTGCGCACTCATCGGTCTTTGGCACGTGCATCATAGCGGTCGCCGCAGCCAAATCCTTGGCGGTATCACCACCGGATTCATACTGCTGCCCGAGGATCTGCGCGGTGGTGGGCGACAATAAATCGCGCGCGTCACTGCCGCAGCGGCGCCGTTAAACTGATCGCCGAATCTAAGACGCCCCGGGTCATCAACGTCTCCGTGCGCAAGCACCTCGGTTCGGTCCTCACGGTCGGCTCCGTGGTCCGGCGGTGCGACGCCGGCCCGATTCCTTGTGCGCGCCATCGGTCCGACGCTCGGCGGGTTTGGCGTGTCGGGCGTTGTGGCAGATCCGCAGCTCGCGCTCTTCAACGCATCCTCCGTGAAAATCGGCGAGAGCAACGACTGGTTGGGCACGGCCGAACTCACGGCGGCATTTGCTTCCGTCGGAGCCTTTGCGCTTCCGGCTACGTCAAAGGACGCCGCGCTCGTCTCGACGCTTAACCCGGGCAATTACTCTGTCCAAGTCTCCGGCGTGAACCTTACGACCGGTGTGGCCCTCGTCGAAGTTTACGAGGTGCCGTAGCTCGTGATCTTTTTGAGCCGACAGATGGCAGAAGGCAGGGTGCCTAGTGTGGCGTGATGGGGCTCAGTGAAAATCGTGCGATGCCTGCGCCGGCAGGCGGTCGTCGCGGAGGGGCTCGATCTTTTCGGCTTTCACGTGTTGCACGCCGGACACGTTTTGGAGTGGGCCGGTGATGCGGAGCGCGGGTTCCTGCGTGATGACGAGGCGCAGACGTTCGAAAAGGGCGGGCACGACGACGGCGTTGGCGATGCCGGTTTCGTCCTCGAGGCTGATGAAGACGAAACCATGCGCGGTGCCGGGGCGTTGTCGGCAGATTACGGCGCCAGCAATGGTGACACGGCGCCCGTCCGGCGCGGTTTTTAGATCCTGCGCTGTGCAAACATCGGGCAGGTGCTCGCGGAGCGTGGCCATGGGATGCTCGCCGGTGGTGAGGCCCAGGCCGGAAAAATCGGCCTGTAATTCCTCGACCCGCGACATGGCATCCAGCGGGGAGTCCTCGCGGTAGTTTTCGGCAAACTGCTTGAACAACGCCTCGTCGTCGGACCACGCGGCTTCGATTTGCCAGAGGGCGGCGCGACGGTGCGGGGTGAAGACATCGAACGCGCCGACAGCGGCCAGCGCGCGTCGTTCGGCGGCAGTGAAGTCGGAGCGGCGCAGGAAGTCGTCGAGCGAGTCGAACGGTTTCTCAGTGCGCGCGCCGAGCATGGCCTGCACCGCGGTCTCGCGGATGCCACGCACATAGCGCAGCCCGATGCGAATGGCCTGCTCATCCTCGACGGTGCAGTGCCACTGCGAGTGCCGCACGCAGACGGGATGCGCCTTGAGGTCGCGGCCGCCGCGCTTCGCGTCCTGCAGCAGCGTGGCGGGCGAGTAGAAGCCCATCGGCTGGTTGTTGAGCAGGCTGGCGTAGAACGGGGCGGGGCGGTGGAACTTCAGCCAAGTGCTGGCGTAGGCGATCATCGCGAAGCCGATGGCGTGCGACTCGGGGAACCCATAGGCCGCGAATGAAGTGGTGGCGGCGACGACTTTGTGGACGACGGTTTCGTTGTAGCCTTCGCGGCGCAGGGCGGCGTGCAGCTTGGCCATCGATTTGGGCAGGCGCGTGGGATCTTTCTCGAAGCCCATTGCGCGGCGGAGCTCCTCGGCCTCGCCCCCGGTGAATTTCGCGAGATTCATCGCGAGCTGGAGCATCTGCTCCTGAAAAAGGATCACGCCCTTGGTGCGTTCGAGGATGGGCTTCACGATGTGCTCCACGCTGGGGTCGATGTAGTCCACTTTCTCCGTGCCGTTCCTGCGACGGATGAGCGGATGCACGAGGTTGCCGGTGATCGGGCCGGGACGGATGATCGCGACCTGCATGGCTAGGTCGTAGAGGTTGCGCGGCTGGAAACGCGGGAGCGTGGCCATCTGGGCGCGGCTCTCGATTTGGAAAACGCCCACGGTGTCGGCGGCGCGGATTTTTTCGTAGGTCAACGGATCGTCGGGCGGGATGTCGCTGAGCGCGCGAATCGTGGTGTCGCCGCAGGCGGCGCAGAGTTCGACTGTCTCCTGCAGCACAGCCATCATGCCGTGGCCGAGGAAATCAATCTTCACGATGCCGAGATTCTCGCAGTCGTCCTTGTCCCACTGGCAGACGCTGCGGTCGGGCATGGTGGCGGGCTCAAGCGGGACGACGCGGTCGAGCTGACCCTGGCAAATCACCATGCCGCCCGAGTGCTGGCCGAGGTGGCGGGGCAGGCCATGGATATAGTGATTGAGGCGGACCATCGCCTCGGCGCGCGGGTGATGGGCGGCGATGCCGGACATCTTGAGCTGCTCCTGCAAGCCGAGGGTGTCGGGGAAATCGCCGTTGGCGTAGAGGCTGGAGAAGCGATCGAGCCCATCGTCGCCGAAGCCGAGGACCTTGCCGACTTCGCGGATGGTGCTGCGACCGCGGTAGGTGATGACGTTGGCGGTCATCGCGGCGCCGCGGCGGCCGTAGCGGCGATAGACTTCTTGGATCACGCTTTCGCGGCGCTCGCCGCTGGGAAAATCGAGATCGATGTCGGGCCACGAGGGGCGGCCGTCGGCGCCGATGCGGCTGTCGTTAAGGAAACGATCGAAGAGCAACTGGTTTTTGATCGGATCGACGGCGGTGATGCCGAGCACGTAGCAGACAGCGCTGTTGGCGGCGCTGCCGCGGCCTTGGACGAGGATGTTTTTCTCCCGCGCCCAAACGCAAATATCCCAGACGATCAGAAAATAACCGGAGAATTTCAGGCGCGCGATGAGATCGAGCTCCCGTTTGAGCTGTGCTTCCCAGCGCGGAGACAAGGGAACGGGGCCGAGTTTGGCGCGGGCGGCCGCGTAGGTGGTCTCGCGCAAATACGCGTCCTGATCCACGCCTTCGCCGGAGGGCAGGCGATACTCGGGAAACTGGTAGCCGAGATTTTGCAGCGTGAACTCAAGCCGCTGCTCCAGGCGCACGGAATTTTCGAGGGCGTCCGGCAGG
>JANOAF010000099.1:0-3963 GCA_031411015.1 Opitutaceae bacterium | reverse complement strand
GCTAGTAATGCGTTAGGTATTCCCAATATTTTGTTAAATACAACTAATTTTGACTCGACAATGCCTAATAACAATATTACGTATACTGCTGGCGGTATAACGATTCGCTATGTGATAGACCGTATGTGCTTAGCGACTGGTGAAATTTCACCCAATAACTGCACAATCAGTAAGGCAGGAACTGACTTGGGTGGGGGTAAAAAGCAAATTTTGGGCAAGCTTTCTGGCGAAGATGGCGTGGTCTATCGAATTAGTTTACGTGCAACAGGGCCTAAAAACACAGAAGCATTTATGCAGTCAACTTTTACTATTTAGTTGAGTTTGAATCGAGAACATTATGATTAAAAACATTAAAAAATTATTTGTATTATCTAGTCTAACACTACCATTGCTCTCTATGGCGGCCACAGACTTAGCAGACAAACCGATATTAACAGGTAACTCGGTATCAGGTAATGTGGCGATTACTATTTCTGCAGAATTCCCAACAGCAGTGGGCTCTTCTTACCAAGGCTCATATAATAATGCTGCTGATTATATTGGATATTTTGACAACAAAAAATGCTATGACTACAACGGTGATGCCAACTCAGAGCAACGTTATTTTAAACCTGTAATTGCAGCGGTCAACCATCAATGTGCAGCTAAATGGAGTGGTAACTTCTTAAATTATGCACTGACCCAAACGATTGACCCTTTAAGAAAAACCTTAACGGGAGGCTATAGAAGTGTAGATACAACAGCTTTAACTATACTCGAAAAAGCTTACGGCTCTCAGTCTGGAAGTGGTATAAACGGCAGCATTGCAATTACTGCTAATGCAAATCTATACACACCATTCTCATGGGCATCAGTAAAAGTTAATATCAATAGCCTAGGTAAAAAGTTCCGTATCACTAGTACAGGCACGCTTACAAATGCAGGGGTGGAGATAGGAACGGCCTCTCCTGCGGTAATTCCAGCTAATCCACCTACAGCTAATGTTTATGAGTTTTATGCAAGAGCTAATGTGTGTGTGGCGGGATTATTGGAAGACAATTGCACGCAATATGGCGCTATATACAAACCAACAGGACTCATACAAAAAAACTCTAAAAAGTTAAATTTTGCAGCATTTGGTTATTTGAATGATGGAAATCGATTGCGTGATGGCGGTGTGTTGAGAGCGAAAATGGCACCATTAGGGCCGTTAGTGGCTAACCCTGGTGCTATTGATACTATAAACTCCAACCCTGAGTGGGATGCTAATACTGGTATTTTCAATCCAAACCCCAGGCCATTAGATGCACAGGCAAGTGGTGTTGTGAATAGTGGTGTAATTAATTATTTGAATAAGTTCGGCTTAAATACGCCAGGCTATAAAACTTATGACCCTGTCAGTGAACTTTTTTATGCGGTTAGTCGCTATTATCGCAATAAAGGTAATGTCGCCAGCTACACAAATAATTTAACGCCAGCAATGGTTGATGGATTCCCAGTTATTACTAATTGGGAAGACCCTATTAAGTACTCGTGTCAATCTAACTTTATTATTGGTATTGGCGACACCAATACTTGGAGTGATGCTAACTTGCCAGGAAGTACCTCGCGCGGTGGTAGCGAACCTGCGATTCCACCTGAGGTAATAGCAGATCTTGGTAATGGTGATATGTCGCCCGCCGCCACAGCTATAGTTAATAATCTTAATGCTGCTACAGCTACTAATAAAGTGGGTGATTTGCAGGGTACTCCTTCACCTTTAAGTAATTTTAATACTGGTGCTGGCGAAGCGCGCTATTACATGGCTGGTTTAGCCTATGATTTGCATACTAGAGATATGCGACCAGATTTACCAAACATTAGCGGTAAAATCCAATCGGTTTCTACGTACTGGTTGGATGTTCTGGAAAGTGGATTTAGAGATGATGGTAGTAATCGTTTTAATCAATTTTATTTAGCCGCAAAATATGGTGGCTTTGATGTACCAAGTACGTTTGACCCATACAATGCAGCTACGGTAATGCCAGGTGTAATTACATGGGATAAGAATGGCGATGGGGATCCAGATAATTATTACAGAGCAAATAATCCAGCGGCTATGATTTCTGGCTTAGATAAAGCTTTTGCAGATATTTTAAGTAAACTGTCTGGATCTTCAAATACTTTTGCAGTAGCAAGCCCGAGTGTTATATCTTCCAGTATGAGTTTTGCAACTAGTTATAAGGCTGATACTTGGACGGGAAATGTTGTTGGTAACACAGTTACATTTTCTGGAGATGTGCCAGTGGAGACGCTTGCATGGAATGCACAGGCAAAACTAGATAGCCAAGCTGCAGGTACTGGCTGGAGCACTGGCAGGAGTATTGCAACATCAAATTGTGCGTCAGGCACTGATGGAACTCAAATCTGTTCTGCACCAGCAGGAATTCCATTTAGACCTGGAAATCTGACAAGTCTTTTATCAAATTTTTCTGCTACTCCTACAGATCAGGCAAATGCAGTTAATTATTTGCGCGGAGATGCAAGTAATGCAGGTTCGTCAGGCACGGCAAGTTTTAGAGCACGCGCTAGTATTCTTGGAGATATAGTAAATTCTAAAGTTGTTGCCGTAGGGCCACCACGTGCACCATATACAGAAGACTTTAATCCTGGATATATCGCCTTCAAAGCTGCAAATTCAGGTCGCTCAACGGTTGCATATGTAGGTGCAAATGATGGAATGCTGCATGCATTTAATGGTGTACCTACAGGCGGTAATGAGTTATTTGCTTATGTGCCAAATGCTGTAATTAAAGGGCCAACTAATACGCCATATGACAATGGCATAGGTGTTCTAGCTAAACCTTCATATGATCATAGATATTTTGTTGATGCTACTCCAGCCATTGAGGATGTGAAGTTTTTAGATAATACTTGGCATTCGGTTTTAATTGGTGGCTTAGGTAAAGGTGGAAAAGCATACTATGCTTTAGATGTCACTAACCCTGCCGGTATTACTAGTGAAGCCAGTTTAAGTACTAAAGTATTATGGGAGTTTACTCATAAAAATATGGGTTATACATACGATACTCCGTTAGTAGTCAAAACGAAAAAGTATGGATGGACAGCAATATTGACCTCTGGCTATAACAACCTTGACGGTAAAGGCTATTTTTTCTTAGTTAACCCTCAAACAGGTGCTTTACTTGAAGCCGTTTCAACTGGAGAAGGCACAACCACAAATGATGCTGGCTTAGCACATGTTAATGCTTTTGTTGCTGATGCGAGAGACTCCTTGGCTGATGCTGCTTACGCAGGTGATGCACTAGGTAATGTGTGGCGTTTAGATTTATCAGGTGTAGGCGCAATACCAGCACCTACAAAAATAGCTGCGTTCGGCCCCAATCAACCAATTACTACTTCGCCATTAATAGAAATCGATAAAGGCACATTGAAACGGTATATTTTTGTTGGCACTGGTCGCATTCTGGCTGATAGTGATGTAAATAGTACCCAAACACAGTCTTTCTATGCCATTTTAGATGGTAATCAATCTCAGCCATTTAATGTCAGTACTTTGCCAGCAGGTGGCTTTTTTCCTGTAGATAGAAGCCAAATGATCAACAATACCAGCACCATAGCAACAACTGGCGCTATTGCAGATAATTCAAAACCAATGGGCTACTATATGGATCTAGGTTACGAAAGTGGTTCACCATATCGGATAAATGTAGAAATGATAAGCTCTGCGGGTATTGTGGCGTTTGCAGCTAACTCACTAGGTGGTGATGCATGTAATCCTAGTGGTAAAAATAAACTGTACGCTGTTGCTTATGGTAGTGGTAAATCTGCAATTTTGAGCAGTAGTGGAGCTATAATTGAATCATATTCGGGTAACGGTTTGGCTACGAATGTTTCATTCTTCAGAAAAGATGGTAATACTACAAGTAGAATTAGCATAAGTAATGACTCTGGATCTAGTGATAGCATCCAAGTCAATCCCTC
>JANOAF010000098.1:0-1911 GCA_031411015.1 Opitutaceae bacterium | reverse complement strand
TCGCTCATGGAGGAACGCTCCGCCGGGAAAGTCGCGGGCGAACTCCGCGCCGCGGGTTTTGAGGTCACGGAAAACTTTGGCGGCTTTGGTGTCGTCGGCGTTTTGAAAAACGGCGTTGGTCCCACTCTCCTCATCCGCTGCGATCTCGACGGACTGCCGGTGCCGGAGGAGACCGGGCTGCCTTACGCGAGCAAGGTGCGCGTGAAAAATCTCGCCGGGCAGGAGGTCTCCGTGATGCAGGCCTGCGGGCACGACATCCACATGACCTGCCTCGTCGGCACCGCCCGCGTGCTCGCCGCGGTGCGCGATCGCTGGGCGGGCACCCTCGTGCTCGTGGGTCAGCCCGCAGAGGAGATCGGCACGGGCGCACGCGCCATGCTGACCGCCGGGCTCTACCAAAAATTTCCCAAGCCCGACTTCGCGCTCGCGCTGCACGACAGCGCCACTCTCCCCGCCGGCACGGTCGGCACCGTCGAGGGTTTCGCGATGGCGAACGTGGACAGCGTGGACATCACCGTGCACGGCATCGGCGGCCATGGCGCGTGGCCGCACACCACCAAGGATCCCATCGTGCTCGCCGCCCGCATCGTGACCGCGCTCCAGACCATCGTGAGCCGCGAGACGCGCCCGCTCGATCCCGCCGTCGTCACCGTCGGCTCGATCCACGGCGGCGCGAAGCACAACATCATCCCCGACGAGGTGAAGCTCCAGCTCACCCTCCGCTCCTACTCCGATGCCGTGCGGGAAAACACCATCGCCGCCGTCCGCCGCATTTGCCGCGGCGAGGCGATCGCCGCGGGGCTGCCGGAGAACCTGCACCCCGAGGTGACGCTGGTGAAAGCCCAGTTCACGCCCGCCACGCGCAACGACCCCGCGCTTACGCGCCGCGTCCACGCCGCGATCGCCGGGGCGCTCGGCGCCGAGCGGGTGCGCCCGGTCGATCCGGTAATGGGCGGCGAAGACTTCAGCGAGTTCGGACGGACGCTGGAAAAGGTGCCGATCTGCCTCTTCTGGCTCGGCGCGGTTGATCCGGCGAAGTTCGCGGAGAGCGAGCGCACGGGCGCGCCGCTGCCCTCGCTACACTCCAGCAAGTTCGCGCCGGTGCCGGAGCCGACCATCAAGACCGGCATCGCGGCGATGAGCGCGGCCGCACTCGATCTGCTGGCGAAGAAATAGCACCGCACGCACGCCGCCGTTGCTCGCGGGATTTGCCAATCCCACGGAAACCCGCCTCTCTCTTCGTTTCCCTTTTCATGCGCAGCATTCACATTCTCATCATCCTTGGCGTCTTCCTCGCCGGGGCCGCTTTTATCACGCGCTCCGGAGTGCTGCTGCGGAAAAATTCCGGCCGCCCGATCAACAGCGCGATGCGGGAGGCCCTCGACAAACAGAATCCGCAATACACGACCGAGGACGATCTGCTCATCGCGAAACTTTTCGGCAACGCGCGCAAGCTTCCCTCCGGCCTGCGCTACATTGTGCGAGGGCAGGGCACGGGCGACGCTACGCCCAAAGTCGGCGAGGAAGTCATCGCACGGATTCAAGGCCAGCTCCTCGACGGCACGCGACTGGAAGATTTCTTCGAGAAAGGCGGCCAGGCTACATTTCGGATCGGTAGCGGCACGGCCATCGCCGGCTGGGATGAGGCTTTTCGCACCATGAAGAAAGGCGAGAAGCGCACCCTCATCGTCCCACACTGGCTTGCCTACGGCGAAAAAGGCCGTGCCCCGAAAATTCCGTCGAAAGCGACACTCGTCTTCGAAGTCGAGCTGATCGACTGGCGGTGAGTGAGCCGAGACAGAATGAACAAAATGGACAGAATGTGGGCGCAAGGCTCCGAACCCATTCGGTCAATTCTGTTAATTCTGTCCAAGAACACTATAACCCCACCAGCGTGCCGTTGCGCTTGAT
>JANOAF010000097.1:0-1826 GCA_031411015.1 Opitutaceae bacterium | reverse complement strand
GGAGTGCTCGCGCACGGAGCTGAAGCTGAACGACGCGTCGAAATTCCATTTGCCCGCGACGTTTTCGCCCTTGATCCCTCCCGTGGCGAGGAAGGCTTCCGTGGCGGTGCGCACGATGCGGTTGCCAAATTCCACGAGGCGACCGCGGGAATCGTCGGAGATGTCCTGGTTGAAGGGATTGAACGGATTGAACGCACCGGCGGGGGCGAGGCGTTGCGCGGTGTTGTTCACGAACTGCGTGCCGGGACCGGGGAAAATAACCCCGGGAATGATCACCGTGCCGGCGGCCACGGTCTGCGCCTGGCCCAGAATGGGAATGCTCACCGTGAGCAAGGGGGCCGCCGTGCGCGCTGGAATAACGATGTCCACCTGACCGGGCGTGCTGAAATCACCCGTGGCCGTCGGGGCGAGCTGGTATTCGGTGTCAACCAGCTGGAACGAGAAATCACCGTAGGCCTTCACGTTGTCGGTGCCGAAGATCTTGCGCTCCCCAAACGCCATCGCGCCCACGCGGCGGACATCGGGATAGGAGGTCGCATACTCGTTCGGGTTGAAGGTGGACGTGCGCCCGCTCGAGTAGGTGTATTGCGAAGCGGGCCGCTGGCCATTGTTGGCGGCGTCCGCCCCCGACTGCCCAAAAATATTCAACTCAAAATTTGCCACGCCACGAATCGGCGCGGTGGGCTGCTGGCCAAGGGCCGTGCTGATGGCGAAGCGCGAGAGCAGGAGATTGAACGGGCTGGAATTGGCGCTGAGAAACGGCGGTGCAGCCGAGTAGTCGCGGTCGCTGTCCATAATCGCGCCCTTGCGGTAGAAATTGAAGGCGACGATGAGGCTCGTCTTCGGCGTGGAGGCGCCGGTGGCGATGCTCGCGACAATCTCGGACGAGTCCTTGTTCGTGGTGTTGCCGTAGGTGAGGAGCACCTCGCTGCCGGACATGCCGCGCCGCAACTTGAGATTGATCACGCCCGCGACCGCATCGGCGCCGTAGAGCGCCGACGCGCCATCCTTGAGCACCTCGATACTGTCGACCGTCGAGAGCGGTATGGTGTTGAGGTCAACAAAGGCGGTGGTGCCGCCGACTCCGACGGGATAGGGCGCGACGCGCCGGCCGTTGATGAGCACGAGCGTGGCCTCGGGCCCGAGCCCGCGGAGCGAGATAGCGCTCGCGCCGGGCGTGAACCCGAGGGCGTTGTTGGAGACGGGCACGGAGCCGGCGTTGGCGACCGTGATTTTTTGGAGAAGCTCGGCCGTGCTGTTCGCCCCTGACTCCTCAATCGCCTTCCGATCGATCCGGATCATCGGCGACGCTCCCGCCTGCACCGCGGTTTCCGTCGTGGGAATGTAGGAGCCGGTGACGACGAAGGCTTCGAGTTTTTTGGGCTCGGCATTGTCAGCGGCCGGCGCCGCTTGACCGAAGAGCGCGACGCTCGAAAGGCACGCGCCAGCAAACAGGCTGAACGCTGCGACAGGTGCCCGCAGGCGGAATGGGTTCATGGGGGGATGGGGTCGGTAGTGATGGAGACGGCCGGCGCACGAGAAAGCGCGCGCGGCCCGGCGACCGGCAAGCCAAATGACGGCGCGGCGGCGAGGAGGACGCTTTTCCAAACGCTCATGGCCGATACGCGGTCATGAACTTTGCGGGCGCGAATGCCTGCGGTAGGGCGGGTCTGTGACCCGCCCTCGGACACGCAAAGCGCGAACGGGCGGGTCACAGACACCGCCCTACTCCCTGACCGCGGCTACCGCAGCGCCAGTAAGGCGGACACGATCAACTCCGCCGCGCCGCAGCACAGCTCGCCATCGGTGCGAATTTTCGCGCGAAG
>JANOAF010000096.1:0-12384 GCA_031411015.1 Opitutaceae bacterium | reverse complement strand
CGCGCGCGGCTGGCCCGGCTCAACACCAACGGCACCGTCGACGCCGCCTACGATCCGAATCCCAACGGCAACGTCCTCGCGCTCGCGCTCCAGTCCGACAAACTGATTCTCGGCGGCACGTTCACCACGCTCCAGCCGCTGCAGCCCACGGCCGCGACCACCTTCACGCTGCGCAAATACGCCGCGCGCCTCAACGCCGACGGCACGGTGGATTCCGCGTTCAACCTCGATATCAACGAGCTCGGCGGCAATCGCGTCGATTCGATCCGCATGCAGCCTGATGGCCGGATCTTCCTCGGCGGCAGTTTCTCGTCGCTCCAGCCCACGGGCGCGGCGGCTCGGCTCACGCGCCGCAACTTCGCGCGGCTGCTCCCCGGTGCCACCACGGCGGCCAACGTCACGGTCGATCCTGCGTTCGACGTCAACGCCGGCGGCTCCACCGGGGCCGTCGTCAACGCCCTCGTCGTGCAGTCAGACGGAAAGTTGCTCGTCGGTGGCAGCTTCTCCGATCTCGGCGGCGCGAAGAGCACCAATCTCGCGCGTTTCCGCTCCGAGGGTTTGCCCGACACCACCTTCAGCCCCTCGCTCGCGACCGATGGCCCGGTGAACGCGATCGCGCTGCGCCCGAATATTTCCGCGGTGCCCTCGCAGGTCGGCGGTTTCGCCTGGCTCAACGCCAACGGCACGCTGCGCCCCGGCTTCTCGCCCAACGTGCGCCTCAGCGGCACCATTAGCGCCGTCGCCGTTGATCGCAGCGGTCGCGTGCTCCTCGGCGGCTCATTCGCGAATCTCACGGATATCTCGGGTGGCAGCCTCATCCGCCTCAGGGCCGACGGCACGATCGACCCCACGTTTAACTTTCCGAATCCCAACGGCCAGGTGACGGGTATCATCGTCCAGAGCGATGGTCGCCTGGTGGTGGTCGGCGCGTTCACCGTTATCGGCGGCATCTCCCGCAATTACATCGCGCGCATCGATGACAACGGCGCGATCGACATCACCTACGATCCCAACGCCAACGGTCGCATCAACGCCATCGTGGTTGAGGGCGACGGCCGCATGCTGGTCGGCGGCAGCTTCACGACGTTTACGCCCAACGCCACTGCGACCGCGGTCACCCGCAACTACCTCGCACGCGTGAAAATCGACGGCACCATCGACGATGCCTACAACCCCACGCTGAACGGGACCGTCAACGCCTTCGCGCTTCAGGGCGACGGCAAATTGGTTGCCGGCGGCACGTTCACGAGTGTGCAGCCCAACGGCGGCCTCACGTCCTTCACGCGCAACGCACTTGCCCGCTTTAACACCGACGGCTCGCTCGATCAAAATTTCGACCCGAATCCCAACTCCGCGGTCTCCGCCGTCGCATTCGTCCCTGGTAGCGGCCAAATCATCGTCGGCGGTGCCTTCACCACGCTGCAACCGGCCGTCACCGGCAAACTCGCCACGCGGAACAACCTCGCGCGCCTCAACAGCGACGGCGCAGTCGATCTCAACTTCGACCCCAATGCCAACGGTTTCGTGACCACCCTCGCGCTTGAGCCCAGCGGCTCGATTCTGATCGGCGGCACCTTCACCGCGTTGCATCCCGCGGGCACCGCAGTCGCGATTACCCGCAATCGCTTCGCGCGCGTTAATGCCGATGGCTCGCTCGATCTGAATTTTAATCCCGATGCCAACGGCAGCATCGCGGTGGTCGCCGCGCGGCCCGATGGCACGGTGTTTGTCGGCGGAAGTTTCGATGGGCTGCAACTCAACGGCTCCATCTACGTGGGCGGCGCGTTTAACACCATCGGTGGCGTGGCGGCGCGCAATCTCGCCGCGCTGACTGACAACGGCTCGGTGAGCGCCACGTTCCAGCCGCAGCCCGACGGCGCCGTCAATGCCGTGCTCGTCCTCCCCGATGGCCGCGCGATCGTCGGCGGTGCGTTCACCACCCTCTCCGGCGCCGCGCGTAACCGTATCGCGCGTTTCAACGCCGACGGCTCGCTCGACACCACCTTCAACCCGAACGTCGGCGGCACGATTAACGCGCTCGCCGCGCAGTCCGATGGAAAAATTGTGATCGGCGGCGCGTTCACCACCGTCGGTGGACAAGCCCGCGCCAATCTCGCCCGGCTCAATGCCGACGGCACGCTCGACGCCACCTTCTCGCCGACCGGCACCAACGCCGTCACCGCGCTCACGGTGCAGGCCGATGGCCGCGTGCTCGTGCTGACGGGCGGAAACTTGGTCTCCCGCCTCAATTCTAATGGCTCGACCGACGGCACGTTCGTTGCGGTCAACGGCGGCGCCAATGGACTTAGCTCATTTGCCGTGCAGGCGGATGGCCGCGTCATCGTCGCCGGATCATTCACTGCCCTCGGCACCAATGCAGTGTCCCGCCTCGCGCGCGTTAACGCCAACGGCACGATCGACGGCACGTTTAATCCCGCGCCCAACGGTCGCGTGACTGCGGTCTCACTCCAGCCGGACGGCCGCGTGATGATCGGTGGCGGGTTCACCAATGTCGGCGGCCAGCCGCGCGTCGGTCTCGCCCGGCTCGCGGCGACGAGCGCCGCGAGCTCGCAGCTCGGCGTCTCCGCCAACCGCACCACGGTCATCTGGAATCGTGGCGGCACGACGGGCGATGTTTCGGCGGTGCGCTTCGAACAATCCGTTGATGGTCGTGCGACGTGGACTTCGCTTGGCGACGGCGTGCGCACGGGCACCGCCGGAGACTGGCAGCGCGCGGGGCTCAATCTGCCCGCGAGCGGCCTCTTCTACATTCGCGCTCGCGGCATCGCGCCCTCGGGTGGCGGCACGTCCTCGGGAATTTTCGAGGCGGTCCGCGAATTCAATTTTACCAACCCGATCGCGGGCGCCGCTTCCATCATCGCGCAGGTGCCGGCCCAAGCTGCCGCCCCGTCGCTGGTCTTCGATCCCGTCACGGGCATCGCGTCGCGCGCCACGGTCACGATGGTGGCCGGCGAAGGCACGGTGGAAATTCTCGCGGCCTCGGCGCCGCTGGCCTCGTCGGTCTCGCTCGCGACTCCGGCTCGCCTCGCCAACCTCTCGACGCGCGGTCGCGTCTCGCCGGCGAACCCGCTCATCCTCGGCTTTTCCATCTCCGGCACCGATGCGCGCCGCGTGCTCGTGCGCGCGGTCGGTCCCGGTCTCGCGGGTTTCGGCGTCGGTGATGCGCTGGGCGCGACGCGGCTCCAAATCTTCAATGCCGGCGGCACGCTGATACTCGCCAACGAAGGCTGGGCCAATGCGACCGATCTCACACAAGTGGCGGCGGCCACGGGCGCGTTTCCGCTGCGCACGGGCAGCGCCGACAGCGCTGCGCTCCTCACGCTGGCTCCGGGCAATTACTCTCTCGTGGTTCTCGATCCGCGCGGTGGCGCGGGGGTGGCGCTCGCCGAAATCTACGACGCCGGCACCGGCGCGGGTTCGCGCCTCGTCAACGTCTCCAGTCGCGGCACGGCCGGCAGCGGCGAGGCCGCGCTCATCAGTGGCTTTGTGATCGCCGGCGGTGCGACGGAGAACCTCCTCCTTCGCGGCGTGGGCCCCGGCCTCGTGCGCTTCGGCACGACCGGCACCCTCGCCGATCCGGCGATTGCGCTCTACGATGCCCAGGGCCGCTTGCTCGGCACCAACGACAATTGGGTCTCCAGCATCGGGACAATTTCGACGGCCGCCGCCAGCGTGGGCGCCTTCGCCCTCGACGTCGGTAGCAAGGACGCCGCCGTCCTCGCCACGCTCCCGAGCGGCGCCTACACGATTCAAGTCACCGGTGCCACGACCGGCACCGGCCTCCTCGAAATCTACGAGCTGAAGTAAGGCGTTCGCGTCGTAGGGCGGGGTCTGTGACCCGCCCTCGGTTCGAACACTCAACGCGTCCCAGGCGCGGGTCAAAAACCCGCCCTCCTTTTTCACCACGCGTCCGACCGAAACGGCACCGCCGGCAACCCGGACCCACTGTAGAGATTGGCCTCGGGCGCATTGCTCCACGCGTAGCGCACCGCGACGGGTTCGCGCACCGCGGCTGAAGCGACGAGGAGCGTGTCGCGTTCGATCCGGCCCTCCGCCGGGTGAAACACGCGGTCCGCTCCGGCGAGCTCCAGCGCCTGCACGGGTCTCTCATGGGCGACGAGCCCGTTGGCGGCGTGCGTGAAGTGGACCCGCAGCGCTTTGCCGACGCGCGTCACGCTGGCGAAGGTCGGGCCCGTGTCGTCGATGATGAAACCGTAGACGCGGTTCTTCGCCAGCCGCGCGAGCCGCCGCCCGACGTCCTGCTTGTTCGTGGGATGAATGTCCTTCGGATCGCCCAGATCGATTGCGAGGGCCTGGCCGGTGTTGGGCAACGCGAGCGTCTTGGTCTGCGCCTCGCGGAGAAACGCATAGGTGCGCCCGCGTTCACCGTTGTCGATCGGCACGCCGTAGTTCGCGAGACTGACCCAGTAGAAGGGAAAATCACCCTGCCCGAAATGCGCGCGCCACGCCGTGATCATCGCGGTGAAGAGCGGGTGGTATTCCGCGGCGCGCTCAGCATTGCTCTCGCCCTGATACCAGATTGCGCCGCGCAGCGCATACGGCAGCAGTGGATTGATCATGCCGTTGAACAGCCCCGCGGGCGTCCACGGATCGCCGGGACCGCGCGGCGCGCGCGGGCGGGGATTTTTTTTCAACCACGCGGTGTGCGCAGGCACGCCCTTGCTTTTCTCCGCGGCCTCGGCGGATTGCCACGCCGCGAGGGCCGAGTCGTAGGCGGTTTTGTTCGCCGAATAATCGTCGAGGTTTTTGGTCCAGCGCTCGCCGACGACGGCAAATGCCGGATCGCTCGCGAGCGCCGCGGGGCTCATCCACGATTCGACCGGCGTGCCGCCCCACGAGCTGTGCACGATCCCGATCGGCACGCCGAGTTTCTGGTGCAGGTCGCGCGCGAAAAAATATCCCACGGCGGTAAACGCGCCGACATTCTGCGGCGTCGCCGGCAGCCAGCCTCCGGTGAGCTTGTCGATTCCGGCGCTGGTCTTAACGGTGTCGGCCGGTGTCGTCGCAACCGTGTGCTCGATCCGCACGTGACGAAGCAGGGGAAAATTGGCGGCGGCGATTTCCGTCGCGGCGTTAGTGGCGCGGCTGACGGGCCACTCCATGTTGGACTGGCCCGAGCACAACCACACCTCGCCCACGACGACGTCGCGCAATGTGAGGGTGTTTTTTCCCGTAACGGTGAGTTCCGCGCCCAGCGGGTTGGCCGGCAGCGGTTCGAGCAGCACGAGCCAGCGACCGTCGGGCCCCGGCGTCGCCTCGCGCCTTTGTCCGGCAAACGCGACGGAGACTTTTTCTCCCGCCTCGGCCCAGCCCCAGATCGAGAGCGGCTTGTCGCGTTGCAGCACGGCGCCATCGGTGAACAACGGCGCGAGCGTGACGTCGGCGCGCAGTCCGCCGGTCGCGAGCAACAGCGTGAGGATGACGGGGGGAAAGCGGAGGCGTGAGCGCATGGACGGGTCGCACGGTAATCATCGCCGACTTTTTTCCGAGTGGGAAAAGCACTGGACTTGCTCGGTGGCTCGGCTTGCGCAGAATTTCGCGCATGCCTCTCCGTCCCCTGTGGTCTGTCTTGTTTGCGACGAGTGTCGCGTTCGCCGCCAACCCGCCCGGCTTTAACTACGACGAAGCCAAGGTCCCGCCCTATACGCTCCCCGATCCGCTCGTGCTGGAAAACGGCGCACCCGTGCGCGATGCCGCGATGTGGCGCACGCAGCGCCGGCCCGAATTGCTCGAGTTGTTCGCGCGCGAGGTTTACGGCCGCACGCCCGGTGGACGACCGACGGGCATGCATTGGGAAACCACTTCCGTCGATCGCGCCGCCCTTGGCGGCAAAGCCGTCCGCAAACAAATCACCGTTTGGTTCACCGCGAAAAAAGACGGCCCGAAGATGCACCTGCTCATCTACCAACCGGCAGGCGCAGCGGGTGCGCACGCCCCGTGGCCGGCGTTTCTCGGCCTGAATTACTATGGCAACAACGGCGTGAATCCCGACCCCGGCATCGCGCTTTCGACGGCGTGGATGCGCGCGACGCCCGAGTTCAAAATCGTCAACAACCGCGCGACCGAGGGCACGCGCGGCGCGCACGCCGGACGTTGGAACGTCGAGACGGTCGTCGCCCGCGGCTACGCGACCGCGAGCGTTTACTACGGCGACCTCTGCGAAGATCGCAACGAAGGCCTCGCCCGCGATGTCGCCACGCTCTTCGGCACGGGCGCGGTCAACAATCGCAAGCCCGACGAGTGGGGTGCGATTGGCATCTGGGCCTGGGGCCTCAGCCGCGCGCTCGACGTGCTCGCCGCCGATCCCGAGATCGATGGCACGCGCGTCGCGGTGCACGGCCACTCGCGGCTCGGCAAGGCCGCACTCTGGGCGGGCGCGCAGGACGAGCGTTTCGCCCTCGTAATCTCCAACGACTCGGGCGCCGGCGGCGCGGCGCTGAACAAACGAATCTTCGGCGAGACGGTGGAACGCATCAACACGTCGTTCCCTTTCTGGTTCGCGAAAAATTTCCGGGCCTACAACGCCCGCGAGTCAGCGCTCCCGGTCGATTCGCATGAATTGATCGCGCTCATGGCGCCGCGGCCGGTGCACGTCGCCAGCGCCGAAGACGACCCGTGGGCAGACCCGCGCGGGGAATTCCTCGCCGCGAAAAAAGCCGAACCCGTTTACGCGCTCTTCGGTAAAAAAGGCCTTGGCGTGTCCGAGTGGCCGCCCGTCAGCCAACCTGCGCTCGGTGACGCGCTGGCCTATCACCTCCGCCCCGGCCCGCACGACATCACCGCCGTCGACTGGGCCCAGTATCTCAACTTTGCGGATCGTGTGTTGCGGAAGTAGCTCGGGGGTTCGAGCCGCCCTTCGGCTATGGACGGCGCCCGTGCCGGGGCATTACTCAGCGCCGAGGATGCGCCCCATCTCCGACTCGAAGATCTCGTAGACGAGTTTGCGTTCGTTGACGTAGACACAGTCGATCACGCGCCCTGGCAAGTAGCGAAAAACGACCCGATAACTCCCGACTTTCAGGCGGTAGTAGCCGGAGAGGTTCTCGCCGAGCGCCTTGATGTCGCCGCGCTCGGTGGCCAGACCGAGGATGGCGCGCTTGAGGGTGCGACGAGGCTCCGGCCCCAGTGTCGCCTGAAACGCCCGCACCTGCTCGCGGATCTGGACCTTGTAGTTCAATCGAGCAGCACCGACGCCGGATAGGATTTGCTTTTGCCGCTTTCCGCATCGCGGATCGCTTTCATCGCCGCCGGGTCGGCGAGGATTTCCATCGTCTCGGCAATGGCGGCCAGCCGCTCGGCGCTGATGAGGTGGACGACGGGCTTGTGGTGCCGCGTGAGCGTGGCGAGCCCGCCTTTCTCGGCCTGCCGCACGACGGCCGAGAGATTCTTCTGCGCTTCCTTGATCGTGTAGGCCCTTGGCATGGGAAAAGGCCTACCGGGGCTCTCGGCCGGGTCAAGCGGGGGAATCCCGCCTCAGGCGGCGGGGCGATAAACGACGAGGAGTTCACGGGCCTGGGCGCGATTGGCACCGTCGCAACTGATCCGGCGCGCGACGAGCAATTCGCGGACCTCATCCGCGGCGCGATAGAGTTCTCGGGTTTCCGGTGTGTCGTGATTTGAAATCACGACGCACGCTCCCCGCTGCGCCGCCGCCGCGCCGCTCGCGAGCAGATCGAACTGATCGGCCAAGGTGAATCCGCGCGGAGCGTAACCGGTGAAATTCGCCGTGGCACTGGCCGGCACGTAGGGCGGATCACAATAGACGAAGTCGCCCGGGCCAGCCGCCGCGATCACCGCGCGGAAATCAGCGTGTAGCACCGTGCAGTTCTGCAATGTCTCCGAAAACGTGCGCATCTCGGCGCCAGGAAAGTGCGGGGTCTTGTAGCGACCAAACGGGACATTAAAGCCGCCGCGGGCGTTGTAGCGGCAAAGCCCGTTGTAACCGTGCCGATTCAGATAAACGAAAAGTGCCGCGCGTCGGTCCCGGTGGGCGGAGCCATTGAACTCCGCCCTCCGCTGATAGTAGATTTCCGGCGAGTTTCCATCGGGGGTGAAGAGGGCGGCGCAGTCTGCGATGAACCGCTCGGATGATTCGCGCAGTCGCACGTAGACATCGATCAGGTCGGGATTCGTGTCGGCGAGCAGTGACGTGGGAAGCCCGAGATTCAGCGCGACGGCGCCACCGCCGACAAATGGCTCCACGAGCCGAGTCGCCGAATCCGGGAGGACCTCGCGGATCGCGGCGACCAGCTTGGTCTTACCGCCCGCCCACTTGAGAAATGGCCGCTTCAGATCCACGACGGCGACCGTAGGTGGTCGAGGGGATCGGTCAACGGAGTTGTCGGGCTGGCCACCGAGGTGACCGAAAGGTCCATACCGCGATTACGAAGCGGGCGCATTCGCGGAGTTTTCGTTCCGCTCGGGGCGGCGCAGAAATTCTTGCAGCTCCGCCGCGAGTTTGCCGCCGAAGCCGGCTACTTCGGAGATTTCCTCGGCGCTGGCGGCGCGGAGTTTTTCAATGGTGGAAAAATGCGCGAGGAGCGCGGCGCGGCGGACGGGGCCAAGGCCGGGGAAATCGTCGAGCACGCTCTCGCGAATTTTTTTCGAGCGGAGGTCGGCGTTGTAGGTGTTGGCGAAGCGGTGGGCTTCATCGCGCAGGCGCTGGAGCACATTCAGGCCGGGGTGATTCAGCGGGAGGTTGAGTGGCGGACGCTCGTCGGGGAAAATGATCGTCTCGTGCTGCTTCGCGAGGCCGATCAGCGCGGGCGGCGTGAGATCGAGCGCGATAAACGCCTTCAACGCCGCGCCGATCTGGCCTCGTCCGCCGTCGATCACGACGAGATCGGGGAGCGGCTTTTTTTCCTCGGTGAGTCGGCGGTAGCGGCGGCCCACGACTTCCTCCATCGCGCGGTAGTCGTCGTTGCCAATGAAGCTTTTGATTTGGAAACGGCGGTAGTTGTCCTTGTCGGGCCGGCCGTCGGCGAAGTGGACCATCGAGGCGACGACAAACGTGCCCGAGATGTGCGAGATGTCGAAGCACTCCATCGTGCGTGGCGGCGCGGGAAGACCGAGGGCGAGTTGCAGCGCGGCGAGCGATTCTCGATCGCCCTCGGGTCGCGTGTGATCGGTGCGCTCGAAGCGACGGGTTTTGCGGAGCGTCTCTTCGAGGGCGAAGACGACGTCGCGCAGGCTGGCGGCTTTCTCGAACTCCTGCCGCCCCGCGGCGGAGGTCATCTCGTGGCGGAGCGTCTCGAGCCATTCGCGCGATTTGCCTTCGAGAAACGCGCACGCGTCCTCGACCCGCCGGCGATACGCCTCGGTGGTGACGAGGTTTTCGGTGCCGTAGAGTTCCTCGCGCACGTCGTCGTAGAGCCGCCAGGTGCCGTCGGGGAGTTTCTGTGGCGTGCTGTCGGCGAGCAGAATGCCGAACTGCCGCCGCATCTGCGCGAGGGTCTTGCGCAGGAGACCGCTGTGCGCGAACGGCCCGAAATAGCGCGAGCGATCTTCCTTCTTCAGGCGCGTGAGCCGGAAGCGCGGCAAGTCTTCGCCGAGGTCGACGCGCACGAGAAGGAAGCGTTTGTCGTCGGTAAAGTCGGTGTTGTAGCGCGGCCGCCACTGCTTGATCAGTTTGCCCTCGAGGAGCAGCGCCTCGGGCTCGGATTTCACCTCGATGGTTTCGACATCGGCGATGAGCTGGATGAGCGCGCGGATCTTTGGCTGATCGATCGTGCGGGCGCGGCCGTGCTGGAAATACGACGACACTCGTTTCTTCAGGCTGCGCGCTTTGCCCACGTAGATAATCCGACCGAGGCGGTCCTTCATCAGGTAGACGCCCGGCTTGTCCGGCAGCGCGCGGACTTTTTCTTTGAGAGTGATGGGTTGGTTATCGGACATCCGAAGGGTCGCAGCGTTAATGCCTACTTGTCATCGCGAGGTGCGCGAAGCGCGCCGGGGCGATCCAGGGGGATTGCTTCGTCGCAGCGCACAGCGCGGCCACTCGCAATGACAAACTCTGGCACCCGGAATCGTCGCTGGCATTTTCGCAGAATCCGCCTAATTTCCCGCCTCGCAAGTATGGTTTCTCCCCACAACACCGATGTCAGCACGCCGCGTTCTCCCGCCAAGAATGTCCGCTATGAGCTAATCACGCTGGGCGATGAACTCCTCCTGGGGCTAACGGCCAACGGCCACCTGACCTTTATCGGTGCGCAACTCGGGCGGCGGGGCGCTTTGCTGCAACGCAACGTGACGATCACCGATGAGGCCGATGCCATCGCGGCGCAGTTTCGCGAAAGCTGGGCGCGGGCGGATGTGATTATCACGACCGGCGGTCTCGGTCCAACTTGCGATGACCGCACGCGCGATGTCGTCGCCGAGGTGCTGGGGCAAAAGTTGATTTTCAACGCCGCGATCAAGCAGGCGATCGAGGAGCGGTTTGCCCGCCATGGCCGGAAGATGACGGACAACAATCTCAAGCAGGCCTACGTCTTCGAGCGCGGGGAGGTGCTGAACAATCCCAATGGCACCGCGCCCGGCCTGTGGGCTGAACAAGACGGCAAGGTGCTGGTGATGTTGCCGGGCCCGCCCAACGAGCTGCAGCCGATGTTCATCGATCAAGTCGTGCCGCGGCTTGCGGCGCGCGGCCATCTGTTGGAGCGCGAAGCGTATGTGCAGTTGCGCACTGCCGGCGTGGGCGAATCCGCCCTTGAGACCAAACTCCAACCCATCTTCGACCGCGTGGGTCCGGCACTGAGCGTGGCGTTCTGTGCGCATCAGGGGGCGGTGGATTGTCGCGTGAGTTCGCCGAGCGGTGAGTTGACTGCCTCCGATCTCGAAAAAGTGGCGGGCGAATGCGTGGCGCTGCTCGGCGATGATTTCATGTGCTACGGCCATGATTCACTCGCGCGGGTGTGCGCGGAGCTGTTGCGCGGCCAGGAGAAAAAACTCGCGGTCGTCGAGACGGCGACCGGTGGCTTGCTGGCCCACGCTTTCACCGAAGTCTGCGGCGCGTGCAAATTTTTCGCCGGCGGTGTCGTGTGCTGTTCGAACGACGCAAAGATGCAGCTCCTCGGCGTGCCCGAGTGTCTGCTGCTCCAGCACGGAGCGGTGAGTGACGAAGCCGCGGTCGCGATGGCCACCGGTGCGGCCGAGACGCTCGGCGCCGACTACGCACTGGCGGTGACGGGCTTCGCCGGTGCGGCGGAGACCGGCGCATCGCCGGGTGCGAATCCCGTCGGCACGATATTTATCGCGCTCTTTTCCCCGGCCGGCGTGTGGTCGAAAAAGCTCAGTTACCCTGGCCCGCGCCCGACGGTGAAAGTGCGTGCGGTCAATGCCGCGCTCGACTGGCTCCGCCGGGAATTGCTGCGCGCGCAACGCGGCGAGGCGACGCCCGCGCGCCGGATCAGCGCGATGCAATGATCCGTGGTTTGATCGCGGGCTTTTGGCTCGCGACGGCAGCGCTCGCGGCGGACACCTCGACGGCGGCGGCAACCCGGGTCGGTCCCGAACGCGGCACGCTGCTCGTGGTGGGCGGAGGATCCATGGCGCAACTCTGGCCGTTGTTTCTCGAACTCGCCGGCGGAAACGAAGCGGCCATCGTGGTGATTCCCACGGCGAATGAGGGCGTCGACCCCGATGACAAATCCGCCGCGGCGTTGCGCGCGCTCGGGGCGAGCCACGTTACTCAATTGCACACGCGCGATCCGAAGCTCGCCGACACGGAAGAATTCACGGCCCCACTGCGGACCGCTCGTGCCGTATGGATCACGGGCGGGCGGCAGTGGCGGCTGGCCGATGCGTATCTCGGCACGCGCACGCAGAAAGAATTGTTTGCGCTGCTCGCGCGCGGCGGCGTGATCGGCGGCAGCTCGGCGGGGGCGACGATTCAGGGCAGCTACCTCGTGCGCGGCGCGCCGTCGGGCAACACGATCATGATGTCGCCCGGTCACGAGGAGGGCTTCGGGTTTTTGCGCGCGACCACCATCGATCAACACGTGGACACGCGTAAACGTGCTGAGGATTTGCGCCCGGTTTTGAAAGCGCATCCGCTGCTGCTCGGCATCGCCCTCAATGAGGCGACAGCCATCATCGTGCGCGGTGACCGCTGCGAGGTCGTGGGTGCGGGTAACGTGCGGTTCTTCGCGAAACCCGAGGGGTCGCCGGAAATCCTTCGCGCTGG
This sequence comes from Opitutaceae bacterium, assembly GCA_031411015.1. Classification (GTDB taxonomy): domain Bacteria; phylum Verrucomicrobiota; class Verrucomicrobiia; order Opitutales; family Opitutaceae; genus ER46. Next base: position 161 of record JANOAF010000096.1, on the reverse strand, counting down.
TGCCCGTTACGATTTGGCGGCGCGCAGAGAAGTTCGGGTGGCGGAAGGTGGGGCGCGGTGACCCCCGCGCCGGCGGGCGACGGCGGTAGGCCAGAAAGCGCGTTGGGGTGAAAGCGCGACACCACACCCGAGGAGAATGATAAGCGCCGCGAGGTATATTT
>JANOAF010000095.1:0-14012 GCA_031411015.1 Opitutaceae bacterium | reverse complement strand
TCTTTGTGCGCATCGGCGGCTTCGACCTGCACGATAACCAGGTTACGCTCGGCAACACCACTGGCGGCGCGCACGCCGGTCTGCTCCGCGACATCAGCCTTTCGCTAAATGCCTTCTACAATGCGCTCACCCAGCTCGGGGCGGAGAATCAGGTGACCGCGTTCACGGCTTCTGACTTCGGCCGCACCTACAACACCAACGGCGATGGCTCCGACCACGGTTGGGGTAGCCATCACTTCATGCTCGGTGGTGCGGTGAAGGGTGGCGATATCTACGGCAAGATGCCGAACTTCGCGATGGGTGGCCCCGACGATACCGGCCGCGGTCGCTGGATCCCGAGCACGAGCGTGGACGAGTTTGCCGCCACACTCGCGAAATGGTTTGGCGTCAGTCAGACCAACCTCCCGGTGATCTTCCCGAACATCGGTCGCTTCGCGAAACCCGACCTCGGTTTCATGAATGCATGACCCGTCGCCGCGCCTTCTGGTCTGCGACGGCAGTCGCGGCGATACTCTGGTTGGTGTTTTTTCTCTGGAGTGGGCGTGTTTCACCGCCGTCGTCGGCATCAGCTGATTCGACTGTGGCACCGGCGCGGGTCGCGGCCAAATCGGGTGCCTTGCCTGCTCCCGCGACCGAGCCGCCGCTGGAGGGAGAGAGCCGGTTGGCTGACGATTTGAATTCGCCCACCGGCACTATTCAGCGCGACCTGCGGATTCTCCACGAGCTGTTCGAGACGTGGCAGACCAACTTCCCTCGCACCGGCAATCCCGTCGGGGAAAATAGCGAAATCACCGCGGCGCTTTCGGGTGCGAATCCACTGCGGTTTGCCTTCCTTCCGCGCGGCCATCGCGCGGTGAATGCCCGCGGCGAACTCTGCGACCGCTGGGGCACGCCGTATCGCTTCCACGCCCTCAGCGGCCACCAAATGGAAATTCGCAGTGCCGGTCCGGATCGAAAATTTGGCACCGCGGACGACGCCATGTGGGCGCTGGAGCACGGCGTGCCGCGCTAAATCTTGGGGAAAATCGGGGGCCGAGGGTGAAACTCGGTGCGGTGGAACAATCGCTTCGTGCCCGCGTCTCGACAACGGCCCTGTCGTCGCCATCTTTTTTCATCATGCGCTACTTACCCAAGCTCTCCGGGCGTGCCGCCCTGCGCCGTGCGTCGGCCTTCACGCTTTTGGAAATCCTCGTCGCCATCGCCATCGTCGGCATGCTCGCCGCACTCGCGATTACCAACGTCGACAAGATTTTTGGCGACGCCCAGGGTGCCACCACGAAATTGTTCATCACTGGGTTGAAGACGCCGCTCACGGCCTATCGCATTCATATGGGAAGCTATCCGTCGACGGCGGAAGGATTACAGGCCTTGGTCACCAACCCGGGATCGAAACCCAGCTGGAGCGGGCCTTACACCTCGGACGGAAAACTTCCCAAAGATAATTGGGGCGAGCCCTATCAATACGCCTTCCCCGGCACTCGGAACAAGGACAGCTACGATATTTGGTCGAAGGGTCCGGATAAACAGAGCGGCACGGCCGACGACATCGGCAACTGGGAGATCGCGCCCACGGCCGAAAAATAAAATCCGAGCCGGGCGATGGTTTGCCTCGCGATGCGGGCGCCCGCCGCTCACTCGCACCGTGCTCCTTTCCGCCTCACGCCACTCCCGATCTCCCGGCTTCACGCTGTTGGAGGTGCTGCTCTCCATCGCAATCGTTGGTCTGCTGGCGGCGGTTCTCGTGGGTGGTTCGGCTCGGCTCCTGAGTGAGCAACCCGTCACACCGACGGAGGTTTTTTGGAAGTCGGTGCAAGAGGCGCGCAAGGCCGCGCTCAAGTCCGGGCACGAGGTCCGGTTGAAATTTGATAAGGAGAGAAAAAGCTTCGTCCTGCTCGACGGCCTCGCGCCCTCGACCCTCGCGGCCGACGGCTTCACGCGCGAGGAGACCCCGCTTAAGACTTTCCCTATTTTCGCCGCCGCGGCTCGCGACCTTGCGATCGAGTTTCTTGGCGGTGGCACTAAGGGTGGCAGCGTCATTCTCGTCGGCGGCGTGATGCTTGAGACGCAAACCCTGCCGTTCGTGACGTTCTATTCCGACGGCACGTGCACCGCCTTCCGGGCTCAATTCTCACGCCCGGGCGGCGCGAGCATTCTCTCGATCGACCCGTGGACGTGTGCGCCGGTCCTCACGCCCGTCGATCCCAATGCCCTGCCGCTGTGATGAAATTTCGATTTTCGATGTTCGATTCTCGATTGCGCCGCGCCCGGGGTGAAGCGCGCCCGCGGGGCGGCGTGAAATTGGAAATCCAAAGTCCAAAATCGAAAATACAATCAGCGTTCACGCTGATCGAGGTGCTCGTGGCGCTGAGCATCTTCGCGCTTGCGGTGGTGGCGCTCGGTTCCGCCTATCTCAACGTCCTGACGAGTTACGAAGTGCTCTCGCGTGGCATGCAGATCAACGAGGACATCGCGTTTGCCCGGCAGCAGGTGCTGCGCGAGAGCGACCGCAAGAAACTCGAGCAGGGTGGCGATTTCGAAACCACCGGCGGCCGCCGCGCCAAGTGGGGCGTGGAGATCGCAGCCACGCTGATGCCGGACGTCTTCACGGTTCTTTTCACGTGTGAGATTACTGAACCCTCACGTCCGGAAGCGGAGAAAACGGTCCAGACCTTCACGCTCCTCCGGCCCACTTGGTCGATTGACGCCGTGGAGCGCGGCAAACTGAAGGAAGACGTGAAGACCCGGATCGCCGAGGTGCAGGGGAAGAAGAAGACGTGATGAATTCTCGATTCTCGATTCTCGATTCTCGATTGGCCACGGCTGCGCCGCGTCGCGGTCCGCAGTCCGCGTTCCTGTCGGTTCTGAGTGGGCGGTTAAGAAGGTCTGTCATTCTGAGTGGAGCGAAGAATCCACTTGGAACTACGCGGCGTTTTCAGGGATGCGCGGCCCCTGATGGATTCTTCGCTCCGCACAGAATGACAAGCATCGGGACTCTTTTTCGACGGCCTCTGAAATCGAAAATCGAAAATCGAAAATCGAAAACCCATTCCGGTTTCACGCTGATCGAGATTCTCGTCTCGATCGCGCTCGTCGGCTTGTTGCTCGTGGCGATGAACACGTTTGTCTTTTCGATGGGCGAACTCTGGGGGCAGCGCACGGATGTGCGGCTCTTCGAGCAACACGTGCGCGCCGTCACGCGTTTTCTTGAACACGAGCTCCGCGCGGCGGCGCTGCCCCCTGCGGCCCGGGCCAATTCCACGCCGATCGCGCTGCAGGAAATTCGCCCGCGAAATGGGCTCACCGAAAAAATGCTGACCTTCGAGCTGCCCGGCGGCAGCCGGCTCTTTACGTGGCCGGAGCGACCGTTGCCCGAGGTGGTGTGTTCGTTTCAGGCCCGGAGCGGCGAGGGGCTCGTTTTGCTGTGGCATTCGCGCCTGGAGAAAAATTTCGACACCGAAGCGCCGCGCGAAACTGTCGTCACACCGCTCGTGTCGAGCCTCAGCTACGACTACTACGACGCCGATTCCAATCGTTGGACCACTGAGACCACGCTGAAAAATAATCCGCAGGGTCAGCCGCTGCCCCCCCAGCGCCTCCGGCTGAAATTCGCCTACGCGAAGCTCACGCGTGAAGCCGTGGTCACGCTCCCCACATCGGGCGAAGCGCTGCCGCTCTTCTGACCATGCGCGCGCACCTCACTCAGATTCGTTCCCCGCGCCGCGCCTCCGTGCTCGTCATCGTGATGATCACGCTGCTGTTCGCCACCTTTGCGCTGCTCGCCTTTATGGAGAAAGCTGCGGTCGATCTCCTCGTGGATCAGCGGGAGGTGGTGACGCGGCGGCTGCGCACGGAGGCTTACTCGGCGCTCGAAGTTACGCTTGGCGTGCTCAACGAATTTCGCGAGGCCGGCAGCGGCTTGCGTAGCACCGCCGAAGGGTGGGGCGATCCGTTGGCGTTCGCCGGCTATGCGCCGACCGACGGCCGCGTGGTGGAAATCTTGTTTGAAGATGAAAGCGGAAAAATCTCCCTGCCGCACGCGACGGCGCCGGTGCTCACGACCCTTTTCAAGACCTGGGAGCTTTCCCAGTCGGACGCCGAGACTCTCACCGACGCGCTGCTCGGCTGGATGAAGCGCGGTCACATTTACACCACGGTGCTCCACCCGAACTACGACAGCGGGCCCATGCCCTTCGAGAGCCCCGGCCGTTCACTGCGCTCGTGGCAGGAACTCATGGCGATCGAGAAGGTGAAGGAGACGTTTTTCGATGCCGAGGGCCGCCCCAACGATCTTTGGAAGCGGCTGGTCGACGTGGTGTCGTTGCTCGATTTTCCGCGGACCAATCTCAATGCCGCCAAGCCGGATGCGCTGGCCGCCCTCGGGCAGTTCGACGCGACGCAGCAGCGCAACATCGGCGAATACCTGCAGGGCACGGGTGCCTACGAGCGACAGGGCCCGCAATTTTTCCAGAACCCCGCTGACGCGCAGCGGATCGCCGGCCCGACGGGCGACGCCAGCGCGTTTGCCGCCACCATCAGCGCGCTGCGAATCAACGTGACGGTGCGCGAGGGGCGGAACGAGCTGCGCGTCTCCTGCGTGGTCGCGCCGCCCGGCGGGGCCAAGACGGTGAACACCACGGCGACCTCCACCCGCACGCAAACCACCGGGGCCGCAGCGCAGACTTCGGCGCAGCAGCAGGGCCGGCCCGATGCGATGGCAGCAACTCCGGCGGGGGCCAGTGCCTCAAGTCAATCGAAGGCCGCCAGTCTCAAGTATCCGTTTACTCTCTTGGAAATTCGCGAAAACGATGAAATTCCTCCTCCGCCGCCTCCGCGGCCGAATCCCTTGCTTTAATTCATGTGCGCCTCCCCGTTGAGTTTTCTTCGTGCCGGTCCGCCGCCTCCCAAGGTGGCGTTCCTGCCTGACGCGCTCTTTTTCATCCGGGCGGTGCCGGTTGCCGCCGGGGCCACTGCAGCCGAGGCTGCCGCGCAGATCGAACTGGCGCTTGAGAGCGTCGCGCCCTTTCCGCTCGCGCAGCTCTACTACGGCTGGTTCTGGACGGCGGGGGCCGAGCAAGCGCTGGTGTTTGCCGCGTATCGCCGCCGCTTCACGACGGAACAAGTGGCCGCGTGGGCCGAAGCCGATCTCGTGCTGCCGTCTTTTGTGGCGCTCGTGGGCGGGCAGCTTGCCCCGGCTACCACGGTGGTGTGCAACAGTGCCGAGGGCTTCACCGCGGTGCACTGGGGAGAATCGGCAGTGCCGGTGCGCGTGCTTTGCCGGTCGCTCGGGCCCGACGCCACGCCGGAGCAGCAGGCGCAGACGCGCGATGATCTGGTGCGTGAAATCGGCGAAAGCAAAAAGGTGATTGTGCTCGATTCGCCGGTCTTCCCGGAGGCCGCGGCCAGTGATCGCGAGGTGGCGTTTCGCTCGGGGGATTTCGTTTCACGCTTCAGCGGATCCGGTGCGGCGGCGCTCGACGTCCGCGACAAGGCTGAACTCGCGGCGCGGCGCGGCGCTCACAAGCGCGACCTTTTGCTCTGGCGCGTGGCGTTTGGCTGTGTCGCCCTCGTGGGGTTGCTCGCGCTGGGGGACTTGGCCCTCATCGCGGGCAAGAAATGGAACGACGGCCGGCTCGCGAAAGTGCGCGCGCAAAAGCCTACGGTCGACAAAATCGAGAACTCGCAGGGATTAGCTAACCGGATCGAGGAACTCGGGACGAAGCGGTTGCTGCCGTTCGAGATGATCACCGTTTTGATCGAAGACGGTAAGCTGCCGGAGGAAATCCAATTTACGCGGTTGTTCACGGCCACCCAAGCGGGCCTCTACACCATGACGGGTCAGGCAAAGTCCACCAATGTCGGCCAAATCGGAGTCTATAAAGCCAGACTGCGCACATTGCCGACCGTGCAAAAAGTTGACACGCTCGTCGGCCAGACGGTGGGCAACACGGCCACGTTTGACCTCATCGTCACGTTTAAGCCCGACGCAATCAAACCGGCTGACTCCATCGCCCCATGATTCGCACCCTCCGCGCCTATTTTCTCAGCCGACTCCTGCGGGAGAAACTGCTGTTGCTCATCTTTTTTCTCGGCGGGCTGCTCTGGTGGCTTTCGGCTTTCGGCACGCGGGCCGGCCAGTTCTGGCGCACGCAGCGCAGCACCACCGTGACGCTGGAGGAGCAGCAAATGTGGCTGAAGAACCGGGGCGCCATCGAAGTGGCGGTGCAGAAGTCGACCAGCCGGTTCGACTCGGACAAGACGCTGGATCAAATTCGCCTGGTCGAGGCGCTCAATCAGGCCGCCAGCGAAGCGGGCCTTCGTGACGGCTATGGCTCAACTTCGCCGAAGTCCGACACGACGGGCCAGGTCACCGTGCACAGCGTTGAATTTCAGGTGAGGCAGGCAGACTACCTGATGTTGCAGCGCTTTTATCTGAATGTGCAAAAGCGTGCGCCCTATATCGGGATTGAGAGTTTCACGCTCCAGCCGAATCAGTCCGACACCTCAAAGCTCACGCTAATCCTCCGCGTTTCTGCCGTAGAAACCATCCGCTGAGGCTGAGCCGATCCGTCTTGCCGGGCGGGTGGTGCCGGCCGTGGGTTTCCGAGCGGTTCCGCGGACCGTAGATTGCAAATGAACCGTTACATTTCTCCCGTTGCGCGGTCTTGACGGCTCAATCCTCTAGGGACCACAGAACTGACTCATGCTACTCGAGAAAAAATCCGTCGCCCTATCCCGGGGTCGCGCTCTTGCGCTGGCTTCGCTGCTCCTCTGGCTGGCACCGCGTGCGGTGCGCGCCGAGGACGCGGTGCGCTACAAATTTCAGGACTACCGCGAAACGGGTGGGCGCATTGCGGTGAAGGTCAATGCGGCTTCGGTCGAAAAGGATTTTGGCACCGACACGCACTTAAAGGTCGAGGGCATCATCGACGCCATCACTGGCGCGACGCCCAACGGCCAGCCCGCGCCGGCGGGCAGCGATCAAGTGCCGTTGTCGAAGCTCACCGAGCGGCGCAAGGCGTGGACCGCCGCGCTTTCGCGCCAGTTCCAGCGCGTCAACGTGGCGGTGGGCGTCGCCAACAGCCGCGAGAGCGACTACGTCTCGACCGGTTGGTCGATTAACACCCTGATCGATTTCAACCAGAAGAACACGACGCTCCTCGCCGGCGTCGCGGGGGCCGACGACAACCTGCGGGTTTTTTTCCAGCCGGCGCGGGCGAAGAAGCGCAGCAACGATCTCATCGTGGGCGTCACGCAGCTCCTCGATCCGCGCACGTCGGTCACGGCGAATCTCACGTGGGGCCGGACGGACGGTTATCTCGCGGATCCCTATAAGCTCGTGCAGAAAAACACCGAGATTTTCCCCGGGGTCTCGCTCCCGCTCACGTTTGCCGAGAACCGTCCGGCGGATCGGGAGAAATGGATCATGTTGTTTGGCCTCAATCGCGCGTTTCCGGAGGCGCACGGTGCCATTGATGCGAGCTACCGATTCTACCACGACACTTATGGGACCGATGCGCACACGATCGAACTCTCGTGGTTTCAGAATCTCGGCGCGCACTTGGTCCTGCGTCCCATGGTTCGTTTCTACGATCAGAACGCGGCGAATTTTTATTACTACAAGCTCGACGGCACGTCCGTCGTTCCCGCCGCCGGGAAGCCGCGCGAGAATGGTCCGTTCTATTCGTCCGACTACCGTCTCTCCGCGATGCAGACCCTCACCTACGGTTTGAAGGCAGTTTGGAACGTGACCGAGGCGCTGCAATTTGACGCGGCCTACGAACGCTACGACATGCGTGGCACCGACGGCGTCACGCCGCAGAGCGCCTACTGTCGCGCCAACATTGTCACGGTGGGCGGAAAATTTTCCTGGTAACCCCGATGTCCATCGTCTCCCAATCTCGCCGCGCGCCGCCGCCGCCCGCTCCCGGGCAGGCGCTGGGTGTGCCGTTGCGGCGGCTGATTTTTCCCGCGCTCGGCACGACCTGTGAAGTGCAATACGCCGCACCCGGCGGCGTGACCCAGGCGACGGACTTTGAGCGCGCCGTCGTGGCTTGGGTGGCGGCGTTCGAGGCAAAATATTCCCGCTTTCGCCCCGACAGTCTCGTGAGCCGCATCAACTCCGCCGCGGGCCGCGAGTGGGTTGAAGTCGATCCGGAGATGGAGGGGCTGCTCAAGCTTTGCGATAATCTGCACTTCATGACGCAGGGGGTGCTCGATCCGACGGCACTGCCGTTGATCAAGTTGTGGAATTACAAGGCGGAGGCGCCGCGCCTTCCGACGACCGACGAGATTGAGGCGACGCGGACGCTAGTCGGCTGGAAGAAGGTTCAACGCGCGCCTGGAAAAATATTTTTGCCCGCGGCCGGCATGGCGATCGATTTTGGCGGCTTCGGCAAAGAATACGCCGTCGATATCGCCGCTCAGATTGCGACTGACCACGGCATCCCCAGCGCGCTGGTGGATTTCGGTCACGATCTGCGTGCCGTCGGGGTGCCGCCGGATCGGCCGGCCTGGCACATCGGACTGGAGGACCCGCAGAACCCCGGCACCCACAACGCGAGTCTCGCGATCATCGGCAAGGGCGTGGCTTCGTCGGGTGACTATATCCGTCGCTTCGTCGTCGAGGGAAAGCGCTACGGTCACATCATCGATCCGCGCACTGGCCGGCCGGTGGCCAACGGTTGTCTGCAGGCGACGGTCGTGGCGTCGAGTTGCCTCCAGGCGGGTGTGCTCTCGACCACGGCGTTCGTGCTCGGCGTGCCGAAGGGTATCGATTTCATCCAAGCCTACCCCGGTGCGGAAGGCTTGATCGTCACGGATAAAGTGCGGGCGCAGACCCGCGGATTTTTTCACCATGTCGCGACCTAACCTCCTTGTTCGTAGTGTGGCATTTGCACTCGCCCTCACCGCACTGGCCCGCGCCGAGATGAAAGTCGGCGATCTGTTTCCTGTCCTGGCGTCGGCTGGCGTGGCGAACCTCGCCGGGGGCGAGCTACCGGTCACGACGGGGAAAGTCGTCTTGGTCGATTTCTGGGCGTCGTGGTGCACGCCGTGCAAGGCGTCGTTTCCGATACTGGCGAAACTGCACGCGGATTATTCGGCCCGCGGGCTCGTGATCGCGGCGGTGAGCGTCGACGAAAAATCCGCCGCCGCGAAAGCCTTCGCCAAGAAACTGGCGCCGCCGTTTGCCGCGCTGCACGACGCGAAGCAAATATTGGTGCAGCAGGTCGTCGTCCCCGCGATGCCCACCAGTTATCTCATCGGACCCGATGGCCGCGTGCGGTTCATCCACCAAGGCTTCCACGGTGAATCGACCGAACGTGAGTTGCGCCAGCAGATCGAGGCGCTCGTCGCTCCGAAATCATAATCTTCCGCTCCCATGAAAACCCGCGTCTGTTTCCTTGGCCTGATCCTTTCGTCCGCCGCCCTTTTCTCCGGTTGCGCCAGCACCGACCTTGTGCGCGTGAAACCGTGGGAACGAGCGACGCTGGCAAGTTACCCGCTGCGCCCCGACCGCGATCCGCTGCACACGATGATGAACGAGCACACGTTCTTCTCCCGTGAGACGGCCGCGGGTGGACGCGGGGTGGGCGGCAGCGGTTGCGGCTGCAACTGACGCGGCGGCCACGACGGATCGCGTGCGAGGGCAAAAGTTGGGGGATTGCGTTCCGCGGCATTTGCGAGCGGCCAAAATCGAACGGGCATCGGTGGCTTGACGCTGCCCCTGACGTCGAAATCCTTGCGGCCTGGTGCCGGTGTTCGCTGCCGGCCATCCGCATGAGAATCCTTGTCATCGAAGATGAGCGTCAGCTCGCCGGTCACGTTGCCCGTGCCCTCAAGCGGCATGGTCATACGCTGACGACGATGCATGATGGCGCGGAAGGCCTTGCGGCGGCGCTGATCGATCCGCCGGATCTTGTGCTGCTGGATTTGAGTCTGCCGGGTCTTGATGGGCTCTCGGTGCTCGCCCGGCTGCGCGAGGTGCAGAGTCCGGCGCGCGTGCTGATTCTCACCGCGCGCGGTGAAGTGGAGCACCGCGTAAAGGGCCTGCATGCCGGTGCCGATGACTACCTCGCCAAGCCGTTTTCGATGGATGAGCTCGCGGCGCGCATTGAGGCTCTTGGCCGTCGTGGCGCCACGAGCGGTTCGCCCGATCTCCTGAAGGTTGCGGATCTGCACATGGACATTCGGCACCGGCGCGTGACGCGCGCGGGCAAAATCATCGCGCTGTCGCCGCGTGAATTCGATGTGCTGCAGGTGCTCATGCAAGAGCCCGGCCGGCCTTTCTCACGCACCGAACTCTGTGAGCGGGTGTGGCAGCGCGACCACGAATACGACACGCGGACCGTCGAGATTTTCATCACCCGTCTGCGGAAGAAAATCGATTCGTCCTTCTCTGTGCCACTCATCCACACGCTGCGTGGCGTTGGGTATACCTTGAAGACTCCGTCATGATTTTGCGTTTCCTGCTTCTGCTGGCGACCGTCCCATTACCGGCGCTGGCCGCGACGATTGAGGGCCGCGTTGCGCTGCCGAAGGCGCGTTCCACCCCGGTCGTCAACCAGCGTTACGAAATCGTCGCCAAGGCCGGCGTGCTCTCGACCAATCCCCCCGTGGCGATCGTTTATCTTGAAGGCGATTTTCCGCGGCCGGCCGTGTCGCCGGTCGCGCAGATTGTGCAGAAGGACCTCACGTTTTTGCCCTCGCTGCTACCGGTGCAGGTGGGCACGCGGGTCGAGTTTCCGAATCGAGACGACGCGTTCCACAATATCTTTTCGTTCTCGCCGGCGAAACGCTTCGACCTCGGGCGCTACCGGGCGGACGAGCGACCCCTGCCGGCCCAGATCTTTGACACGGCCGGATTGGTCACGCTGCGGTGCGATGTCCACGAGCACATGCGGGCGCTCATTCTGGTGCTCGACACGCCCCACTTCGTGATTACGTCCGCCGACGGCAGTTTTCGTCTGACCGGTTTGCCCGCCGGTCGCTACACGCTGAAGGCTTGGGTCGACAGCAAGCAGACGAAATCGCGGGCGGTGGTGCTCGAAGGAGCTGCCGTGCAGACTGTGGATTTCCCGTGAGTGTCCCAGTGGAGATGCAGGCTACCCGCGTGGCGGGTTTTCGCACGCGGCTCCGGGTCGCGACGATGGTCCTCGTGTCGGGGGTGACGCTGCTCGGGCTCTATTTCGGCGAGCGCAGCCTCGCGAGCAATGTGGAGGATGACCTTCGGCGCGAGTTTCAGGCTGAACTCGGCGCGGTGCGCAGCGCTCGCGCGATTCGGCATGCGGGCCTCGTCGAGCGCTGCCGCACGCTCGTGCGCCGTTCACGAATCCAGTCGGCCTTGGAAGACGATGCGCTCGATCTGCTTTATCCGAGCGCCGAGAACGAACTGCGGGACATCATGGTCTCGCCTGCCGGGGCAGGCACCGACGGCTCGGCGGGTGGTTTGCACGCGCAGTTCTACCGGTTCCTCGGGCGCGATGGTGCCGTGATCGCCTCGCCCAATCCCCGAACCGTGGGCGCGCTCAGTGCCAGTGAGGTCGGGCGGCTCGCGCTCCCCGCGCTGCCCATCGTGCCTCAGACCGGCTATCTCGTTCGGGAGAGCAAGGGCGCCGAGGCCGAGGTCTTTGAGATTATCGCGATGCCGATTCTATCCACCGAAGCGGCGGAGCCGATTGCCGCGCTGGTGCTCGGATTCGAGTCGTTTGCCGTGGGTCGGCGGGAGGCGCGGTCGGGCATGAAGAGTGGCGTGCAGGTGCAAGGCCGGCTCCATTCCGCTGCGCTGCCGCCGGCGGCCGAGGCCGTGCTCGCTCGCGAAGTGCGCGAAAATCAGACTGCGCCGGTGCGCGTGGAACTCGACGGCGTGCCGCATCTACTCTTCGCCCAACGGCTCAACCCTGACTCGCTTTACCCACCGGCTTATGAAGTCTGCGTTTTTCCGCTGGCGGACCTTGAGGCGCGGCGGGCGCAGTTGCGCTGGCAGGTGATCGGCGCCGGCGTGCTGCTCCTGATGATTGGGTTCGGTGGGAGCCATTTGGTGTCGGCGCGCCTCGCGGCCCCGGTGGAGAAACTCGCGGTCGATTCCGAGGAAAACCGCGCGCAACGCGCGCGCGCCGAGGCGGCTTTGGAGATGACGAGTGCGGAGTTACAGCGCTCGGCGCGCTTTTCCGCGGATGCCTCGCACCAGTTGAAGACGCCCGTGACCGTATTGCGGGCCGGGCTCGAGGAGCTGATGGCGAAGGACAATCTCACGCCGGAGGAATGCACCGAAATTTCCGCGCTGGTTCACCAGACTTACCGCCTCTCGAGCCTGATTGAGGACCTTCTGCTGCTGTCGCGCATGGATGCGGGCCGGCTCAAGCTTGCGCTCGCGCCCGTGAACCTCAGTCGCCTCATCGAGGCATCGCTGGATGATCTCGGGGCGCTGCCCGACGAGTATGAGCTGAAAATCGAGACCGATTTTCCGCCCGACCTCCATATCGAAGGGGAGAAACGCTATACCGCCATCATTCTCCAAAACCTCCTTGAGAACGCCCGGAAATACAACCGGCGGGGCGGCCGCATCCGCCTCACCGCGGCCGTGGCGGATGGCGTAGTGCGCTTTGTGGTCGGCAATTCGGGGCGGCCGATTGCGCGCGATGCGCAGACGATGATCTTCGAGCGGTTCCACCGCAGCGGAGTGGGCGAGAATGTGCCCGGCTACGGGCTCGGGCTCAACCTTGCGCGCGAGCTCGCCCGGCTGCATCACGGTGACTTGCGTCTCCTTCGTTCCGAAGAAACTTTGACCGAGTTCGAAGTTTCTTTTCGTCATTCCCCGCCGCCCGTTCCCCCCGCCGTCGCGTGAAATCGCTCTGCCTCAGTCTGCTCTTCCTCGGGGTCGCGCTCCGGGCCGTCGCCGCGGACGATTTTTTCGATCGCCTGAGCGAGACGCTGACTTTCAGTGCGGACGAAGGGCGGCTTCGGGCACGCGTCAGTGGCCTGCTCGATCTGGAAATTTACGCTCTGCAGCAGCCTGGGCCGGGCGTGATCGACACCAAGGCCGGGAGGCTTTTTGCGCCGCGCCTCACGACGTTTCTTGATGCCCAGCTCGGGCCGCGCACCTACGCCTTTGCGCAGCTCCGCACGGACCGGGGGTTCGATCCGGAGTCGTCCGACGGCCGGGTGCGGCTGGACGAATACGCGCTCCGCTTCGCGCCGCTGGGTGGCCGGTCCCTCAATCTTCAGCTCGGCAAATTCGCCACGGTCGTCGGTAACTGGGTCAACCGCCACGGCGCGTGGACGGATCCTTTCGTGAGCGCGCCGTTGCCGTATGATAACCTGACGCCGCTGTGGGATACCCAGGCCGCGCCGTCGAGCGCCACGCTGCTGCGTTGGGCCCACGTGCGGCCCGGTCTTTCGGCCGCGACCGCGGCCGTCGAAAAGGATCGTCGTTTTCCGATCGTGTGGGGTCCGTCCTACGCAATCGGTGCGGCGGCGTCGGGGGACCTCGGTCGTTTTCGCTACGCGGTGGAGGCCAAGCTCGGCTCGCTCTCGTCGCGACCCGACGCGTGGTCCCACGCGCGTGAGCAGATCAATCATCCGACGACGAGTGTGCGGCTCGGCTACCGGCCGAACCCGATGTGGGATGTGGGGTTCTCGGCGAGTGAGGGGGTTTATCTGCGCGAGTTCGCCGGCGTCACCGTGCCCGCCGGCCATAGCCGCTCCGACTACCGGCAGCGCGTGATCGCGCAGGATCTGACGTTTGCGTGGCGCCATGTGCAGCTCTGGGCGGAGCTCTACGCGACGCGCTTTGAAATTCCGGGCATTGGCAATGGCGACACCCTCGCCGGCTACGCCGAGGCGAAATATCGTTTTACGCCGCGATTTTCCGCCGCCGTGCGCTGGGGCCGGCAGATCTACGGGAGCATTCCGAATGGCACCGAGTTTGTGCGCTGGGGCAATCCAGTCTCGCGGCTCGAGCTGGCGCCGGCCTTCCGATTTTCACCTCATCTTCAGCTCAAGCTGCAATACAG
>JANOAF010000094.1:0-12989 GCA_031411015.1 Opitutaceae bacterium | reverse complement strand
GGCATGGTGAATGTCGTCGGCCTGCTCGGTTTCGAGCGGCAGGCGATTACCCACCTCACAGGCACGACGACGACACTGGCCGCGGCGCTCGCGGCACTGGATTGGGGGACGGCGCTGCACCTCGCGGCGGTGATCGGTTCGTTCATCGCGGGGACCGCGTTGAGCGGGATGATTATTCGGGACAGCAAACTCCAGTTGGGCGGCCGTTACAGCGTCGCGCTGCTGCTGGAATCGGCGCTGCTGTGTGCCGCCGTGCCGCTGCTCCGGCGCCACAACCTCCTCGGCATCTATTTTGCGACCGCGGCGTGCGGCCTGCAAAACGCCATGGTGAGCACCTACAGCGGAGCGGTGGTCCGCACCACGCACATCTCCGGCATGTTTACCGACCTCGGTATTTTCCTCGGCCACACCCTGCGTGGCATTCCCGTCGATGTGCTGCGGCTGCGTCTGTGCCTGCTCATCATCTCGGCGTTTCTTTGCGGCGGCATTGCGGGCGCGGTGGCTTTTCATTGCCTCGATTATGCTGCGCTGTTCATTCCGGGCGGGATCGTCGCGGTGACCGCCTTGGCCTATTGGATCTACCGGATGCGCCACACGCACGTGATTTAACCCGGAAGCGTGCAATCAATCCGGGATTCATGCGCAGGAAACCGCAAGGAGGCGACTTGACCTCAAGGCGCTTCAGACGCTCCGCGCTCAAACCGCGCGTGGGGGTCAACGCGCTCCACCTTCAACTGCATCGTTCCGACTCGCCGCCACGTTGCTTTTTCCACTCAGGCCGCCTCTGCTTTTCAGGTCGCCTCACCTCTCGCCCCTTCCCGCTGCCGATGAAATTGTTTACCCCGCATCCGCTTGCCGCGGCTTTCGCTGTCTTCGGTGTTTCGCTCAGCGCCCTCGCTCAGGATTTCCGCCACGGTGAGCCCGCGACCTCGCAGCGCCCCGCCGCCAGCTACGTGCCCGATCTCCCCAAGCTCGCGCGTCCCGCGTCGAGCGAGCTGCGCGAACTCGTCACCTCCGGCAAAACGAAAGAACGCGATTCCCACGACTACATCCTCGAACGCGGCCCGATGCCCATCGAGATGGTCCGCGCCCACGCGACGGCCACCCAACTCCGGCGCGATTACCGCAGCGCGTGGAAATTCATCGGAGAAAATCCCTGAAGATGGCACCACGAAATACACCCAATACACGAAAGGAAAACCTGCGCCCACGCGCGGATGGTTTCCTCGCACCCGCTTCGCTTTTCGTTGTCAGCCCGCTCGCACGCGCTCCGGCTTTTCCATTTTTCGTGTGGTTCGTGTATTTGGTGGTGCCCTTCTGCCTGTTGGGAGCCGAGCCCGCACCAAAACTCTACCGCGGTCCCGTCGATCCCCACTGGCTCGGAAACGCCTCGCGCTTCTGGTATCGCATCGACGTGCCGGGCGGCGGCGAGGAATTCTTCGTCGTCGATGGCGCGAAGGCCACCCGCACGCCCGCATTCGATCCGGCCCGCGCCGCCACGGCGATCAAGGAGGCGAAGCTCGGGGTCATCACGCAGTCGGCGCTGTCGAACGATCTCACGACGCTGACCTTTCGCGCCGACGGTCGGGCGTGGTCGATGGACCTCGCCACGTATGTCGTCACGGCGGTGGCCGCAAAACCGGCGGCCCCCGCGACCCCGGCGGCCCCGACCGACAACGAAACCGACTCCGCCCGCTCGCGCCGCGCCCGCTCGCCGGACGGCAAATGGGAAGCCTTCGCGCGCGACGACAACCTCTGGCTCCGCGAGCTCGCGACCAAGCGCGAGTTCGCCCTCTCCGTCGGCGGCAGCCCCGGTCACACCTACCGCCGCGATGCCTCGCGCGCGCGGCTCGTCAGCATGCAATACGACCGCGCCGACTATCCCGCGGCGGAGGCCGACGTGCATTGGTCGCCGGATTCGAAGCACGTCGTCGCGATGCAGACGCGGCCGGTTCCCGAGCGCCGCGTGACCCTCGTCGAGTCGAGCCCGGCCGATCAGCTGCAACCCAAAACCTCGTCGTATCCCTACCTGAAGCCCGGCGACGAAATCCCGATCAGCCGGCCGCATCTTTTCGACGTCGTCACCGTCCGCGAGATTCCGCTCGACCAGTCGTCGCTGCCCAATCCGTGGAGCCTCGATAGCGTGCGCTGGCTGCCGGACTCGTCGCGCTTCACGTTTGTCCACAACCAGCGCGGGCACCAACTGCTCCAACTCCTCTCGGTCGACGCGACCAGCGGAACGCTCACGGTCGTCGCCGAGGAGCGCAGCGAGACCTTCGTCCACTACTCGCGCAGCGGTCGCCTCACCGAACACATCGACGCCACCGGCGAACTCATCTGGCCCAGTGAGCGCAACGGCTGGGTGCACCTCTATCTCTACGATGTCCGAGCCACCGCGTTGAAGAATCCAATCACCCGCGGCGAATGGGTCGTGCGCGGCATCGAGCACCTCGACCGCGCGCGGCGCATCCTGTGGTTCCGCGCCGCCGGTGCCGGCGGCCTCGACGATCCCTACTACGAGCAACTCTGCCGCGTGAATCTCGACGGCACCGGCTTCGCCGTCCTCACGCCCGAGCCCGGCATGCACACGATCAAACTCTCGCCCGACAAAAAATTCTTCGTCGACACCTGGTCACGCGTCGACGCCCCGCCCGTCTCCGTGCTCCGCCGGCTCGACGACGGCACGATCACGCTCCCGCTCGAAACCGCCGACGCCACCGCGCTCCTCGCCACGCGCGGCCACTGGCCCGAGCGCTTCGTCGCCAAGGGCCGCGACGGCACGACGGATATCTACGGTATCATCCAACGCCCGCGTGATTTCGATCCCGCGAAAAAATATCCCGTCCTCGAGCGCATTTACGCCGGCCCGCACGGCTACTTTACCCCGAAGGCCTTTGGCTCGCACGACGCCCTGCTCGAGCGCGGCTTCATTGTCGTGCAAGCTGACGGCATGGGCACCGCCGGTCGCTCGAAGAAATTTCACGACATCGCTTGGCGCAACGTCGCCGACGCCGGCTTCCCCGATCGCATCGCGTGGCTCAAAGCCGCCGCCGCGAAATACCCCGAACTCGATCTCACGCGCGTCGGCATCTACGGCACGAGCGCGGGCGGCCAGACCGCGCTCGGCGCGCTTTTGTTTCACGGTGATTTCTACTCCGCGGCCGCGAGCGACTGCGGCTGCCACGACAACCGCATGGATAAAATCTGGTGGAACGAGCAATGGTTCGGCTGGCCCGTCGGCCCCGCCTACGCGGCGAACTCCAACGTCACCCACGCCGCCAAACTTCAGGGTAAACTTTTCCTCGTCGTCGGGGAGCTGGACAAGAACGTCGACCCCGCCAGCACCTACCAAGTCGCCAACGCCCTCGCGAAAGCCGGCAGGGAATTCGATTACCTCGTGATGCCCGGCGCCGGCCACGGCGTCTTCCGCACGCCCTACGGCCGGAAGCGCCTGGAGGATTTTTTCGTGCGGGCGCTCAAACCCTGAAAGCCGTCATGCACCCTTTCAGGAATCGGCCGCGTGCAGTAGGGCGGGTCTCTGACCCGCCCTCGACCACTCACCGCGCGAAAGGTCGGGTCACAGACCCGCCCTACCCCAGGCCCGCTGCGATTCGACTCATCATCTCATCCGCATTCGCCCCATGAAATCCATCCGCGTTCTCGATTCTCACACCGGCGGCGAGCCGACGCGGCTCGTCCTCGACGGCGGGCCCGATCTTGGCACCGGACCCCTCGACGAGCGCGTGACGCGGTTCCAGAAAAATTTTGATCGCTACCGCTCCGCTATTGTCAACGAGCCGCGCGGCTCCGATGTCGTCGTCGGCGCGCTGCTCGTGCCGCCGCACCGGGCGGGCTGCGATCTCGGGGTGATTTTCTTCAACAATGTCGGCTACCTCGGCATGTGCGGCCACGGCACCATCGGCCTCGTGGCCTCGCTCGCGCATCTGGGCCGGCTCAAACCCGGCCGGGTCGCCATCGACACACCGGTCGGGGCGATCACGGCGGAGCTGCACGCGGACGGACGCGTATCAGTCGGCAATGTCGCGAGCCATCGCGCGGCGAAAAATATCGCCGTCCAAATTCCCGATCACGGCGAGGTGCGCGGCGATATCGCGTGGGGCGGCAACTGGTTTTTTCTTGTCGAGCAGCACGGCCTGCGGCTCGAACTGGCGAATCTCGACGCCCTGCTCGACTTCACGAAGCGCGCGCGGGTGGCCGTCAACGTTCAGGGTTTTCCGCTCGTCGATCATGTCGAGCTGTTTGTGCCGACGCCGGCGGGCAAGAGTTGCAACTTCGTGCTCTGTCCCGGTGGCGCTTACGACCGCTCGCCGTGCGGCACGGGCACGAGCGCCAAACTCGCGTGCCTCGCCGCCGACGGAAAACTCGCCGAGGGCGCGGAATGGACGCAGGAGAGCATCATTGGCAGCCGCTTCACCGGCCGCTACCGCTGGCTCGACCGCGCGAAGGGCATCGTCGCGCCGACGATTACCGGCGAGGCGCACGTCTGTGCCGAGGCCACCCTGCTCCTCGATGAACGCGATCCGTTTTGCTGGGGGATTCGCGGATGAGCGCAGGTAAGAGCAAACGCGTTGTCATCCTCGGTGCCGGCATCATCGGTCTCTGCTGCGCCCGTGAACTCGCCGCGCGCGGTCATCGCGTGACGGTGGTCGAACGCTTGCCCGAAGACCGCGACGGTTGCTCGTTCGGCAACGCCGGGATGATTGTGCCGAGTCACTTCATTCCCCTCGCCGCGCCGGGCATGACGTCGCTCGCGCTCAAGTGGATGTTCGACGCGAAAAGTCCTTTCTACATCCGCCCGCGCCTCAGCCTCGATCTGATCACGTGGGGCCTGCGCTTCATGCGCGCCGCCAACGCCGACCACGTCGCGCGTTCCGCTCCCGTGCTCCGCGACCTCAGCCTGGCGAGCCGCGCGCTCTACGAACAGCTCTCCGACGAAACGAAAAACGACATCGGCCTCGTGCGCCGCGGTCTGCTCATGCTCTGCAAAACGCAGCACGCCCTCGACGACGAAGCCGGCGTCGCCACGCGCGCGAGTGAGTTGGGCATCGCCGCCGAAGTCGTCTCCGCCGCCCGCGCCGCCGAACTCGATCCCGATGTCCGCATGACGGTGGCGGGCGCGATCTATTTTCCACTCGATTGCCACCTCACGCCGCAACGCCTGATGCCCACACTGCTCCGGCTCACCCACGCGGCTGGCGTGGAGTTTTCGTGGTCCACTGAGATCACGGGCTGGCGGCGCGAAGGCCGCCGGCTCGCCGCCGCCATCACGCCGCGCGGCGACATCGAAGCCGACGAATTCGTGCTCGCGGGTGGCTCGTGGTCGCCGAGCGCGGTGCGCCCGCTCGGGCTCACGCTGCCGATGCAGGCGGGCAAGGGCTACAGCGTCACGCTCCCGCGCCCGCGCCAACTGCCGCGGCTCTGCTCGATTTTCCAGGAAGCGCGCGTCGCCGTCACCCCGATGGGCGACACGCTGCGCGTCGGGGGCACGATGGAGTTGAGCGGCCTCGACGAATCGATCCAGCGGGACCGCGTCGCGGGCATTACGGAATCCGTGCCGCGTTATTTCCCCGAGTTCACCGCCGCAGATTTTCGCGACCTGCCGGTGTGGCACGGGCTGCGCCCGTGTGCGCCGGACGGCATGCCTTACCTTGGCCGCTTCGCGCACTACGACAATCTCACCGCTGCGACCGGCCATGCCATGATGGGTCTGAGCCTCGCGCCTATCACCGGCCAACTCGTGGCCGAAATTCTCTCCGGCGAAAAGCCTTCGCTCGCCCTCGCCTCCCTCAGCCCCGACCGCTTCGCATGAAATCCACGATGTCCTGGACCGGCGTCCTCCCCGCCGTCACCACCAATCTCCGCGCCAACGGCGCGATCGATCACGCGGCGTTTGCCCGCCACTGCCGCTGGATGATCGATAGCGGTTGCACGGGCATCGTGTGCGGCGGTTCGCTCGGTGAGGCGGCCACGCTTTCGTTCGAGGAAAAAATGGCGGTCACCGCCACTGCGGTCCGCGCCGTCGGGAAACGCGCGCCAGTCGTGCTCGGGATCGCCTCGCTCTCGACCGCGGAGGCCGTCGCCCTCGCCCGTGCGGCGGCCGAGGCGGGTGCGCGCGGGCTCATGGTGCTGCCGCCCTACGTTTACAGCACCGACTGGCGCGAGATGAAGGCGCACGTCGCCGCCGTGATGCGCGCGACGCAGCTCTCGTGCATGCTCTACAACAACCCGGTCGCCTACAAAACGGACTTCCTCCCCGCGCAGATCGCGGAGCTCGCCGCTGATCATCCGAATCTCGCCGCGGTGAAAGAATCGAGCGGCGACATCCGCCGCGTCACCGCCCTCCGCGCCGAACTCGGCCCCCGCCTCGCGATCCTCGTCGGCATGGACGATGCGATTGTTGAGGGCATCCGCATGGGCGCGGTCGGCTGGGTCGCCGGACTCGTGAACGCGTTTCCCAAGGAGAGCGTCGCGCTCTTCGATGCCGCGATCCGCGGTGACACCGCACGCGCGGACGCGCTCTACGCCTGGTTCCTCCCGCTGCTGCGCCTCGATACCGTCCCGAAATTTGTGCAGCTCATCAAATGGGTGCAGGCCGAAACGAAAACCGGCAGCGCCACCGTGCGCGCCCCGCGCCTACCCGTCGCCGGCGCCGATCTCACCGAGGCGCAGCGCGTGCTCCGCACCGCGCTGCGGACGCGGCCGAAGGTGTAGATCCGGGTGAAAAATCGGCGCGGAAAGCCGCGCAGCCACCGTGGCGACGGTCTGTGGTAGAGCGGGTCTGCGACCCGCCCTTTCATGCGTTGAGTGTTCGAGAGCGGGTCACAGACCCCGCTCTAGCTCGGAGCCTGTTGGCCGGGCTGTCCGACGCCGTCACAACGGGCGGGACTGCAGCGCGGCACGAGCGCTCACTTCCGCAGTGACGTCTTCTCCGTCGTCGGAAAATCCGCCGGGACCTTCTGCGTGACCTTGCCGCTCGCGGCCCACTCGGTGCCTCGCTGGAGTGTCACGATGAATCCGGCGCACGCGATGGCCGGGAACGGCGGCGTCTCGCGCGGGCCGACGTGACCGAGCGTGGTGTGAAACACGCGGCCCTTGCCGTAGCTGATCGCCATGAGCATCGGCTCGTTTTCGCCGGTGGAGGTCGGAAACTTCACTTTGTCGGGCTGAGCGGTCGCGAGCACCGTCACGTTTTTCGCCGGACCGCGGAGCTGGCTGTAGATCTCGTCGCTCGCGTGCAGCCACGCGGCGGGCAGCCCCTTCATGATCGGATGATCGGGCGTGCGCGTGACGACGGGGAACTCATGGCGCGCCGGGTGCGTGGCGTTGCCCGGCGTGGTCGAGTCGAGGACGACCTTGCCGTCGCGCCAGCGGATTTTCGGTCCGAAGGATTCGTCGCGCGCGCCGATGTTACCGTCCGCCTTGAAGCCCCAGCCGCCGACGCCGATCATCTCGTTCCACTCGGGCCAGAAGGGAAACGCGTTGTCTGTGTCGTGAATCACGACGAGGCCGCCGCCATTTTTCATGTAGGCGACAAACGCCGCCTTCGTTGCCGCCGGCCACTCCGCACCCTCGTAAACCATCACGACCGCAGCATAGCCGGAAAATTTCGGCGCAAAGCCCGCCATGTCGGCACCGGTAGCGGGCGTCGTCACGACATCGACCGCGAAGAGCCCGATCTGATCGAGATAGGTTTTCACGAGCGGGGCGCTCTTCGTCCAGTCGTGATACTTGCTGGACTGGCCGGTGAGGAGCATGACCTTGGACATGGGAGCGGCGGCGAAGGCACTCGCGAAGGCCCCGAGGAACAGGGCGAACGCGGGAAATTTGAGGAGGCGGAGGAGGAGCATGGGGAGGTGAAATCAAAATGGGGCAGAACAGTGGAGCGCAGCAAGTCTCGGTTCAGAGGGAGGGCGGGTCTTTGACCCGCCCTTTCGCATGCTGAGTGTTCGCACCGAGGGCGGGTCACAGACCCGCCTTACCGTAGGCGGGCGGACGCGCGGAGGAAACCCCACCGCCTCAGCCCGACTTCGCGCGCTCGGCGGCGAGCTGGGCCGACAGCGCTTTCACCCGCTCGGGTTCGCGGGCCGCGAGATCCTGTTTCTCGGCGAGATCGTCGGCCAGATTGTAGAGCTCGCTTGAACCGTTGGGCTTCAGGATGAGTTTCCAAGCGCCCGCCCGCAGGGCGAGCGGCGCCTGGTTATTGTTTTGGAGGACAAGCGCGTCCCGGCCCTTCGCGTTTTTGCCGAGCAGTGCGGGGAGAACGTCGACCGCATCCGGCGCGGCGCCGGCGGGAATCGTCTGGCCGGTGAGTGCGGCAAAGGTGCGCACCATGTCGACGTGCCCCATGAGCGCGTCGGATTTTCCGCCGGCGGGAATCTGGCCGGGCCAACGCGCGATGAACGGCACGCGGTGGCCGCCCTCGTAGAGCTGGCCCTTGAAGCCGCGGAGCGCGCCGTTGGGCGGCTGGAGCGCGTGGAGGTGATTCGTGCCGTCGTCGTAGGTGTCCTTGATCGCGCCGCCGTTGTCGGAGGTGAAAATCACGAGCGTGTTTTTCTCGAGGCCGCGGCGGTCGAGGGCGGCGAGGACTTCGCCGACGGTCCAGTCAAGCTGGTGAATCACATCGCCGCGCCAGCCGCACTCACTCGTGCCGCGGAACCGCGGATGCGGGACCATGGGCTCATGGATGTCGTGCGGCGCAAGGTAGAGAAAAAAGGGTTTGTTCGCGTTTTGCTTTTCGATGAACGCCACCGCGCGGTTCGTGAGCGTGTCGGCAATGTCCTCGTCGACCCAGCGCGCTTTCTCGCCGCCCGTCATGTAGCCGATGCGCGAGATGCCGTTGACGATTGTCTGGTTGTGGCCCGGACCAAATTTGATTTTCAGGAGATCGGGGCGCTCGGCCCCCGTCGGCGCCGTGCCGATGCGCGTGCCGTAGCTCACCGCAATCGGGTCCGCGGGATCGAGGCCGACGACGCGGTGGTTTTCCACGAATACGCACGGCGTGCGATCGCCGGTCGCGGGAATGTAGAAGGCATAGTCGAACCCGAGCTCAAGCGGGCCGGGCTTGAGGTCGCGATTAAAATCCGGCGTGGTCTCGCCGAGACCGAGGTGCCACTTGCCGACGAGGCCCGTGGCGTAGCCCGCGCCGCGCAACACCGACGCGACCGTGGGCGTGCCGGGTTTGATGAGCTGCGTGGCGTTGCCCGCCGCGATGCCCGTGCCGGCCTGCCGCCACGCGTAGCGTCCGGTCATAAACGCAAATCGCGTCGGCGTGCAGACCGAACCGGTCGAGTGCGCATCCATGAACCGCGTGCCCTCGCGCGCGAGCCGGTCGAGGTGCGGCGTTTTCACCTTGTTCGCCCCGTAACACACGAGATCGCCATAGCCGACATCGTCGGAAAGGATGAAGATGATGTTGGGCCGATCCGCCGCGCGCGCCGCGACGGCCAGCAGCAGCGAGACAAGAAAGGTGACGGGGATTTTCACGCCGCGAGATTCGGCCGCACCCGCGCCGGTGCCGAGCCAAATTTCACGGGCGGGAGGGCACATTTCCACTTCGGACACCCTGCGATTCTCGCGTCGTTCCTCCCACCAGAGACGAATCCCGCTCCCGTCGGCCACCCCAGTGGCTCCGCGCAATTGTCGTGCGCGGTCGCACAAAACCCTTGGCAGGCGCCACCCGAGCACCTTTCGTTCGGCTTTAATGTCCACGCCCAAGCCCGCAGTTCTCGCCCTCGAAGACGGTTCGGTTTTCCACGGCCGTGCGTTCGGTGCCGATGCCACCGTCTCCGGCGAATGCGTCTTCAACACCTCGATGACCGGCTATCAGGAGATCCTCACCGATCCTTCCTATTGCGGCCAGATTGTCACGATGACCGCCGTGCAGATCGGCAACTACGGCATCAGCGACGAGGACAACGAGGCCATCGCACCCAAGTGCACGGGCTTCGTCGTGCGCGAACTCTCGCCCATTGTCAGCAACTGGCGCAGCAAGCTCTCGCTCGACACCTTTCTCAAAAAATACGGCATCCCCGGCATCAGCGAAATCGACACCCGCGCGCTCACCAAAAAGCTCCGTGTCGATGGCGCGATGAAATGCTGCCTCAGCACGCGCCCCATTGCCGACGCCGAGGCCGTGCGCCTCGCGAAGTCCTGGCGTGACATGGCCGGCACCGACTACGTGAAGGACGTCTCGTGCCAGACCCCGTTCATCTGGCGCGCCGACGATCCGACAAATCACAACGCCCCCTACCTGCCCGTCGGCACCACGATGAACGCGCCCGCGGTGCCCGCGAAAAAATTCCGCGTCGCCGCTTTCGACTACGGCGCGAAGCACAGCATCTACCGCAAGCTCGTGAATCACGGCTTCGAAGTGCAGGTCTTCCCGGCCACCAGCACGCACGAGCAGGTGCGCGAGCACAAACCCGACGCCGTTTTCCTTTCCAACGGTCCCGGCGATCCAGCCGCGCTTCCCTACATCCACAAAACGGTCACGGCGCTCCTGCCTGATTTCCCGATTTTCGGGATCTGCCTCGGCCACCAGATGCTCACGCACGCGCTCGGCGGCACCACGTTCAAGCTCAAGTTCGGCCACCGCGGCGGCAACCAGCCGGTGAAGAATCTCGAGACCGGCAAGGTGTCCATCACCGCGCAGAACCACGGTTTCGCCACCGATCCGAAGTCGCTCGAAAAAACCAGCGCGCAAGTCACCGAGATCAATCTGAACGACCAAACCGTCGAGGGCCTGCGCCACACCAAGCTGCCGGTCTTCAGTGTGCAATATCACCCCGAAGCCGCCCCCGGCCCGAACGACGCCGACCCGCTGTTCGTCGATTTCTACAAGATGGTCGAGGCGCGCAAGGCCGGGAAAATCTGAGGTAGGGCGGGTCTCTGACCCGCCCTCGGTTCGCACGCGCACCGCGCGAAAGAGCGGGTCACAGACCCGCCCTACTATCCGAGCAACTGCTCAAACTTCACCGCATCCTGGGGCGTGTCCACGCCGATCCCGGGATCGTTCGTTTCCGCGACGAGGATTTCGTGGCCGTTTTCGAGCACCCGGAGTTGCTCCAGCCGTTCGATTTGTTCGTAGCGCCCCGGCGGCAGCGCGGCGAATTTCTCCAGCAGATCCGCGTGATACGCGTAGAGCCCGAGGTGCTTGAGGCACGGGTTGGCCGCGAGCCATGTGTCGTCGATGGTGAGCCCGAGATCGCGCGAGAAAGGAAGTCGCGAACGGGAAAAATACAGCGCACGACCATCGCGGCGCACCACGACCTTCACTTGGTTCGGATTGTAGAAATCGACGATGCGCCGGAAGGGCGTCGCGAGCGTCGCCATCGGCACGGGCCCCGCGATCAGTTTCGCCAGCGAGCGGATCTGCGCGCCCGTCACGAGCGGCTCGTCGGCCTGCACGTTAATCACGTAGTTCGCCTTCACGCCTCGGTTGGCCTCCGCGATTCGATCGGTGCCACTCTGGTGCGCCTCGCTCGTCATAATCGCGTGGAAGCCCGCCGCGGCCACGCAGTCGCGGAGCAACGCGTGGTCGACGGCGAAATGCAGCGGAAATTCCGGGGCCTCCCGGGCGATGCGCTCGGCGACCCACAGCAGCAACGGCTTGCCGCGGATCGGGTGGAGCAGCTTGCGCGGAAAGCGCGTCGATTCGAGCCGGCAGGGAACGATGATCGCGGTGTGGGCCATCGAGGCGCAGCGTGAGGGCGGGTTTTTGGGTTGCAAGCCACCGCCACGGCCCGATTTTGCCCAATCTGACCGCACCGATGAACAAATACGACGCCGCCGCTGCCAGTGGAGCTCTGACCAAGGAGCTGGTCGTGCAAAACAAGATGGGCATCCACGCTCGGCCCGCCGCGATGGTCGTGCGCATCACGAACAAGTTTAAGGCCGAGGTCTTCGTCGAAAAGGACGAGGAGCAGGTGAACGGCAAGAGTATCATGGGGCTCATGATGCTCGCCGCGGGCAAAGGCTCGAAGGTGAAGTTCATCGCCACCGGCGCCGACGCCGAGGCCATGCTCAACGAAATCGAAGCGCTCTTCGCCCGAAAGTTCGACGAGGCCTAGGAACCCTTTTCCACTAAACCGAGCCACCATTGAATGGAAATTTGGGGAATCTATTTCCCAACATTCCCACCAATCAGTGAGCGTTAGTGGTTAGTCCGAAAAACTTCCGCGCGTTGGCGCTGCTCACCCGCGCCAGCTCCTGATCGTCGACGCCGAACACTTCCCGAGCCGCAAACTCCGCCGTGTGCCGCACGAAGGCAGGCTCGTTGGGTTTCCCGCGATGCGGCAGCGGCGTGAGGTAGGGCGCGTCCGTCTCCAGCATGAAGCGCGCGAGCCCCTGCGCCTTCGCCGCCGCGCGGATGTTCTCCGCCGTCTTGTAGGTCAGAATCCCGGTGAACGATCCGAAGCCACCGCGGCGCGTGAGCTCCGCCATCTCCGCCGCGCCTTCGGTGAAACAATGAAACACCACGCGCGTCCAATCGACGCCGCTGGCATCAATCATCGCGACGCACTCGGCAAACGCGCCGCGCGAATGCACGACGACGGGGCAGCCGAGTTTTTTGGCGATCACCAGCTGCGCCTCGAAGGCCGCGCGCTGCCACGCGAAAATCTTTTCCGCCTCGGACGGGTCCTTGGGCAAATGAAACCGATCCAGCCCGCACTCGCCGATTGCCACTGGTAACGTGGCACGGGCGTTTCGCCCGTGATTCTCCGGATTAACGGGCGAGACGCCCGTGCCACGTTACCGGTGGCAATCGGCGAGTGCGGGCTCGATCGGTTTCATTTGCCCAAGGACCCGTCCGAGGCGGAAAAGGTTTTCGCGTGGCAGCGCGCGGCCTTTGAGGCGCAGCTCGCGATCGCCAAAAAACTCGGCTGCCCCGTCGTCGTGCATTCGCGCGGCGCGTTTGCCGAGTGCGTCGCGATGATTGATGCCAGCGGCGTCGATTGGACGCGCGTGGT
>JANOAF010000093.1:0-1579 GCA_031411015.1 Opitutaceae bacterium | reverse complement strand
CCGAAACGGGCGGTGGCGCGGAGATACCAGAGGCGGGCGGCGGGAGCGGTGAGCTTGTTCAGGATGAGGAGGTTTTGCCCCCAGGGAATTTCTGCAACAAGCTGTCGCAGAAATTGGCCCGGCTCGCCGCCTCCCGCCAATTTGGCTACAGGTTGCAGCCGGATTTCGCCTGCCTCCAATTCTGCGACGGGTTGTCGCAGAATTCGCTCAGCCTCACGCTTCCCCGCTTCTCTCACAGCCTGTGAGAGAAATTCGGGAGCCGAATAGACTTCGTAGAGACGCCGCATATCCCACACATTGCGCGGCGAGAATCCGCTCACGGAGGGAAACGCCCGTCGTAAATCTCCAGCCACCATTTCAACCACGGAATCGCCCCAGCCGTGCTCCTTCTGCTTTTCCACGATGCCACGGCCGATGTCCCAGTAGAGCAGGATCGCCTCGTGGGTAATAGCCCGAGCCGCTGAAACGCGGGCGGAATTCACCCGTGCCTTCAGTTCCTCGATGAACTGCCGGTAGTCGGCGCTGATGGCCAGGGTCGTGTCCGTGGGCTTTTTCATCGGGTGAGTCACTCAGCCCTGTCGGTCGGCGTGGATTTTGACATGGAGATGGATGGGATCGTTGACGAGCTATTTGCCCGGAGAGCGGTAGAGTTTGCCCGCGCCGTAGTGGCTGGGCAATGGATGATTTGGCCGTTGCTGGGCATCGCGATCATCCGTTTCAGAACCACGGAGCGACTTCGCCATTCGGCTCGATTGGCGGAAGCAGCTTGCGGCGGTGGCCGCGCTCGCAGTGGATGATGACGGCGGTGTGCTTCGGCAGGCTGCGTAGCAGGTGAGGCTTGATCTTGTGTTCTTCCTGCTCGGAGAAATTGCGCGACATCTTGCCGCCGGTGTAGCCCCACGATTTTTTGATGACGCGCTTCTTGCCGAGAAAGTCGGCGCTTTCCAGTGCGCCCTCTTCGTCGGCGGCTTTGAAGATGAGCCGGTTGCGGAGGTTCAGCGTGAAGACGCGCGCTTTTTCCCGGCCGAGGGGCGGGATGAATGATGTGGAGGATTGCGCGGCGGCGACGACGGTGGCCTGGGCTTCGCGGATCACGTCGATGCAGTTGTAGTCGCTCATGCCTTCCTCGCTCGCGCTCACGAAGCGCTGCGCTTCGTCGGCCCACAGGATGAGGAGATTGTCGCGACGGCGCTCCCCGGCGGGCTTGTCGAACCGGCGCAGGGCGTGCGTGTAGAAAAGCATCTTGAGGAACGTGTTCACGTAGCGGCGCTCGACCTGGAACTTCTGCGGCATGGCGACGCAGATGATCTTGCCGCGGTCGATGTCGGCGAAATCGAACGTGCTCGCTCCGGGGCAAAAGACCTGGGCGATCTCCGGGGTGATGAACGCTTGGAGGTAGTTCGCGATGGTCTCCTTCACGCCGCCGATTTGCTCCGGCGGCTGGGAGAGGAAGCGGTTGGTGAAATGCTGGACGAGTTCGCGGCGTCGCGGCGTCTGCTGACCGGAGGCGAGGTCGGTCAACGCCTCGTCCATGTCGCCTTGATCGAGGAGAAGGTGATAGGCGTTTTCCAGCGTCATG
>JANOAF010000092.1:0-1533 GCA_031411015.1 Opitutaceae bacterium | reverse complement strand
GTCGCACGGGACGGTATCGAGGCGATCACGGCCGCGGCGCAGCAGCCGATCGATGGGGCGATGGTCGATGTGCACATGCCGGTGATGAATGGGATCGAAATTTGCCGGGCGCTGCAGCAGCAGGCGGCGCAGGCGGGGCGCGCTGTCGCCGTGTGGATGATGTCGGGGGCGCGCACGGCGCAGGTGACGCAGGCGGCGGCCGACGCGGGTGCGCTGGCGCTGCTGGGAAAGCCGTTTGACTACAAGGCGCTGCTTGCGCGGTTCGAGGCGCATTTTGCCGCCCCGGGTGGCACGACGGCGTGACGGGCGTGCGGGTAGGGGTTCGTTTGAGGTGGCATTGCGATGCCGGGGAAGCCGGGTGCGCCAAGCCAGCTGACATCTCAGATGGATTGCTGCCGCGCTGCGCTCCTCGCAATGACAACAAAAGATCAAACTGACACACTTCCCGTGCGGGCTGCGGCTGGACGATTTGGCCAACCTGTGCACGATGAGCGGATGCAACTCACGGGCTTCCACCACCTGACGGCCGTCACCGCCGATGCGCCGCGCAACCACGCTTTCTACACGCATACGCTCGGGCTGCGGCTGGTGAAGAAATCCGTGAACCAGGATGACGTCTCTGCATATCATCTGTTCTACGCCGACGGGCTGGCGTCGCCCGGCACGGACCTCACGTTTTTCGACTGGCCGGTGAGCCGGGAGCGGCGTGGTTCGCATAGCATTGTGCGCACCGGGCTGCGGGTGGCCAGTGCGACGACGCTCGCGTGGTGGGAGAAGCGTTTCGCGTCGCTGGGCGTAACGCACGGGAAAATCACCGAACGCGACGGCCGCGCGACGCTCGACTTCGAGGATGGCGAGGGCCAGCGCCTGAGTCTCGTCGTGGACGAATCGCGTCGTCCCGCGCACCCATGGGCAAAAAGCCCCGTGCCCGGCGAACACCAAATCCTCGGGCTCGGGCCGATTGCGATGAGTGTGCCGACGCTAAAGCCGACCGACACGGTGCTCACGCACGTGATGAACATGAAGCGCGGCCGCGAGTATTCCCTTAAGGGTGACGGCGTGCTCGCGGCCAGCCGCGACGTGCAGGTTTACCAGATGGGCGCCGAAGGGCCGCCGGCGGAGTTGCACGTCGTGGTGGAGCCCGGCACCAAGCCCGCGACGCCCGGAGCGGGCGGGGTGCATCATGTGGCGTTTCGCACACCGACGACCGAGAGCTACGACGCGTGGGCGCGGCGTCTCGTCGAAATGGGCATGCGCTCCAGCGGTCCGGTGGACCGCTACTATTTTCGCAGCCTCTATTTTCGCGAACCCAACGGCGTGCTCTTCGAGATCGCGACCGATGGGCCGGGCTTCGCCGCCGACGAGCCGATGGAATCGCTCGGCGAAAAACTCGCGCTGCCGCCGTTCTTGGAATCACGCCGCGCCGAGATCGAGCGCGGGCTCAAGCCGCTGGTTACGGTCTAGATTGTTTGTAGGCGGGGTGCCCTCACCCCGCATCAAACACGAATGCGCTTTCGCTAAGCCCGCGGGGTG
>JANOAF010000091.1:0-1834 GCA_031411015.1 Opitutaceae bacterium | reverse complement strand
GCTCGCTTGTAAAGGCGAGGCGAACGACAGCGACGATGATTCGGATCGGGAAGAGTGGAAGCGAATGTTTGCCTCCGACGAGGATGTCGCCGGGCTTCACTTCGGCACCAATGCGGATGACGCCGTTGTGATCGAGGTTCTTGAGGGCCTCTTCGCCGACGTGGGGGATATCGCGGGTGATTTCTTCAGGCCCGAGCTTGGTGTCGCGCGCGGTGACCTCGAATTCCTGGATGTGGATCGAGGTGAAGATATCTTCGCGGAGCACTTTCTCGGAGATGAGAATGGCGTCTTCGAAGTTGTAACCGTTCCACGGCATGAACGCGACGAGCACGTTGCGGCCGAGGGCCATCTCGCCCATATCGGTCGAGGGACCGTCGGCGATGATTTGGCCGGCCTTGATCTTCTGGCCCTGCTTGACGATCGGCTTCTGGTTGAAACACGTGCCCGCATTCGAGCGCATGAATTTCCGCAGCTCGTAAACGTAGGTGTGCGTCTTCGGCTCGGTCTTCAGGTTGCGCGGGAGCTCGCCATCCTTAGTGACGACGATGCGCTTCGCATCAACCGAAGCGACGATACCGGCCTCTTCGGCTACAACAACGATCTTCGAGTCGCGGGCGACGCGCTCTTCAATGCCGGTGCCGACGAACGGCGCCTCGGCTTGGAGGAGCGGCACGCCTTGACGTTGCATGTTGGCGCCCATGAGCGCGCGATTCGCATCGTCGTGCTCGAGGAAGGGAATCATGCCCGCGGCGATCGAGATGACCTGCTTAGGCGAGACGTCCATCAGGTTGACCTCAGCGGCGGCGACTTCGAGGAAGTTACCGTCCTGACGAACCGTGACTTTGCCAACGAAGTGATTCTTGTCGTCGATCTCGGAATTGGCCTGGGCGATGACTTTGCCCTCTTCCTGGTCGGCGGTGAGATACTCAATCTTGTCGGTGACGCGGCCGTCCTTCGCGACGCGATAGGGCGTCTCGATGAAGCCGAACTCGTTTACGCGGGCGTAAGTCGAGAGAGAGTTAATGAGGCCGATGTTCGGACCTTCGGGCGTCTCAATGGGGCAGATGCGGCCGTAGTGCGACGGATGGACGTCGCGGACTTCGAAGCCGGCACGTTCGCGGTTGAGACCGCCCGAAGGTCCGAACATCGGTCTCATCAACTCGCTCTCGACTTACGCCCGCGTCAACGAGTTTGGCTTCATCGAGACTCCCTACCGCGTCGTCAAGGACGGCCGCGCCACGGAGAAGATCGAGTATCTCACCGCCGACCAGGAAGAGGCCAAGGTCATCGCGCAGGCCAACTCGGAGATCGACGACAAGGGTCACTTCATCGGCAAGGTCACCGTCCGTCAGGACGGCAACTTCCTCGAGGTCACCGCCGCCGAGGTCCACTTGATGGATGTCTCGCCGAAGCAGGTCATCTCGATCGCCGCCGGCATGATTCCCTTCCTCGAGCACGACGATGCGAATCGCGCGCTCATGGGCGCCAACATGCAGCGCCAAGGCGTGCCGCTCCTCCAAGCCGAAGCACCGTTTGTCGGCACCGGCATCGAGGAGCGCGTCGCGCGCGACTCCAAGATCGTCGCCGTCGCGGAAGCCGCTGGCGTCGTCGCCTCGGTTGATGCCAAGCGTATCGTCATCACGAAGGACGGCGAGCTGCCGCGCAACGTGAAGACCGACGAGAAAAACGGCGTCCACGTTTACGAGCTGCGCAAATTCATGCGTTCGAACGCGGGCACCTGCTTCAACCAGAAGCCCATCGTAAAGCTCGGCCAGAAGATCAAGCTCGGCCAGATCATCGCGGACGGTCCCTCGACCGACCACGGCGAGATGGC